>CAJUMQ010000006.1:0-97497 GCA_910587035.1 uncultured Desulfovibrio sp. | reverse complement strand
TATATTTTATTTAATCTATTTTCCATTTCTCCTTTTTTAGGTTGTTATAATTTTTATATAATAAAATGATTTTCTAGGAATACTGTTTTCCATTTGCATATAATTTTTGTCTATATTTTTCAGAATCGGAAAATAAATGCTGCACCAATAACGGGGTAATGGCTCCAAGAGCCATGGCGCAAAGAATAAACATTACTGTGAGAAAATCTTTTATCAATGTTACCAGATATGGGGTGGCTTCCATTACGGCGGACGTATTCATGAAGTTTATTGTGGAAAGAATGACATCATAGGCATACATGCCGGGGATCATAGGCAAAAGAGCCAGAAATGAAAAAAATTCGCCAGGAATGTGAAAACGTTTTGCAAGAATTACGCATAATACGCCTATAACAAGGGCAGAGATGAGGGAGGCGGAGATTATGCCGGTCTGCATGGTTAGCAAAAGATAGAGGCGCAGGGCATGGCCTACGGCTGCTAGAAAACCTCCGGCTACGATAACAAAGGCTCCCGGATTGGACAGTATGGCAAAGCCCATGGATGCCAGGGCTGCCAAAAAAGCATCAAGACAAAGATCCAGGCACAGATTGGCGCCCGCATTTAAACGCACCACAGGCTCCATCTCCAGTCCGGTTATAAAAAGCGTGCAACCCAGGCCAAGGCCGATGCAGCTGACCAGCATACAGGAACGCACAAGGCGGGAAAAAGCCATCAATGGAAAGCCGGTAAGCAGGTCCAGGGTCGAGTTTATCATGGGCACACCGGGAATAAGGAAGAGCACGGATGACCCTATGGCAACCTGGGGGGTGTCTGTAATATCGGTTAGAGTGCCTGCCGCGACAAAAATGCTGGCAATGAAGGATGATATCATAAATGACAGGCACGGGGCAGCATGGCGTTTATCCATAAATTGGCGCAACCCCAGCGCGATTATGGTGCCTGCAAATACGAGCAGCATTGCAATGCAATCGCCGCCAAACAGCCTGCAAAAGGAGGCATTGGCTATGGATGCAGCCAAAAGAACAAAGCCAGGGTGATATCGGCGCATTGCCATTATGGATCCAAAACGTCCCCTGACTTCCGCAAAGGACAAATTCCTGTCATGCGCGAGCCAGCTCAGGTTGTTTAGCGCCACCAGCTGCCTGAAATTCAGGCCCATATTTGGAACAGTGCCTACCAGGGTCACAGGCATCATTCCTGTTTGTGACAGGGTCATGGTAACATGTCTGGACAGAAAGGTTGCATGGCAGACATACCCGAAGCATTTGGCCAGGCGGTCGAGAGTTCGCGCCACCCGCAGGGTCTGTCCACCTGCTGCAAGTTGTGCAGAGGCATATTCCAGCAAGAAAAGGGCTGTTTGTTGAAGCTCATCATCAGCGCGCTGGGGAGAAGTGGTATTCATCGCGTTATAACTTTTTGAGCATATAAATTTATAAATCTGCAATTGCAAAAATGAATATTTCCCAAGGGCATACCCGACACATGCGCCAGATGCGTATTGCTCCGGTTTTTCACAGGCATATTTTGAACGGAGGGGAGTTTGCTCTCATGTGAAATTTTTGTCAATCTCCAGATGGCGCATATTTGTGGAGACAAAAAATTGGCTGGGAGACATCCAGGGGTGGGAAAAAGGAAAAAAGCCGACGCTGGTATCACATGAAGAGCTGGCCACGCAAACATCCCGGCTACAGGAAGCGTCTTGCCACCGGGATGTTTGCCTGGCCAATTCCATGCCTCTTTATTTAGAAGATCTTTTCATAAGCGCCAAAGCACGCTTATGAAAAGATCATTCGCCAAAAAACGTGGTTTTGCGTTGCTGTCGATATCCGTATGCTTCGTTTCACTCATAAACGGGCACGGCCCATGGCCGCCCATCGGGTCGATGGCTCATTTTCACCGCTAATCGCGGTGCGCCATACAGAAATGCCTGGCGAAGAGGCTGTGAAAACAGCTTCTTAATATCTGTCAGCAGAAATATATAATAAAATAAGTGATATGGTTATTTCCTTTCCTGATTTTTACCTTTTTTGGGTGGCGTTGCCTTCTGGGCCTTTGGCTGACTTTTGGGGGCCGGTCTGGCCTGGTTTTCATGTATGCCCTGGGCTCTCAGGGCAGCTCTGGCATCAGGGTCGCCATTTTTCGCTGCGAGGCGGTACCAGCGATTTGCCTCTGCAAGATTGGGTGGAACGCCCGTGCCCTGTTCATACATCAGGCCAAGGCTGTACTGCGCGCTGGCCTCATTCTGTTCAGCCGCCTTGCGATACAATTCCACTGCCTTGTTGTAATCCTGGGCAACGCCATTACCCTGTTCATACATGAAACCGAGATTGTAGATTGCCTCAGGATAACCGGCATCCGCAGCCCTTGTGTATAGCTGCACGGCGCGGGCATAATCGCGTGGAAATCCCCGTCCTTCTGCATACATGTAGGCAAGATTGTTTATGGCTTTCAGATGATCCTGTCCGGCGGCCTTTTCAAACCAGTGCGCGGCTCTTGTGTCGCTCTGGTTTTCACCTTTTGAGTTCAGGTAGGTCCAACCGAGGGAATACTGGGCATCCGCAAGCCCCTGGTTGGCAGCGCGGCCATACCAGTCAAGGGCGGCTTTTTCATCTCTGGCAACGCCCCGACCATGAGCATAAAGATAGCCAAGATTATACTGTGCATCGGCGAGGCCCTCTTCCGCAGCCTTGCGGAACCAGCGCGCCGCATCCCGATAATTGCGTTTTATGCCCTGGCCGGATGCCAGAGCCATGCCATAGGCATTCTGGGCGCGGATTTCGCCTTTTTCGGCAGCCTGGCCAAAAAGACGCACAGCATTGGCCACATTTTTTTTCATGCCCCTGCCATTCTTTGAAAGTTCTCCATATGCATACATCGCCTCTGGCACACCGGCATCGGAAAGAGGCTTGAGAATGCCCGCGGCCTTTGGGAAGTCATTGCTTTCAAGCGCCTGGCTGGCGGCCTGCAGCTGCTTTTCCACATCCTGTGGCGCTGGCATTTCTGTGGCAGCCGGACAGGGCAGCGCAAGGGCCATAAAAAACAGAAGAGCGAATATTTGTTTTAACATTTTTACATTTCTTCCAGGGTTTTTCGCCACGTCGCGTCCATGTCGCCATTCGGCAAAAGGGCCTGGCGCCGGCAAAATACAGCCCGCGCGGACTGGATTTGTGAGGAATGCCACCAGCTGGCGGGGTCATCCCATATTTCCCGTGTTTTTTGCGCAGCTTTGGCGGGAGAGTCATGCCATATGCCGCATTCCCAAAGCAGGTCAAGCAATTCATCAGCCTCTTTGGTGAGGGGCCAGTGCGACCTGTTCCAGTATAGCACAAGAGGCGCATTGGCCGCAAAAGCCTCGAGCATGGTGGTGCCATGATGGTCAAGCACCAGCAGACGGCTGGCAAGCATATGCGGCAAAAGGTTGCCCTGACACAGCTTGAGCCCGGGGAAGCGTTTTAGCAGCCACGGAGCGTCCGCCAATGTGCCGGGCAGTGAAAAATAAGGACGATACAGGGTCTGGGCACAAAGGTCGCCGCCCAGATTTGCCAAAAAATCTGCCTTGGCCTGCCTGTAGGCCACGAATTGCAAAGGAGTGGGGCGGGAATCGAGGCGATACCCATAGGCCGCCATTTCTGTGCCTATAAACAGCGCAGGGCCACCGCCCTGCCAACGGTTTTCAATGGCAGCTAGCTGTGGATATGGCAAAGGGATAAAATTGCCCCTGGCATGGCCATGGGTTTTCCAGCCCCATGTAAAAAAGGCGTCCTGGCTGTATTCCACAAATGCTGTGGCGCAGGCGTTTTTTACCTGCCCGTAATTGCCGCCATGCTGAACAAAGGCCAGGCGGTTGCCAGCAGCACGCCATTTGGCGAGAATCTGTCTGTATGGCGCGTCTTCATAGGCCATGATGCTGGCAATGCGCAAAAAAGGTTTCCTGGCCGCCTTTACCGGTTTATGGCACAGGTTCTTTATGCTTTGGGGCAATGCAGCCATGAAAACTGGCAGGGTATCGGGCAAATTCACCTGCGCAATGGCATCTGGATAATCAAACGCCTCTTCGAGCCTGAGACTGTGATCTGCTGGCCGGCAGGAATGTAGAAGAGCCCTGGAATACTTCAAGGCCCGGAAAATAGTCATGCCTTTTAATCTGGGGCAGGGCAGGCTCAGGAGCATCTTTTGGACCAGTCCCTTGATGCAAGGAAATATTTTTGCTGATGGTTCCGTTGACTGAGCCTTGTTTCCGTCAAATGCAATATATTCCTTTTGCCATTTATGGGGCCATGAGGCTTCCAGCAGCCTGGAAAACAGCCAATGATTGTAACCCAGCCCCAGGGAGCCGCGCAGGGAAAAATCGTGTTCATCTTTGAAATCAAAAGAGATGCCGGCCGGCATAAGGGATACGGTCAGAGACTCATTGCCCCACACATCGCGCATTGCCTGGCAGCGCATGGCATGTTCCACAATATGGCTTGCCACTTCAATGGCCCAGGGAGCGAGTAGAAATTGCCAGTAGATCAGCGGCAATACAGTCCAGTGGCTGTCAAGCGATTCTGCCACTTGTGGTATGATCCGCACGCACAGGGTCTGTGCCGCGCGGGCCGCCATTGTGGCGGCATCCGCATCCGCCAGTGGTTCAGGCGCAAGGCGGAAATCATGTTCCCAGCCTGGAAATTGCTCCTCGCGGCCGGCAAAGCACCAGGGGCCGGCCGCAAGATGTGTGTCTGGCCTGGCATGGGCTGGCATCGCCCCAAGAGCCAGATACATGTTCAGTCCATTTTTTCCAGATCTGTCCATTGCAAAACTGTATCCTCGGCTATGTCATGTCTTGCCGCCATGCCAAGAATTTCATCAAAATGTCTGGGAGAAATTCCATGCGCTGGTCTTTTCCATGTCAGATCGGCGCCGGTTAGCCGCTCTCCTTTGGTGATGTTCCGGGCGGCCACAAGGGAGCGTCTGGCATTGCGTCTTGCCGGCTCCTCTTCAGGCAGGGCTGTTATGCGCAATTCGCCTATGCTCGCAAGGGTATGCCGCAATCTTTCATAAAAATGGCGGAGATCTCGCATATCCATGGCATGATAATGATCATTGCCAGGCAGGGTCTTGTCATGGGTGAAATGCTTTTCGATAATCCTGGCTCCAAGAAGAGTTGCTGTCTCGAGTATGGCCATGTCTTTGGGCAGTGTATGGTCAGAATAGCCGATTACATGGTCCGGGAATGTCCGCTTGAGTGCGGGAATCATGCCAAGAGCCGCGTTTTCATCCCTGGTGGGATAGTTCAGCACACAATGGAGAAGAGCCAGACTGTTGCCGCTGGCCTCTATCCACTCCACGGCCTCGGCAATCTCATGCAGCCAGGATGCACCGGTTGAAAGAAGCATAGGTTTGTTGAAGGAGCAGATATATTGAATAAAGGGCTTATTGGTTATGTCTGATGATGAGATTTTGAAAACATCCATCAGATCATTGAGAAATGTCGCGGATTCCACATCAAAGGGAGTGGAAAGAAAGGCTATGCCAATGGTGTCGCAATACTTTTTAAGCTGCTCAAATTCATTTTTCCAGAAAGAATCATGCTTTTTAAATAATTCGTACTGGCTTTTTGTGGGTTCTTTTGCCGTATCCCAGTAGGCTGGCGAATCCTTTGAGGCCAGGGTGGCTGCCTTGTAGGTCTGAAATTTTATGGCATCCGCGCCGCCCTCAGCAGCTTCATCTATGAGGCGCCTGGCAATCTCCATGCTGCCTTCGTGATTGACTCCGGCCTCGGCAATTACATAGGGCACGGGAATATGGTTTTCCGGCACAGGAATATCAAAAATATCTGTAATTTTCATTTTATGACTCCATGCTGGCCCAGGGATTATTTTTCTGATTCAATTTCAATCAGATTCAGACGGTTAGCCACCGCATCCGCGCCGCGCGCTGCCAGTTCATCAACCGGCAAGGATGCAGCCTCTACATTGGCAAGCAATTCCTCCGGCCTGTTGGCCAGAGCAGGATCAGGTTTGATTTCATACTCCGGCTCAAAGCTGTCATTAAAATATTTTTCCTGAAATCCGGAGAATTTGAGGCTGTGGGCTGTGGAATCGAGAATCGCCTTTTCTCCGGCCCCTATCAACCCCTGTGCAAGCGCATTCTTCAACCCCGCCAGACATTCGCCACCCTGGGTGCAGGCAATATGTCCGTGGCGATTGGCGGCCAGCATGGCCTCGATTATTTGCTGCTCGCTGACCTGTACAATCTGGAAGGATTTTTCTCCTGCTACCTGGACATATTTTTCCGCAAGATATTTAACTCTCGGGAATGAGACCGGATTGCCAATCATGGCCGCCTGGGCGACACTGGGGCGCACCTTGACAGGCTGCCAGATCCGCTTGTCCTCCGGCTGGCCATAGTAACGGAAAACAGGATTTGCATGTTCGGACTGGACACCAAAAATGCGTGGCAACGCATCTATTATGCCAAGCTCGTACATCTTCAGACATCCGGCCATGATCGCGGTGATATTGCCGGCATTGCCCACAGGCACAAAAAGACAAAGACCTGCCATATTCCAGTCATGCCATTGCGCGATTTCAAAGGCATAGGATTGCTGGCCGAGTATGCGCCAGCTGTTTTTTGAATTCAGCAGGGCAACCCGATATTTTTTGGCGAGAATTTCCACAACCCTCATGCAATCATCAAAGACCCCTGGCAGCTCCAGCACAACAGCGCCGCTTGCCAGTGGCTGTGACAGCTGCTGTGGGGTAACCTTGCCCATGGGCAACAGAACCACTGATTTTAGCGGTGGACCCACATAAGCCGCATACAGGGCTGCGGCTGCGGAGGTGTCTCCAGTGGATGCGCATATTGTCAGAACCTCCTTCCAGCCATGATGGCGGCAAAGCCATTTCAGATAGCTGAATGCGCAGGCCATGCCACGATCCTTGAAGGAAGCGCTGGGATTTTGTCCGTCATTCTTGAATGAGAAGGAAATGCCAACTTCCTGCTGAAATCTTTTGGCTGCTTCTATCTCCGGTGTATTGCCTTCGCCAAGCCAGACAATATCCTCTTCATCCGGCAGTGGCGCAATGAGCTCGTAGAAACGGAAAATCCCGCTCAGGGCCGGAATGCGCGTGCCCATGCGTCCATCGAAAATTTCGCGCCATTTGACGCCGCTTGTTTTTTTCAGTTCCGGTGCGGCCATATCCTCCAAAAGCAGCACGCTGCCACATTTTGGACAGGTATAGAGAAGGTTACTGGCTGGAAAATGCGAACCACAACCAATGCAGACATACTCGAGCCTGCCGCGCCATTCTGGAAAGGTGGCGTTATTCATTGAATATTATCCTTTTTCTGTCTGCTTTTTAGCCAGGGTTTTTCAGTGCCGGCGCGAAGCCTGCTGATGTTTTCACGATGTTTCACAAATACCACCAGGCAGAGGCAGAGGCTCAGGGGCAGCCACTGGTACATTCCCATGAATATAAGAAAAACGGGCAGCGAGGCCAGAAGAGTCAAAGAGCCCAGACTGACAAAGCCGCTGCGCCAGATGACAAGCATGCAGAGCGCGCAGGAGCCCAGCAGTGGCCAGAAGGCAATGGGCATGAAAACGCCAATGCTTGTTGCCACGGCCTTGCCACCCCTGAGATGCATGAAGCAGGAAAATACATGTCCCATGACGCAGGCCAGACCGGTGAGGCTGACAAATACCGGCCTGGGCTCCAGCAGCATGGCCCCCCACACAGGAATTGCGCCTTTCAACACATCGCAAGCCAGAGTGAGAACTCCATACTGAAAACCGCACAGACGTGAAATATTGGTTGCGCCAATGCTTTTGCTGCCATCAAGGCGGGGATCGATATGGCAGAAGGTTTTGGCAATTACCAGACCAAATGGCACTGAGCCAAGTATATACGCTCCCACAATCCAGAGTATCTGGCCAACAAGCATTTTATTCTCCTCTTGAGAATCCTGTGGAAGGATATTGCAATGCGGGTTAATGACCCGGGCAATGGCATTTATTCATTCGTCATTGCCTCCAGGATCTGAATTTCATTATAAAGGGGGTTGACCTTGCCAATACGCACGGATACGGCAAGGCCTGCTGCGGCACGCTCGTCAAACAGATGTCTTTTGCCGCGCACAAACATGCCCTGGGCCGGCAGGCTGACAGTGACAAAAGCGTCATTTTCTTCTGTAATCACACCATCCCACCATGCCTGATCGCCCTGCTGGCGAAAATAGAGCAGTTTCCAATAGCGTGGACGAAATTTCTGCACCTGGGTCGCGCTTTCCAGGGCCGGGATCAATCTGTCCAGGATGGCATCCATCTCATTTAGCCGCCAGCGGGGCGAACCGGTTCTGAGAAAATGGATTATCTGCCCCTCATTAAGCAAATCGGCATAACGGCGCAAGGGCGATGTCACCGGGGCATAGCGCTGGGCCGCCAAAGCGGCATGGAGTCTTGGCGTGGATTCCAGTATGGATGGCGCAAGATAGCGCATGATCCTGGCCAGATCCACAGGGTCGGACCAGATGCCCGCATATTCTTTGGGCACGGCGACATTCTGGGTGCGGTGCACCAGGGGGATGCCGTGTTCAAATGCCCAGTCGGCTATTGCGGAGCTTGCGGCAATCATCATTTCGGACACAATGAGCTGAGCATCACCTGCTTTGGGCATCTCACCAATGGCAACCCGCAGCTTGCCATCCACCTTGTCCAGACGAATATCAACATCCGGCCTTTCCATGACAATGGCTCCGCGTTCAATGCGCCTATCCCGCATGGTTTTTGCAAGATCCAAAGCGTCCGCAAGCATTTCGCCATGTTTTGCAGCCGGATTGTCGGGCAGTCGGATACTGTCGGTCATGGCGTCCAGCACGGCCTGGCAATCCTCATAGGTGAGGTTTTCAGCCAGAGCCATGGTGTCCATGCCTGGCTGGCAATTGGTGATGTTGCCCTGTTTATCTATGTCCAGACGCAGGCAGAAGACTGGCCTCTGCCTGCCGGCGAAAAGGGAGAGTGCGTTTGCGCCCAGATTCTCCGGCAGCATGTGCAGATCGCCTTCCGGCAAATAGATGCTGGTGGCTCGGTGCAGAACCCTTTTGTCAAAAGAGCTGCCAAAGGGCCATGTGGCTGCCGGGCATGCCAGGGCCACAGTCAGCAGCCAGCCGGAGGAGTTTTTTTCCAGAAAGAAAGCGTCATCGATGTCGCGCGTCTTGGCGCTGTCAATGCTTATGAAGGGGCTTTTGGTTACTGTTTCACCCTGGCCCTGCCGGTAAAGCATACCCACAGGCAGTTCAAAACCATGCCACCAGTCATCGCCAGACTCGTAGCCAGCGCGATCCAGCCAGAAATTATAGTGTGGAGGCAACTTGCCCCAGGCGGTAAGCAGCTGTAGCGGCAGATGCGGCACATCCGGCAGCCCCTTGCTCAGGAGCAGCCAAAGCGCCTCATCATCCCTGGTGTCGGGATTGAGCAGCCTGGCGAATAAAATGGTCTGGATGCGATGAAGTATCTTTTCATCAGGTTGCCCGGCTAAAGCCGGTGAATCGGGGGGGAGGATCGAGTTTTTTGCAGCATGCTCCCAAAGGGTGCGCAGAAAGGCTGCGCCCCCTGCCACCAGTGCCTCCCGCTCCTCCCTGGCACGCTGATCATCAAGTCTTTTGCCCACAGTTTCAGCATCATATACAAGAAAATCCGGCGCCTGAAAGCGAAAATGCGTCTTGCAGGCGAGCAGGGCGCCACCATATGCTGCAATGGAATCATAGTCCGGATCATTTTCACATAATTCGGCAAACCAGGTTGCCGGCGCCAGGGAAACCTCGCCCTGGGCAAGCTCCCAAACCGCCATTATATCAATTTGATCCGCCTTACACTGTCTTGCGCGCCTGTGTTCCTCCATTATGCGCACATATTCCTCCCTGCCAAGATCGGCCTTGTGCTGCGGGCCGGGCCAGGGGAGGAGCCTGTTGGCTGCAAGACGCGTTTCGCGCCGTGAGGGAAGAAGCAGGCGCAATTTGCCGCCTGCCTCTTCCAGAACCACGGCAATCTGGACTGAATTGTTTTCGATAAATTCAACCACGCAGCCTGGCGCGGGATATTTTATCCTCTCGGCCATGGAATCAGCTGTTTTGATCCTTGTATCGTGCGCCTGTGCCTGCGGAGCCAACCTGGCGGGCATAGCGGCGAAGAACAGGATACGGACATTCCTTGCTGATTATGTCCAATTTCTCCCTCCTTCTGGCCAGCTCCGCCTCATCCACCATCAGATCCAGCTTGCGGCCGGGAATGTCAATGCTAATGATATCGCCGTCCTGCACCAGCGCGATGATGCCGCCATCGGCAGCCTCAGGAGAAATGTGGCCTATGGCCGCGCCATTGGTGCCACCGGAGAAGCGACCATCTGTGAGGAGCGCCACATCGCGGCCAAGACCCATACCTGTTATGGCGGCAGTGGCGGAAAGCATCTCGCGCATTCCAGGTCCTCCTTTGGGGCCTTCATAGCGAATTACCACAGCGTCATTGGCCTTTATACGGCCGCCAAGAATGGCGTCCATGGCGTCCTGTTCGGAATCAAAAACCCTGGCAACCACCTGGCGGCGCATCATCTCAGGCGCGACCGCCGACTGTTTGACCACAGCGCCAAGAGGAGCCAGACTGCCGCGCAGTATGGCAATGCCGCCCTCTTTCGACCAGGCCTTTTCATGGGGATGAATGACATCCTCATCGAGAATGCGGGCATCGAGATCCTTAAGATTTTGCGCCACAGTATGACCTGTCACTGTCATGCAATCGCCATCAATAAGGCCAAGTTTATCCAGCTCGGCCATGACGGCGGGGATGCCGCCGGCATTATCGAGGTCCACCATAAAATGCTTGCCGGCAGGGGAAAGCTTGCAGAGATTCGGACTCTTGCGGCTGACTTCATCAAACAGCTCCAGGCCTATGTCCAGATTGGCCTCCGCAAAAACCGCGGGCAGATGCAGCACAGTGTTGGTGGAGCAGCCAAGCGCCATGTCCACGGCAACGGCGTTGGCTATGGAATTGCGGGTGACTATGTCGCGGGGCCGGATATTATCGCGCAATAGATCCATGACCTTCATGCCGGCTGTTTTGGCAAGACGAATGCGCCCGGCGCTGACAGCCGGAATTGTGCCATTACCGGGCAGGGCCACGCCCAGGGCCTCGCCAAGACAATTCATGGAGTTGGCGGTGAACATGCCTGCGCAGGCGCCACAGCCAGGACAGGCCCGCTCCTCCATTTTTTGCAGCTCCTTCTCCGTAATCTGGCCCGCGCCGGCCTTGCCCACAGCCTCAAAGACGGTTATCAGATCGCCGCGCACACCGGGGGCAAGATTGCCTGGCAGCATGGGGCCACCGGAGATAAGAATGGAAGGGAGATTCAGGCGGAGCATGGCCATCAGCATTCCTGGCACACACTTGTCGCAGTTGGGGATGAAAACCAGGGCGTCAAAGGCATGGGCGCGAGCCATTATTTCTATGGAATCGGCAATAAATTCGCGGGATGGCAGCGAAAAGCGCATACCCTCGTGGTTCATGGCCAGTCCATCGCAGACAGCGATGGCCGGAAATTCAAGGGGTGTGCCTCCAGCCATGCGTACACCTGATTTTACTGCTGATGCTATGGCGTCCAGATGCAGATGCCCGGGCACCACCTCGCTTGCCGCGTTGACAATGCCTACAAATGGGCGATCAATTTCCTCTTTTGTCAAACCAAGAGCATAGAGGAGGGAACGGTGCGGAGCTTTTTCCAAGCCGCATTTCATATTTTTGCTTGCCTGATCAGTCATGCTGTCATCCTTTTGGGCTGCCGAATGTGCTTCTGTGCGTCAAATTGCCAGGGGAACAAGTCTAAAACAATTTTTTATTGCCGTAAACAAGCCCTTTTTTGGTTTCTGCGGCTGAAAATGACGCCATGGCAACGCAAGGCATTGACACTTTACGTGCAATAAATAAAAACAGAAAATCTTCAGGATAATTCAAATCAATTCGCAGGTACAGGAAGCAAATGAGCTTAATCCACAGAGAAGGCGGGGACAGAGCCCTCACCCTTCAGAATATCGACAAGCCGCAGTTATATCGCAATCTTTTTCCCTACTCCAACATCTGCCGCACAAGTTTTGATGAAGTCATGCTTGCGCCAAGGCCGGCCGAGCAGATGCGCATCACCGACACCACCTTTAGGGACGGCCAGCAGGCAAGGCCCCCGTACACTGTGCGGCAGGTGGCGAAAATGTTTGATTTTCTGCACAGGATGGGTGGCCGGAGCGGACTTATAGCGGCTTCGGAATTTTTTCTGTATTCGCCAAAGGACCGAAAATGTGTGGATGTATGCAGGGCAAGAGGATATCGCTTTCCCCGCGTAACGGCCTGGATAAGGGCCACTCGCGATGATCTCAAGCTGGCGCGGGATATGGAATTTGATGAGACCGGAATGCTCACCAGCGTTTCCGACTACCATATTTTTCTCAAGCTTGGCAAAACGCGCCAGCAGGCCATGGACATGTATCTGGATCTGGCCACACAGGCGCTGGAATGGGGCATCATACCGCGTTGCCATTTTGAGGATGTCACCAGGGCGGATATATACGGCTTCTGTCTGCCTTTTGCCCAGAAGCTTATGGAGCTGGCCAGACAGAGCGGCATGCCAGTGAAGATCAGATTATGTGACACCATGGGCTTTGGCGTGCCCTGGCCCGGGGCGGCTCTGCCCAGGTCTGTGCAAAGGATTGTGCGAGCCTTTATTGATGATGCTGGAGTGCCGGGGCAGTGGCTTGAATGGCATGGCCATAACGATTTCCATCTTGCCCTGGCCAATGGGGTGACGGCGTGGCTATATGGCTGTGGCGCTGTCAACTCCACCATCTTCGGTTTTGGGGAGCGCACAGGCAACACGCCGCTGGAGGCCCTGCTTGTGGAATATATTTCCCTCACTGGCGATGACGCAGCCGCGGACACCACCGTTTTCAATGAGGTGTCACAGTTCTTTGCCAGCGAGCTGCAATATGTCATTCCGCCCAATTACCCATTTGTGGGCAGGGATTTTAATGCCACCAGCGCGGGAGTTCATGCCGATGGCCTGGCCAAGAATGAGGAAATCTACAATATATTTGATACCAACCGCCTTCTTGGCAGACCTGTGCCCATAATTATCACGGACAAGACAGGACGCGCAGGAGTAGCCTACTGGATAAATACGAATCTGGGGCTGGATAGGGAAAGGCATGTCTCCAAAAAGCATCCCGCAGTAGGGCAGATATACGATGCCATCATGGCCATTTATGAGGAAAGCGGGCGCACAACAAGTTTCTCCCATGCGGAAATGGAGGCTCTTGTCCAGCGATTTATGCCTGAGCTGTTTGTAACCGAATTTGACCGTGTGAAAAAATTGGCCGGAAAACTGGCAGCCCATATTGTGCAGAGACTGGCCGGAAATCCTCTGCTTGCGCGTATGGATCAGGAATCTTGCCAGCTTCTGGATACATTTGTGCGGGAATACCCGTTTATGCAATTCTGCTGCCTGACGGATGCCACAGGCAGAATGCGCTGCAAGGCGGTGGCGGAATCCGAGTACGCCCCCAATTATGCCTCTCTTGAAATGGGGCATGATTTTTCGGACAGGGAATGGTTCCGCATGCCCATGCAAAGCGGCGAAATGCATATAATGGATGTTTACCAGTCCCATTTCACCCGCAAGCTGGTCATTACCGTCTCCTGCGCGGTGACAGATGAGAATGATCGCATTATTGGCGTTGTCAGCGGGGACATCCAGCTGGAGGAACTGCTCAAGAGGGCCGGCGCCATTCAGCAGGAGGCCCAGGACGGGGATGAGGATGCATGTGGGGAGGAAATGGCATGAGAAAGGTTTTTTATATAGAAGGGGATGGCATAGGCCCGGAGATATGGGCTGCGGCCCGGCCGGTTATTGATGCCGCCATCGCGAAGGAGGGCATTGAGCCAATTCTCTGGGAGGAACTGCTGGCTGGAAACAAGGCTGTTGCCGAAACCGGCACGCCTTTGCCTGAGGAAACACTGAAAAGTCTGCAGGGCGCCGATCTTGCCATGAAAGGCCCACTGGGCACGCCAGTGGGAAGCGGCATACGCAGTCTGAATGTGGCCTTGCGCCAGGGGCTTGATCTTTATGCCTGCATCAGGCCTGTCAATCATGTGCCAGGCCTGGAAACGCCGGTGAAACATCCCGAACTTGTGGACATGGTGATATTCCGGGAAAATACGGAGGATGTCTATGCCGGCATCGAGTTCGCAGCCCTTGATCCACGCGCAAGGAAGCTGGTGGATTTTTTGCGCGACGAGCTGGGCATAACCGGGATTTCTCCTGATTCGGCCATAGGCATTAAGCCCATGACGGAGCAGGGCAGCAAGCGCCTTGTGCGCATGGCCATAAAATATGCCCTGGATAATGGCCGCAAAAGCGTGACCCTGGTACACAAGGGCAATATCATGAAGTTCACTGAGGGCGCCTTCAGGCAATGGGGCTATGATGTTGCCAGGGATGAATTTGGCGATTTGACCTGTATGGCAAAGGCTCCCGTGGCCGGCAGACTCATGATCAAGGATCGCATTGCCGATGCCATGTTTCAGGAAGCTCTCCTGCATCCGGCTGAATATGACGTTCTGGCGACTCCCAACCTCAATGGCGACTACATCTCAGATGCCCTGGCCGCACAGGTTGGCGGTCTTGGCATGGCGCCCGGTGTGAACATGTCCGACAGGATGGCATTTTTTGAGGCCACTCACGGCACTGCGCCAGATATTGCTGGCAAGGACAAGGCAAATCCCACAAGCCTGATCCTGTGCGGTGCCATGCTCCTTGAGCATATTGGCAGCAAAAATGCTGGCAGCCGCATACGCCATGCGGTGCGAAGGGCAATAGATGCCAAACGTGTGCCTGGGGATCTGGCCCCGCAAATAAAAGATGGCAAAATGGTCGGCTGCAGGGAGTTTGGCGAGATAGTCGGCTCATTTATATAAGAAATAATGGCTGTGGCCGCAGATTGCAATCTGTCGGCCACAACATGCAGAAGGGGGCATATGACCGCCATTGGCGGTCATATGCCCCCTTTCAATTATATCTGCAGGCTGAAAACTATTTCAGACTTTTTCCCAGCTCATACGCCTGCTGTGGATAGGCTGTTTTCAGTACATCGCCCTCGTCATTGACATTGGCCACCAGGATTTTGCCCCTGTCGGTCCATTTCAAAAAGTCACAGGTTATTTCATATTGTCTGGTGATGCCTTCGGCCGTTTTGGGATCATCGCCGCCATAGGTCACAAAAAGGTATGCGTCCTTTTTGCCAGTGACATGGGGATTGAAGGCGAAAAAGCGATCAATGACAGCCTTTATCTGGGCGGAAATGCCAAAGTAGTACATGGGCGACGCCAGCAGGACAACATCTGCGGCAATAATTTTTTCACGCAGCTCCTCCATGTCGTCCTTGAAAATACAGGGCCCATCCATGCCGCAATGGTCGCAGCCAATACAGGGATGGACTTTTTTGTGAGCCGCCTCAAACATGAATACAGTATGGCCGGCATCCTCCGCGCCCCTGCGGAAATTTTCGGCCAGGGCTTTTGAGTTGCTTTTGGGCCTGTGGCTGCCCGTGATTATGACAATGTTCATTTTATTCTCCCTGTTCTACAGGATTGATGCGTTTTTCCAAAAGAACCAGGTCAATGTTCTTTATGCCGTTGAAGTCGCAGGCAATAATGCCCGCCTCTGTATAGCCCAGCCTGGCATAAAAAGCTCTGGCGTGGGCATTTCTGGCATTTGTGTCCAGCCGCAGGGTATTGCAACCATTGCGGCCTGCATAATCCTCATAAAATAAAATGAATTTTTTGCCAAATCCTCTGCCGGCAAAATCCGGGTCAGTGACCAGCGTGTGAATGACCATGATCTTGTTGTCCGGGGCAATGTTTTGCCACTTGCCGCCGGCATATTCCGGCATTTGCATTTTGTTTATGATGGCGGAGGAGACAATTCGTCCATCATGAAAACCGGCGAAAAGATCTTCGCGCCCAAGCGCTACGGCAGCTGTCTCCCTCGTAGGGTAAACATTTGCAATCCAGCCAATGCCTGTATTTTTTTTGTGTTCGCTTGCGATAATTTTGGAATAGATGGCGGCAATGCCGTCGAGATCAAGTTGGGTAGCCTTTTTTATAAGCATGGACAAATCCGGATTTGGACGGGTAGGCAGACTGTCAGATTTTGCTCAGGAATGGCCCAGACGTCAGGGCGCCGTCATGGATAATGCCAAACCATGACGGCGCCGCTGTATTACTGGCTATTGTCGGGCCGCCGCGGCAAGCTGTTTTGCCGCTTCATTGTTTACAGGCTGGGAAATGCTGGCTGCCTTGGATGTGGACATAATGTAAATTTCATGCGGGTCAAGAATAAGAATGACAGAGCCATCTCCCATGATGGTAGCGCCGGAAATACCCTTCAGATCGCCAAGATAGGCGCCAAGAGGCTTGATGACGATCTCCTGTCTTTCTAGCAGCTGATCCACCACAAGGCCAAGCCTGCGCTCATTGTCATGGATGACAACCACAGAGAGAACGTCTGGCAAGGTCTCCATACTGCGGGGAAGCCCCAGCATTTCGGAAAGTTCCACAATGCCGAGCACCTCGCCACGCAGGGTTACTGCCTTACGGCCTTTGACATCTGTAAGACGCTCGGTCTCAATTTTTGTGGTTTCGGAAACAGCATCCAGGGGAATGGCATACATCTGGCCAGAAACATTGACCATAAGGGCATCGATAATGGCAAGGGTCAGAGGCAGACTCAGGGTAAAGCGCGTGCCCTTGCCAATTTCGGAAAAAGTGCTGACACTGCCCTTGAGGTTTTTGATATTGGTGCGGACAACATCCATGCCCACTCCACGGCCGGAAATATCCGTTATTTTTTCGGCAGAGGAAAAGCCCGGGGCGAAAATTAGTTCTATAGCCTCCCTGTCATCCATCTGGGCCGCTTCCTCAGGAGTGATAATGCCTTTTTTGATGGCCACTTCACGCATTTTCACGGGGTCTATGCCCTTGCCATCATCCTCAATTTCGATGGCAACGGAGTTGCCCTTGTGAAAGGCGCGCAGGGTAACGCGGCCTTTTGGCGGCTTGCCAGCGGCTATGCGCTGATCCTCCGGCTCAATTCCATGGTCAACGGAATTGCGGATAAGATGCACAAGCGGGTCGCCTATTACTTCCACCACGCTCTTGTCCAGTTCTGTTTCCTCTCCCTCCATGATCAGATCAACCTCCTTGCCGCTTTTGCGGGAGAGGTCGCGCACCAGGCGCGGAAAGCGGGAGAATACCGATGAAACGGGCACCATGCGCACCTTCATTATGGTGTCCTGCAGATCATCGGAAATACGAGCCATGGCGTATGTGGTTTCTGAAAGACTCTGGGCAACTTCCGCCACATTGATGGAATCCTCATTGCCTTCAAGGGAGCGCGCGATGAGTGTGTAGCGGTTGCGATTGATTATGAGCTCGCCAATGAGGTTCATCAGATGGTCGAGCCTTTCATGATCAACGCGAATGGTGGAAGAACTCTTATGAGCCTCTGCCGGAGCAGCCTGAGGCTTGGGCGCGGCTGCAGGCGCTTTTTGGGCTTTGTCCTGCGCAGGGGCAGCAGGCTTTGGCGCAGGGGCTTGCGCAGGTTTCGGGGCCGGTTTGGGTGCAGATTCGGCAGCTGGTTTTTCAGCAGGTTTATCTCCGGATTTCCCGGCTGGCTTTTCCGCTTTTGGGGCTTCCACGCTGGGTGTATCCGCCTGCTTCTGGGCAGCAGAGTCATTCTGGCCTGCGGCAATCTGGCCAGTTTCCAGCGCTTTTTGAACCATATCTCCGATTATGCCCGTTTCCTGGCCCAGCATGTCAACCATCAGGCCAAAATCCAGATCTGTCTTGCGCCCCTGATCAACTATGCCGGCTGTGCGTTCTGCATAAACCTTGATGTCATTGAGGCCAACAAAACCGGAGGCATTTTTTATGGCAATCAGGCAGCGGTACAGGGCGTCAATGGAATCCTTGTGTGTGCCATCCTTTTGCAGGGTAGCAAGGGCAGCCCTTATGATTTCAAGCTGCTGATTGACCGTTACGCGAAAGACATCGGCGTCCTCGCTCTCCTGGCCCACAGGTATGATGGTAGGATTGACAACATCAACATCTTTGGGCTGGGGCGCTGGAGCGTTGTCGGATGTGCCGCCCTTGGCTGCAAGCAATTCCGGAGGCAGGGCAATCCCTTCGCCAGCCAGAGCCATGCGCAGCTGTTTCAGCATTGGCTCAATGTCGATGGGAGTGGCCTTGCCCTCGCCAACATCAATGCCCTGCACAAGGCCTTCCATAACGTCGGCAGTGAGCAGCAGCAGATCAATCAGTTCATGGCTTGGGGTAATCTTGCCCTGGCGGACATTGTTTAAAAGGGTTTCCGCCTCATGTGTCAGGGAGTTGAGCTCATTATAGCCAATGATGCCGCTGTTTCCCTTCATGTTGTGAAAATAGCGGAAAAGATCGTTTACGAGATCATCACGGCCTGTGGGATTTTCCTCAAGCTCAAGCAGGCCTGTATTGAGGTTTTCAATTATTTCAGAGGATTCATCAATAAAATCTTTTAGATGTCCTTCGCCAAAGGCTGTCAGGGCGTAGGCAGGACTTGTGGGCAGGCTGGCCACCCATTCCTTGTTGCTCATGCCCTGCCTCTGTGCAGGCGCGGAACCATCGGGAGCAGGCTCGGGCGCGGCTGGCGCGGCTTCAGCAGCTGTTTCCTCCGCTGTCTCTTCAGCGGCGGTGGTGTCTGCTTCAGGCTGTTCCGGCTGGGGGTCTTCAGCAGGCGGTGGCGGCGGCGGAGCGGCGCTCTCTCCGGCCATGATGGCATCAATCTGGGCGATGATGGATTCTGTTTCCACATCACCTTCCGCATTGGAGGCTTCCAGATTGTCTATCATCTGGCGCAGGGCATCCGTGGAAGACAGGATTATATCCATTATTTCGGATGTAACCTGCATGGTGCCCTTGCGCAGTTCATCAAGAATGTTTTCCGATTTGTGGGCAAGATGATTGATGCGATTTAAACCCAGAAAACCCGATGCGCCCTTGAGGGAGTGCATGGGCCGGAAAATATCATTTAAAAGCGCTAGATTATCCGGAGTTTTCTCCAGCTCCAGAAGATTGGGTTCAATGGTTTCCAAATGCTCTTTTGCTTCTGCAATAAAATCGGCAAAAAGCTCCGGATCATTAAATTCCTGACTCATATCCCTACCTTCATCCGAGCTGTTTACAATTGATTATATGGATTATCTATCGGCTAACCAAGGAGCATCTTTATATTGCGAACCATTTTTTCAGGCTGAGCCGGCTTGACCATGTACAGGTTTGCGCCAAGACTCATGCCCTTTTGAATGTCCCTTTCCTGACCCTCGGTGGACAGGATGATAATGGGCACATCCTTGTAGGCATCCTGGGAGCGCAAGGTCTTGATGAATGTGAAACCATCCATGCGAGGCATGTTCACATCCGACACAATGAGATCCACAGGTTCAAGGCTGTACAGCTTTTCTATGGCATCAAGGCCGTCTTCCGCCATGCTCACCTTAAAGCCTTCAGCTTTCAGCACAAAAGCCACAAGATTGCGGATTGTTTTGGAATCATCCACTACCATGATATGTTTCATAATTAAAATTCCCGCATGCGCTGCCATTGGCGCTGGCTTAAAAAATAAACCTGGACTGGCTGGTGCCGCCGGTGTTCATGTAATTGATGCATACTTTCACAAACCGTCAGGATTATATTATTCAATGACATTTTTCGCAAATGTAGCAAATTTCGGACCAGCGCCGAGGCGCAAGCCACTTTAACCATTATTTGGCAAGCAGTTTCTGGGTGATGGTTTCCGGCCCCACAATTCCGCACACCTTGTCATCGAGATCCGCTATGGCCCAGAGAAATTCTGCCGATTCGCCAAGTTTGGCTTCGGCATTCCAGATGATTTTGTTCTGGGGCAGAACATGCATGCTGTTAATTCTGTCAATAATCAATCCCAGCTGCAGACCGCCGGCACCGCATATGATTATGAAATTTTTTTCATTGTACACCGGCGCCGCGTTGGTGAGAAGGGCCGAGAGATGAACAAGAGGCGTGACTGTGCCCCTGAGATTGATGACTCCTGCCACAAAATCCGGAGCCTGTGGAACCTTGACAAGCTCCTGATGCCGCAATACCTCGCGAATGCCTGCCACAGGGAGAAGAAACAGCTGGCTGGCCACAAAAAAGGAGACCATCTGGATTTCGTTTTCCTGTTTTAACTGCGCCTTGAGATTTGCCGCGTCATCCAGGGCCATTTCCACAACGGATGGTGTGGCCTTTTGTTCCACCTGCCTTTCTGGCGCCTTTGCCGGCTCAGGCTCAATTTTTGGGGGCGTTTTTGCCCGGTCCGGAACCTCATTATTAATCTCTGCATCAGCAGCTGGGGGCACTTTCGCATGTGCGACATGAAGGTCAGGAGATTCCGCCTTTGGAGGCGGTGGCATGGTAAGTGTGGCCACAGACCCCCTGGGAGGCTCCTGAACCTTTGCCGCCGGTGCCTCCGGTTTCGTCTCGACCTTTTGTGGCGGTGCCGCGATTTTGGGCTCCAGCCTCGCCTGCACTGGTGCTGAAGGCGGAGCTGGAGGAACCTCTGGCTTTTCATCCCTGACGACAATGATTTCCGGAGAGGAGACTTTGATTTTTTGGGGAGGCTCTATGGTTTTTACAGGCCTTGGCTGGGGGGACTGTACTCCTGGTGAGACCAGGGGCAGTTTTTCATATGCATCCAGTCCAAGGTATTTTTCAACAAAGGCCCTTTCGCTGGCATTGAAGGACTTGCTGTTGCGGCCCTTTTCTGGCGCAGTGAAATCCATTCCGGAAAGATATTCTTCAGGGCTTCTCATCATAATGCCAGCACTTCATCAGCCAGAGCGTCATAGGCAACCGCGCCACGGGAGTGCGCATCCACGCCAAAAATGGAACAGCCCCTCGCACTGGCCTCCCTGAAACGGGTGTCGGTGCCAATGACGGTTTGAAAAACTGAATCCTTCATCTTTTGGCGCATCAGCTCCAGCACCCGCGTGCATGCTCTGGCTCTCTTGTCATACATGGTGGGCACAGCGCGATATTTGACCGGCTTTGGCAGAACCTTGTTAAGGGTGCGCAAGGTATCAAAAAGCAATTTCAATCCATGCAGGGCCAAAAAGTCGGTCTGAATGGGAATGATGAGCAGATCCGAAGCCACGATGGCATTTACCAGCAGTATGCCCAGATGGGGGGGGCAGTCCAGTATGATGTAGTCATAACGGTTTTTTAAAGGCGCCAGGGCCCGAAGCAGAATATCCCCCTTGGAACGTTTGTCCCGCAGGTCGTTCTCAAGTTCGGAAAGACGGATGCTGCCCGGCGCTATATGCAGTCCATCCTGCTCTGTGGGCTGCACCAGTCTGCCCCATATGGCAGGCCAGAGCCTGGCATCCGCCACAAAGATGTCATAAAGGTTGGCGCCATTGTCATCGGGATAGACACGCAGATGCAGACTGGCGCAGGCATGCGGATCAAGATCGATTACAAGAGTTTTCTTGCCCTTGCGCACCAGCGCGCTGCCAAGATTTATGGCTGTGGTGGTTTTGCCAACCCCGCCCTTTTGATTGGCTACTGCCAAAATTCTGGCTTGCATTGCCGCCTTGCGCCTAACTCGATTTGCGATAAAGTATTGTGCCCTTGTGATGCTCCAGCTGAAAAGCGCGGCTGATATTGTGCAGGGATTCGGAATGTCCGATTATCAGCACGCCGCCAGGCTGCAGATTGTCGTAAAAGGCATTAATAACCTTGCGTTTCATCTCATCGTCAAAATAGATGATGACATTGCGGCAAAATACAATCTGCGATTTTTCCACGCGCTTGAGCTGCTCCTTGTCACTCAGGTTGATGGGACCAAATGAGACCAATTTTTTCAGCGCGGGATTTATTTTGTAAACATTACCCTCCTTGTGGAAATAGCGGTCAACCATTTCCTTAGGAGTGGTGCGCAGCGCATATTCATTATATATCCCCCTGCGCGCCGCGGCAAGCACGGCCTCTGACAAATCGTTTGCCGTGATTTTGATATCCCAGTTATCGATGTCGCTTTTGAGCGTCTCATGCAGGATGATG
Source organism: uncultured Desulfovibrio sp. (assembly GCA_910587035.1). Taxonomy (GTDB): domain Bacteria; phylum Desulfobacterota; class Desulfovibrionia; order Desulfovibrionales; family Desulfovibrionaceae; genus Desulfovibrio. Next base: position 75,311 of record CAJUMQ010000006.1, on the reverse strand, counting down.
GCCAGGGTATAGGGCTCCTCGCCTGTGGAACAGCCAGCGGACCAGATGCGCAGTCTTTTCTGACCCTTTTTGCGTGCCTCCTCAATGGCATTGGCCAGCACGATCCGCTGGAAAACCTCGAGCTGGGGGGGATTGCGGAAAAAGCTGGTCTCGTTGGTGGTGACCACCTCAAACAGCTTTGTCAGCTCCTTGCTCCGGCTGGCGTCAAACCGCAGGAAATTGTAATATTCATTGTAGCTCTTGAGGTTCAATTCCTTGAGGCGGTTGGAAAGACGGTTTTCCACCAGATATTTGCGGTTTTCGGCAATGAATATCCCGCATTGCTGATAGATGAAATCGCGCAGAAGCAGAAACTCCTCATCAGTTATGTGCAGATCCTTGCGGAATGGCGAGGCTGCACGGGTGGGAGTCGGTGCGGCGTCCGGTTTGCTCCTGAAGCTGCCTGTTGGCGATGAGGTTGGCTCCCCCAGGGAGCGGCCCGTGGCAAGAGGACGCTGTCCAAATGCGGGACGCGCCTGTGTTGTGGCCGCAGGTTGCGTTGTTGCCGCAGGTCTGGCGAAACGTGAAAATGTCTGCGCTCCCTGATTGGCATCCGGAGTGCGGCTTTGGGTGCGGAGAGATGTGAAAGGCTTATCCGGTGTTGTCTGCGCGGTGCCTGTGGTTCTTGCAAATGCGCCTGTTGCCGGCCTGGCAGTGGTGGTTGAAAAGGTGGATGGCTGCCTGGGCTTGTAAAGGGAGGTTGGCTTATCCTGGCCAACCCCCTGGAATGGCCTTTTTGTGTCAGTGGCGGCATTTTGCTCGCCTGTCTTGAACAAGCCTGTTTTGTCTGGCGGAGTAGGAAGAGCCATATTTACTCCTGTTCTGCCTGTATGGCTGCCACGGCCTCGGCCGCCGCATGCTGGATTTCCGGATCTTCATTGCCGGTGAGGCTGAGAAGAACGCTGAAAGCGACATTGCCGCCTATCCTGCCAAGAGCTTCAATAATCCGCAGCGCGATCATTGGCGATGCGGTTTCCAGCATATTGGCGAGGGTGGGAACAGCCTCCGAGTTTCTGTTCATGCCAAGCGCCTCGATGGCCCTGATGCGCACCCATTCATTTTCATCACGCAGTGCGGTGATGAGATGGGGCATGACGGATGATGTGCCAATCTGTCCCAGCAGATCAACCAGAGCCAGGCGCACATCCTTGTCCTCATCATACAGCCTTGCCAGAAGCCTTGGGAGATAGCGTTCAGCCGGGCCGCCCATATTTACAAAGGCCTCCACCGCAACCCTGCGTACAGAAGGCTCGGGATCCTCGAGGGCATCCGAAATCTGGGCTATGTTTTCCGGCACACTATATCTGCCAAGCGCATAGACTGCCATCATGCGCTGCATGGGGTCGTCGCTGGCTGCACGTTCGCGGAAACGGTCATTAAGCATGGGGCTGTGGAGATTTATGCATGCCTCGAGGGCCATTTCCTTGACATCCACATAACGGTGATCCAGCTGCTGGAACACCACATCCTCAACATCCGGGCAGGAATGCTGGTTGCCAAAAAAGCCAAGAGCGCTTTTGAGAACTTCCGCATCCTTGCACTCGTCTATTACAGAGAGAAAGAAAGGCACATCATCGCAGCTGCCCAGCTGGGCGATCTCGGCAATTGCCGCACGCTGAAGCTCGCGGCTGACGCGCCAGAACAGATTTTTGATCTCTTCCAGCGTGCGCGGGTCGTCCATGAGCTGGCAGGCCTCCATGGCGATCATCACATTTGTCTCGTCATCGCTGCGCAGGGCCTCCCGCATCACATCATTGTAGCCGATGGCGGCAAGAGCTCTGATGGTGGCTTCATAGAGGTCCGGGGCGCGATCAGGGTCAATGGTTTTGGCCAGGTCGAGAATATCCCTGCTGGCCTTGTTGTCGCCAATGGCACTCAAACCCTGCAGGGCGGCTATGCGTATCTCCTCATCATTGTCTGTCAATGCGTCAAGAAGATATTCGCGCAGTCTCTCCTGGGATTTGGGCGCAAGGAGGGAAAGGGAGCGCCCGCTCAGTATTTGCACAATCGCTTTGACAATCTTGTGCCTGAGCACAACATTCACATTTTCAAGGGAATTGAAGAGCATGGGTATGGTTTTTATGTCCCCAAGCTCTCCCAGCGCGTCGATGATGGCTGCGCTTACCAGTGGCGATGAAAGTGGGAGCAGCTTTACAAGAGCGGAAATGGCAGCCGGGTCATTGATTTTTGCCAGCGCCTCCACAACTGCGAACTGCACCCATTCCTCATCCTGCATGGCCCTGCAAAGGCTGCCCACGGATTCTGGAAAGGCAAGATTGCCAAGGCTCACGGCGGCCTGATAGCGGACATTGACTTCAGGATCCTTCAGAAGAGCCTCGCCAAGCAGCAGGGCGGACTGGTGGCTGCGGCAATAGCCGAGAATATCGGATATGAATATGCGCAGGTCGGCATCATCGCCGCGCAGGGCCGGCTGCATGATCTCAATGCCGTCAACCCCGATTTCGCGCAGAATATCCATGGCGACATTGCGCACGGGAGCATCATCGCTGGAGAGCAGGGGTAGAAGGCCATCAATGGCCCTTGGCCCCCTTATCTTGCGCAGTCCATATTCAGCCGCTTCCTGGACGCCGATATTTTCGCTTTTGATTCTTTCGCATAGCAGGGGGACGGCATCCTCAAGGCACATGTCTCCGGCGTTAAAAGCCGCGCTGCGCGCGTCCTCATTATCGCCGCCCTTTAGCGCCTCTAGCACCTGCTCCGCGTCATACTGGGAATTTTCCATGCTAGTTTATCCTGTGCGGTTTAGCCGCGCACCGTGGCCACAATGGCCTGGGCAATATCATCGGCATCCAGAATCAGATTTGCAAGATTGGCATCGATTACTGCCTTTGGCATACCATACACAACGCAGGAAGCCTCGCTCTGGGCAATAAGCACGCCGCCTTTTTCGCGCAGAACATGGGCGCCGTCAATGCCATCGGATCCCATGCCTGTCAGCATCACGCCTAGGGTTCGTCTTCCCATTATTTTGCCGGCGGTCTCCATCAATACATTGACTGTGGGCTTGTACAGGGCGTCACGCGGCTCCTCGGTAATTGCCACCTCTGGCAGCGGGCCGTTTAAACGTAGCCCTATATGCTTGCCGCCAGGGCAGACATAGGCATGGCCATTTTTAAGTTTGTCGCCATTTACCGCCTCGGTGACCTCAAATTTGCTCACGCTGTTCAGACGCTTGGCAAAGGGGCCGGTAAAGGTTGCCGGCATATGCTGCGCTATAAGAATACAGGCTGGCAGATCCCCAGGCAGGGCCGACAGAATTTTCTGCACAACTGGCGGCCCACCGGTTGAAACACCAATGACAACAAGATCCCGCGGCCCCTTGCAGCCGCCAATGGTTTTGCGCGCTGCCGGTGCGGCCTGCTGGGTCTGGGGCCTGGGCTGGGCTGTTTTTGGCGCCGGTTGCGCATGGCGGTGGTATTTAAGTCTGATAATGCTCTTGCGTCTTGCAATGGCCCTGACCTTGTGGCGAAGCTCATTGCCAAACGCGTCCTTGTCGGCGCTCATGGATTTGGGAATGAAATCCTGGGCTCCATACTCCATGGCCTTCAGTGTGCTTTCAGCACCGCTTTCGGTAAGTGAGCTGATCATTATCACCGGCAGCGGATTTGTCTGCATGAGCTGTTTTAGGGTTTCAAGGCCGTTAAGCTTGGGCATCTCGACATCAAGGGTTACGACATCGATTTCATGCTCCTGTGCCTTTCGCAATGCCTCCTGACCATCCCTCGCGGTATCCACAACCTTGATTTCCGGATCTTTTTGAAGCTGATCCGTAATGGAATGGCGCATAAAAGTCGAATCATCCACAACAAGAACGCGAATCATATGAATGCCTGCTCCATGGATGTTTTCATTATGCAATGAAATTTTTTCCACTTTATGCAAAACCATTTGCTTTGACAATAAAAATAGCTTGCAAAAATCTCGAGGCTTGCGTATACCGATTTCTGTTACGGGATGTGGCTCAGTTTGGCTAGAGCGCAGCGTTCGGGACGCTGAGGCCGCGCGTTCAAATCGCGCCATCCCGACCAGTTTTCTTAAGGGTTGCGGCATCGCATCCCTTTTTTTGTATCGGCAGTTTTTTTCTGTCCATTATGGTTTTAATACTAATTGCGTGCGGCACTTGCGTATTGAGCCGGCGCTTTTCACACTGTGCAGTAAAATTCTTTATGTTGGGATAGGCCATGTTTGAAAGCCTTTCGGAAAGACTTGGCGGCGTTTTCCGCTCCTTTGGCGGCAGGGGAAGGCTTGATGAGGAAAATATCCAAGCAGGACTTAGGGAAGTGCGTCTTGCCCTGCTGGAAGCTGATGTCAATTTCAAGGTGGTCAAGGACTTTGTTGACCAGGTTCGGGAAAAATGTCTTGGCCAGGATCTCATTAAGGGAGTGAGCCCGGCCCAGCAGGTTGTGCAGGTGGTGCATGACCAGCTGGTGGAGCTTCTGGGCGGCGATACAGCCACTCTGAACCTGAAAGGCGACAATCCCGCAGTGATTATGCTGGTTGGCCTTCAGGGTTCTGGCAAAACGACATCCGCAGCCAAAATCGCCAATTTCTTGCGCAAGAACCGGGAAAAACCTCTTCTTGCGCCTGCAGATGTGTACAGGCCCGCAGCCATTGACCAGCTTGTGACCCTGGCCAGGCAGCTGGACATGCCCTTCTATCCCTCCACAATCCAGATGAACCCGGTGCAGATCGCAAAGGATGCCATTGCTCAGGCCAGGGCGGACAATGCCAATGTTGTGCTGCTGGATACAGCCGGGCGCCTGCATGTGGATGAGCCACTGATGGAGGAGCTTTGCGCCATCAAGGCCGCTGTCAACCCCCGGGAAATACTGTTTGTGGCAGACGCCATGACAGGCCAGGATGCTGTGAATGTTGCCGAGACATTCAATGAAAGGCTCGGCCTTACGGGAGTTGTGCTCACAAAGATGGATGGAGATGCCAGAGGTGGTGCGGCCCTGTCCATTCGCTCCGTTACAGGCGCTCCTGTCAAATTTGTGGGCATGGGTGAAAAGCTTTCCGAAATTGAGGTTTTTCATCCCGACCGCATAGCCGGCCGAATATTGGGCATGGGTGATGTGCTCACTCTTGTGGAAAAGGCCCAGGCTGAATTTGAGGCCGATGAGGTACGCGAGCTCGAGCGCAAAATGCGCAAGGCCAGCTTTGATCTTGAAGATTTTCGCAACCAGATGCGGCGTATAAAAAAAATTGGCTCCCTTGACAGCATCCTTAAAATGATACCCGGACTCGGAGCATTGCGGGAGAAAATTTCCCAGGCCAATGATGTGCTACCGGAAAAGGAGATGGCCCGCACGGAAGCCATAATCAACTCCATGACCATGGCCGAACGCCGCAACCCTGATATACTCAATGGCAGCCGCCGCCAGCGCATAGCACGCGGTGCCGGTGTCAGTGTGGCCCAGGTAAACCAGCTGGTGCGCCAGTTTGAACAGATGCGCAAAATGATGAAAGGAATGATGGGAGGGAAGGGCATGCCTGCGATGCCACCTGGAGCAATGCCTCCCATGGGACCAGGTGGCATGCCGCTTCCTCCGGGCAGGCCACGCTCAAGCTACACCAAAAAACGCAAAAAAAGAGAAAAGCGGAAAAAGAAGTAGAAGGCATTGCCCCATTAATTGAAATGCCTTCCATCGCAAGCCTGTCATCAGCCATGAGGCCAAAAGAACAGGCAATGAGCCAAAAAAAATGTTTTCTGGCGAATGATCTTTCGCATGCAGCATTTGGGCTGTAATAAGCCATGCGTCCCTGGCACATCCCCGGACCGGCAAAATGCCTGCAATGGCACTTTACGGAAATTTTATTTTATATTATATAAAACAACTTGCATATTCATAATGTGGGAGAAATAAATGGCAGTTAAATTGAAATTGACTCGTATGGGCAGCAAGAAACATCCATTTTACAGGGTAGTGGCCGCCACTGATGAAACAAGGCGTGATGGGCGTCCCCTTGAATATCTCGGGTTTTACAATCCCATGACAAACCCCGCCGATGTCAGGCTTGACGTTGAAGGAATCAAGGGCTGGCTGGCAAAAGGCGCAAAACCCACAACCACGGTACAGGCCATTTTAAGAAAGCATATGAGTTAGGGCCTGCCTGTGCATGGGGCCCTCCGCGTGAGAATGCCCTTTTTTGAGTTGCCGGGAGGAAGCCATGAAATCTTTGGTGGAATATATTGTCCGTTCACTGGTGGACAGGCCTGATGAAGTCCAGGTCAATGAGGTCGAGGGCGAGCAGGTAGCTGTGCTTGAGCTCAAGGTTGCGAAGGAGGACCTGGGCAAGGTGATTGGCAGGCAGGGCAGAACTGCCAGAGCAATTCGCACCATCCTTGGTGCCGCATCCATCAGGGCCAATAAAAGAACAGTGCTGGAAATTCTTGAATGAATCCCGATTGCGCAGGCATGCTGCAAATGGGAATGATTGGCAGGGCGCATGGCATAAAAGGGGAGTTGACAGTTGACTGGCATGCTAATGCCACGCCAAAAGTCAACGATAGAATATTTCTGCAAAGCCCGCAGCAGGGGCCTTTGAGTTTTATCATAAGTGGTCTGCGACCCCACAAGGGGCGCCTGCTCATGCTCCTTGAGGGAGTGAATGATCGCAGCACCGCTGAAAAGCTCAATGGCTCCAAAATTTTTATGCCCAGGGATCAACTGCCTCCGTTGGCTGAAAACGAGGTCTACCTTCAAGATCTGCCAGGATGTCAAGTTATCCTCCCAAATGGCCAGACAGTCGGGATTCTCGATCATATTGAATTTCCGGCAAATCAGGAAATTTGGGCCATCACCGATGACAGCCGCCGGGAGATTCTCTTCCCTGCCCAGGCATGTTTCATTGAATCCATTGATCTGCAGAATCGCAGAATCATTATAAGTCCTCCCGAAGGGCTTCTGGACATATACGATGCCTGAATTGCCAGAAGTGGAGACTGTGGCCCGCAGTCTCTATCCCCATATTCATAACTGCGTCTTCACCAGGGCGGTTTTATTGCTGCCTTCCACCCTGCATCCACTGAGTCTGCCTTTAACATCTCTTTGCGGGATGCGCATAGACAAGGTCGGGCGCCGTGGTAAACTGCTGGTGCTGAATCTATCCCCCACAAGTATGGCAGGCAAAGGGCGCCTACCCGAATATCTTGTGGTGCATTTACGCATGACAGGCCGCATATTCACAAGACAGGCAAATGACGAACAGGGCAGGCACACGCGTTGCCTTTTTGACTTGAACCGGCAGGATGGGTCTTCCATTCGCCTTTTTTTTGACGATACCCGCACCTTTGGCAAAATTTTCGCCGCCACCGGTCCCCTGCTTGCCAAATGGCCCTTCTGGCATGAGCTTGGGCCTGAGCCTCTTGAAATGAATGCGGATATGTTGGCCCGGCGCCTCAAAGGTGGCAGACCCTTAAAAACCGCCTTGCTCGATCAAAAAATCATTGCTGGCATCGGCAATATTTATGCGGATGAAGCGCTTTTTCAAAGTGGCTTATTGCCAATGCGCAAGGCCGGCAGCCTTGAGGATGGGGAGGTTGAGAAACTGCTGGCGGCAATCCAGGATGTGCTGAGACGCTCCATCTCCCAGTGCGGCAGCTCCATACGGGATTATCGTGATGCCGATGGCAATGTTGGCGCATTTCAGAATTCCTTTATGGCCTATGGACGCGGAGGCGAGCAGTGCAAAATATGTGGCCATATCATGCAGAAGTGCCGCATTGGCGGCAGGGCCACAGTTTATTGTCCCAATTGCCAAAAATAATTTTTCTCTGGCATGTCAGGGCGTTACAGTTTTAATTGTCATGGCGCCATTTTGGCTGAAAACCACATCAATCCTGCCATTTTTTCCCGTGTCCAGCACGGGGATGTCATTCTCCGCCAGGTACTTCAGCAAATTTTTCCCAGGAAAGCGCCAGCGGTTTTGAGCTCCGCAGCTTATCAGGGCCAAGCTGGGTTTTGCGCTTTCGTAAAGTTCCGGCAAAAGGTTTCTGTCCGAGCCATGGTGGGGCGTAAAAAGAATTTTGGCAGCCAGGTCCTGTCGCCTTTCCATAATCTCCCATTGGCTGCTGATATCCGCATCGCCTGTAAAAAGCGCCAATCCTTTGCCATTGTGATCCAGCCTGAGAATGAGTGAGGCGCCATTGCCAGACCAGTCAGTGTCAACCACAGGCTGGCCATTTTCAACCCTTGCGGGAGGATGGAGTACCTTGAGCCGCAGCCTGTTTTCTGGATCACCCAGGATTATTTGATCACCTGCAAACAAAGTCCGGGAATTGTTCCCCTTGACAACCTGCCGCATCTTTTCCTTGAGCGCCTGACCGGTTTCATGGCCATTATGGAAAAACAGGTCAGGTGTGAAATTGTCATTAATATGAAACAGTCCCGACAGATGATCATAGTCCGGATGGGTGTTTAAAATAGCCTGGATGCGCGGTGGCGTGTTCAGCCCCAGTCTGGGATGGACAATGTCCCGTCCTGTGTCCATACGCGAGGCTTTTATGCCCCCTCCATCCAGAAGTATTCTCCCTCGTGGAGCATACCGTAAAAGTATGGACTGCCCCTGGCCGACATCAAGGGCTGACAAAATGATTCTTTTGTCAAATGAATCCCAAAGCCGCAGCAGGGGCGCAATGGCGAGAAAGGCTATTGCCAGTAGCGCGCAACTGCGCAGCCGGCCTATATTTTTGGTCGTAGCCCTGATGCCTGTGGCAGCCAGGAGAACTGCCAGAAGGGCGAAAGCTGGGAACACTGTCCAGTGTGGAAGCATGAAAACCGGTTCTGTCAGCAGCCCTTTGCCTGCCAGGGTTTCCAGAAACCAGAGCAGCAACTCACAGGGATATGCTGCGCAATCAAGTAAAAAACTGGCCAGGTGTCTGGTAAAATCCAGAGGCACACTGGCGAAAAAAAGACCTGCTGCCGCCAATGGCAGCACTATAAATCCAAGGGCTGGAAGCCACAGGGCATTGAGCGGAAACCAGAAGCCGGCCATGTGAAATTTGGATATCACCAGGGGCAAAAGAAAAATCTGAATGGTTAGTGAAATCCACAGTATTTGCAAAATGCCTCTGACCGGCCGCGCAATCCATCCATGGATCAGCCTTGAAAAGAGTGGCTGGATATTTGGCAGCCTTGAGCCTATTAATACAATTATTGCGACACATAATACTGACAATTGCAGGCTGGTATCGAGAATGGCCAAAGGATTGAACAGGAGTATGATGCCAAGGGTGGCGCAAAGCAGATCAAGAGGGCAGAAGGGGCGACCTTGCCAGAGCCAGAAGCAGAAAACCATGAGCATGACTGCCGCTCTGATCAGTGATGGCGGCGCATTGCCTATCCATAGATAAATTATGGCGAATGGTATTGATGCCATGGCAATCAGCACTGGCTTGGGACAATAAAGATAAAGGCGCGGCCACAGTTTGCCGGACATGCCAGCAACTGCCAGACCCAGAAGCAGGGCAATGCAGAGATGCTGGCCAGACAGGGCGAGACTGTGCGCAAGGGTTGCGGCTGAGAAATGCTCCTGTGTTTCTTTTTCAATATGACTGCGGTCTCCAAACAGCAGGGCAAGCAGAATGGCTCTTGCCTGGTCCATATGCCCACGTCTTTCCATTGGCGCCAGGGCAGCTATAAATCTGGCGCGCAATCTGTGCCGCATAGCGGCGAAAAACTCAGGTTCTCCTGCGATTACTGGCTTGCCGCGATCTTCAAAAGTATTTGTGCGCCAATAGATTTTTTTGGCGATGTTTTCATAATTGCCTTTGGGGGAGTTGGCAAAGCCTCTGGCCTGCCGGATGCCAGCGGTAAAAGATGCCGTCTGGCCAGGGATGGGAGAGACATCCTGTGGGGGATTTTGCCATGTCCAGGCGCATATACCAGGCAATGAATCGCCTGCATGCCGGGCGACTGGGCGGACATTTTCCAGTAGCAGCAAAAGCCTCTTGCCAGGCAGATGGCGCACGGAGATGATTGTGCCAATGATGCGTTGGGCTTTTTTGCTGGAGAGCCATTGAGGCGGGTTGGCCATGGCTGTGTGGGCGAGGTGGAAACTCAGCGCGCCATAGCCAAAGGCAATGAAATAAACGCTTACGGCGACAGTCATAAACAGCGGTTGCCAAAGCCGGCGATCAATGCCGATAACCAGCAGGGCGGTGACAATGCCGACAATGGGCCAGACTGCCGACAGAATGCCTGCGATGCAAACAGACAGATATGAATGCCAAATTTTGGGTAATGGCCAGGCGGTTTTGTCCATTTTTTAAGCGGGTCCCGCAGGCAGCCAGCGCAAAGGCAGTTTAGGGATTCTTAAGATTCTATAGCATCCATCAGTTGATACGCTCCACGCGTTTCAACCATACGCGCTGGCGTTTCCCCGCGTTACGGGACATGCGCATGAAAAATTCAATTTTTCCTCGCCCTTTTGCGCGGACGCTTCAAAGGAAGCGCCACCCATTTGCCTGTTTTCAATCGGAAAATACTCTAGGCCAGCTCCCGTGCCGCATCGCGCTCGGCTGCTCTTTGCTTCAGGGTGTCCCGGTGATCGTGCAATTTTTTGCCCCTGCCAAGAGCAATTTCAATTTTTATGCGCCTGTTTTTGAAATATAAGCGCACAGGCACCACTGTAAGTCCTTTTTGGGCCACAGATGCCGCAAATCTGCCAATCTCCCTGGAGTGCAATAAAAGCCTGCGAGGTCTGTCCGGCTCCTGGGGAACATAGCCGCCATTAACATATGGAGCCACATGCAGGGAGTTGAGCCAGGCCTCGCCATTTTTAAATTCCACATAGCTGTCCACAAAGTTCACCTTGCCCAGGCGGATGCTTTTTACCTCCGGGCCTGTAAGGGCAATGCCAGCCTCCGTAAATTCCGAAAGTTCATAGAGATGTCTGGCTTTCTTGTTGACAGCAATGGAAGAAGGAGAATTTTTTTTACTCATAATCGATAACAGAGGCAGTTAGGGTTTAATGAATTATAAAGCGCAGTCTTGTATCCACGCTGTCGTGCAAAAGCTCGTCCAATAACTTTTTGATTTTTTCACCATCCTGCTCATCCATGGCCATACGCGCAAGACTGGCGCAATCACGGGAATTGAGGTTCCGCAGAATATGCTTGATGGCCGGCACAAATCGCGGAGAGCCGGAGAGGGCATCTATGTCCATGCCAAGCAGAAGCGCTATGCCGGCGGCATCCGCTGCAAGTTCGCCACAAACTGAGACCTCGCGGCCATGTTTATGGGCGGAATCAATAATCTGCTTCAGGCAGCGGATAAATGCTGGATGAAGAGGATCGTGCAGATAGGCCACATGCCTGTTGTTGCGATCTATGGCCATGAGATAATGCAAAAGATCATTTGTGCCAATGCTGATGAAATCGCAGCTTGCGGCAATGGCATCGCTGATCATGACCGCAGCCGGAGTCTCTATCATCACACCCAGCTCAATGTTTGGAGCATGGGGTATGCCGTTGCTGGCCAGATCAGCGGTAATCTTGGCAATTAATTGGCGTGTGGCGGCAATTTCCGCAAGGGTTGATACCATTGGCAGCATGATGGCCGCATTGGCTCCATGGCTGGCCCTGAGAATGGCCCGGAGCTGGGTTACGAAGATATCCTCTTTTTTGAGACAAAAACGTATGCCCCGCAAACCAAGGGCCGGATTTGGTTCATGCAGGGCCTCCTGTACTGGCAAAATTTTGTCCGCGCCTACATCCAGTGTTCTGAAAATGACTTTCTGACTGCCGGCGCTGCCAATTATGGCGCAATATTCATTATGGAGGGATTCCTCGTCAGGCAATTCGCCCCCAAGGTATGAAAATTCTGTGCGGTATAGGCCTATGCCCGCCGCGCCGGAGTTTGGCAGGGCAGAAAGCTCCCTGAGATTGTCTATGTTTGCCCTGACCTTTACAGTTTTGCCATCCACGGTGACGGCAGGCAATTTGGCGGCATCTTTGGCGTTTTGTTCAAAAAGATTGTAATGATTGAGAGACTTTTGGTATTTTTCAAGATCGCTTGCATCCGGATCGAGAATAATCTGGCCGCGAAAAGCGTCCACAATGGCCGTGGCATTGTTGCGGGCATGGGCAAAGAGACTGGATATGCCAACCAGCGCGGGCACTTTAAGGCCTCGCGCAAGGATGGCCGTGTGGGAGGATATGCCGCCCTCAACAGTCAGGATTGCCTGTATGCCATCGAGTTTAAGTTTGAGGACATGGGCCGGTGAAAGATCATAGGCCGCCAGAATGCCGCCAAGATCATTCCGTGTCGCTGCAGCGCAGCCACCGAGGGCCGAGCCCAGACATTTGCCAATCAGCTTGATATCCTGAGCCCTTTCACTGAGGTATGGATCTGCCATGGACTTGAAAAGGGAGGCCAGCTCCTCAATGGTTTCAGAAAGAGCCCAGGCAGCGCAGATCTTTTTGTGGCGCACCCTGGCAATGGCACCATCAAGAATGCGCGCATCTCTTGCCAGCTCAGTTTGCGCTGCAATAACGTCATGATATTCCGACAGGTTGGGGGGAATATTGGCGCTAGTTTCCTCAAGGCTGCCGCAAACGGTTGCGCTGGCATTTTTAATGGCCTCTATTTCGTTTTCAACCTCTGAGGACGAGATATGCCTCTTTTCGTAAAGAATGGCGTCGGGCAGTATCTGTATTTCGCCAATGGCTATTCCTGGTGATACAGGCACCCCCCTGATTACTTTTCTGGCCATTTCACTCCCCGGGGCTGGCAAGAAGCTGACAAATGTCCTTAAGCGCCATCTCCGCATCCGGGCCATTGGCTACAACAGTTACCCTGGCATTTTCATGGGAGGCAAGCGACAGCAGATCAAGCATGCTTTTTGCGTCCACCTCGCCATTTTCACCGATTACCATAATTTCGGACTGGTATTTTCGGGCGGCCTGAGCCACTTTGGCGGAAGGGCGTGCATGCAGGCCATGGGGTATATTGACAACGACATCGCAGGCCAGGCCATGATCCGTTTTTCTGATGTGCATGCGGCCACTCCTCAAATACTTTGGAATATACGTCTTAAAATTATCCCTGCAGTGTGAACGCGACCCGCCACTGGAATAAAGGCATATGCCGAGTTGGCATCGGCATATGCCATATTTTTAACCGTTTTTCATTTGATGAATGAGCGCTGTCAGATTTTGAGCCTGGTTTGCCAGATCCATGACAGCCTGGGTCGCCTCACGCATGGCGTCCGCGCTGAGCTGGGACATATCATTGAGCTCGGTTATGGATCTATTGATCTGCTCGCTTGTGGCGGACTGCTCCTCGCTTGCCGCGGCGATTGCCCGTACCTGGTCGCTGGTGGAATCCACGGTAGAGACAATCTCGTTTAGCGCCATGCCGGATTCATTGGCCAGTCTGGTTGCCTCGTCGATGCGGTGCACGGCATTTTCCACGGCCTCCCGGCTCTTGCCAGTACTCTCCTGGATGGCGCGGATGGCATTGCTGACATCAATGGTGGAAGCCATGGTTTTTTCCGCCAGCTTGCGCACTTCATCGGCCACCACAGCAAAACCGCGTCCCGCCTCACCTGCGCGGGCGGCTTCTATTGCGGCATTGAGGGCAAGAAGATTGGTCTGATCCGCAATGTCGGATATCACGCCCATGATCCTGTTGATGTCCTGGGCGCGCTCATTGAGCTGAAGCATGTCATCCTTGAGTTGCAGGGATACTTCCTGAACAGCGCCAATGCTTTTCACAACCTCGCCAACAACATGCTCTCCGGCTTCGGCTTTGGCCCTGGTATCACTTGAGGCAGTGGAGGCTGCGCTGGCATTTCTTGCCACTTCCTGAACCGTGGCATTCATCTGATTCATGGCTGTGGCCGCCTCCTGCAGACGTTGGGCGGATTCCGAAGCGCCGCGACCGGACTGCTCTATCTGGGCGGAAAGTTCCGTGGATGCTGAGGAAATTATTTCAACCATGCCTTCTAGCTCGTTGGCGGCCGCCAGCATTCCATCCCTTTTGGCCCTTTCAGCCTGGCGGGCGGCTTCATTGGCCTTTTCGGTAGCCTTGTTGGCCGCATCTGCCGCCTTTTCCGCCGCTGCTGATTTCTGCATTGCCTCCGCAATATTTTTCTTGAGATTGTCCACCATGCTGCGCAAGGCATCCGCAAGCATGCCTATTTCGTCCCGGCGGCGAACATTAAGCTCCCTGTCCAGATCGCCACTGGCCACACCCTGGGCGAATTGCTGCGTCTGCGCCAGAGGCCTTACAATCATGCGCGTATTGATTAGGGCCACAAGAATGCCAAGCACAAGAACACATGCCAGGATGATGATGGCAATAGTTACAGAGCGGCTCAGGTTGTCCCAGGCCTGCTTGACATTTTTTTCTGTGTTGCCTGTGGTAAGTGTGACCATGTGTTCGGACTGCTCATACATGCTTTGGTACTGGGTTTTGCGCTGTTCACCTATTTCGATGAAATTGCGCAAAAGACCAATCAGCCTGTGTACCTCATCGGAAAAGACACTGTATGATTTCTGGGCTCCTGAAAAAAGATCCCTGCATTCCTGCCTGCGCAAATTTTCATGGATGGCCCTGGCCTGTTTGGCTATGACAGGAAGATCCTGTTCGATTTTCTCCAGCATGGCCAGATCACGTTTTTGCGCGGCTGTAAGAAGATTCTCCACCAATGAGGCAATACGGGCATAAACGGCATTGGTGGCAGCCATGTTGCGGGCATAAAGCAGGGCATCGGCCTCATTGCCGGATCTGATGAATGAGGACTGGGTTTCGGCCATTGTCTCCAGCATGCCCTCAAACTTGCCAAGCACGGTATGGCCGGATTTTCCCATGGATTCCATGGTATTAAAGGCCTCCTGACGCACGGACTGCATCAGCTGTACCAGGCCTTCATAGGCCTCCACATTTTCCTTTAGCTGATTAATGGCTTTGGCCGTATTTTCAAAATGGATTTTTGCATTGTATTTTTCAAGATTGGCGATCTCCTGGCGCAGCTCCTGTGTAAACTTGAAGATCTGGGCAATATTGTCATCGCCGCCACCCTCATAATAGGAGATGGAATAATAGCCTGCGCGCAGAATATCGTTCTGCATTTCATTCCAGGAGATCAGCCTCGGTATTCTGTCCGAAGCTATGTTTTCAGAAACATCCGCGGCGTCACGCATGGACCAGATGCTCTGCAGGCCCAAAACGAGCGCAAAAACAATAATCACACAATAGCCAAGACCAATTTGCTTGCCTATGGACATGTTTCCTCCTTCTGGATAGCCGGAAAAAAGTATTCTGTAAGAACCCCATTGCCTGCCGGAGAAACCCCGCTACTCCGCCAATTCGCCATTTTTGATTTCCATGGCCAGTTTGTAGAGCTCTGCCGCGCTCCAGCCCTGGCATTTTTGTCTTGCATTTACTGATGCCTGCTTTGCCCCCTTGCCATTTTGCAACTCCAGCCGGATAATCCCGGCCGCGGTTTCCGCGTCCATTCTGGCGGGATGGGTGGAGGGGCCAATGACAATGGTCAATTCACCGGCCAGATTGTCCGGCAGTGTCTGGCCTGGTTTTAGCTGAATAAATTCCTCATGAGTCTTGGTCAACTCGCGGCAGATGCAAATTTCCCTTTCCCCCAGTGTTTCTGCGGCTATGGCAAGACTCTCCGCCAGCCGGTCCTTACGTTCAAAAAATACAAGCGTGCCTGGACAATGGGCAAAACCGCTGAAAAGATCGGCGCGATTTTTGCGGCCTCTGGGCAGAAAACCAAGGAATGTGCTGGGCAGCGGCGCAATTCCGCAAGCCGAAAGCGCAGCCACAGGTGCCGATGGACCCGGCACAGGAGACACCGCAATACCCTCCTTGCGGCATGCACGCACAAGCCTGTAGCCTGGGTCGGAAAGCAGTGGCGTGCCGGCATCAGAAACAAGGGCCATGGATATCCCCTTGCGCAGTTCCGCTAGGATTCCCGGCAGCTTTTCATCTTCATTATGCTCAAAAAGGCTGATTACCCTGGCAGCCCTGATGCCGCATTGAGCCAGAAGCCACATTGCGCGCCTTGTGTCTTCCGCAAGAATGACGTCCACGCTGGCAAGTATCTGCCTGGCGCGTGGAGAGAGGTCATCGGGATTGCCGATTGGAGTAGCCACAATCCATAAACTGGTCGCATTCAAAGGCATTGCGGTAATGCTCCATGCTAAAGCCGCCCCTGGCGCCGGTGAGGCAGATTATATCGAAACGGCTGGGGAGGTCCCAACGATTATTAATTGTCAGCCATGCCTGGGCTGCCCGGAGGAGGTTCCATTTCTTTTTTGGCGTTATGCCGGCCAATGGGCCGCCAAAATCTGATCTATGCCTGGTCTTGACCTCCACAAATACAATGCATGCATCCTTATGGCAGACAAGATCGAGCTCAAGTTTGCCATAATGCCAGTTTCTGGCAAGAATATGGTAGCCATTTTGGGCAAGATACCTGGCGGCCGCATCCTCTCCTTCCTCGCCAAGACGCAGGTGTGCATTTTTGCATTCTTTCGCATTCATGTTTTACGGCATTATAGCATCTACAGGCAATCTTGAAAAGATAATTGCCGGGCAGCCGGTTCGGGAGCGACACCCCTGAATGTGAGCCTGTGCTGCCTCGTGGGGCCAAGTTTGCGCAGGGCAAGAAGATGCTCCCTGGTTCCGTAGCCCTTGTGGCGCCCAAAACCATAACCCGGCCATTTTTTGTCCAGGGAGGCCATAAGTTTGTCGCGGAAGGTCTTGGCAAGGATGGAGGCCGCGGAAATCTCCGGCACAAGGCGGTCTCCCGCAATAATGGCAATCTGATTTGGGATGGATGATGTATGGGATTTTCGCCAGTGGCTGGCAAGCACCTGGGCTGGAATTATCCTGTTGCCGTCAATTTTTAGTTTTGTCGGCGATATTTTTAAATTCCCGACCGCAATGGCCATTGCCTCCAGAGATGCCTGAAGAATGTTGATCTGGTCAATGCGGGGCGGCCACACCAGTCCAACACTCCAGGCCAGGGCGCATTGGCGGATCTTGGGCGCAAGAATATCACGCTGCCTGGCTGAAAGAGTCTTGGAATCATTCAGACCAGGCAGGGAATATTCTGGGGGAAGAATAACAGCCGCGGCTGATACGGGACCAGCCAGACAGCCACGACCGGCTTCATCAAGCCCGCAGGAAAGTTCAGGCTGATTTCTGGCTGACGCCATATCTGGCGCGTGGCTTAATTCTGGCAGCCTTGCCCTTGAGATTGCGGAGATAATAGAGCCTGCTGCGGCGCACCTTGCCCTGTGCCACAACCTCCACATGATCGATAAATGGCGAATTGATGGGGAAAATGCGCTCAACGCCAACTCCATCGGAGATTTTGCGCACTGTGAATGTGGCATTGGTGGTGCCGCGTTTTATGCGAATGACATTACCCTGGAATATCTGGATTCTCTCCTTTTCGCCTTCCACAATCCGCAGGTGCACCTTTACCGTATCGCCTGAGCGAAAAACCGGCATGTCCATGCGCATGTTTTCGCGTTCAATTTTTTTAATGATGTCCATTTTCCAACTCCTTGTTTGTGCGTGGCTGCATTAGCGCATTGCCGGCGCCATCAATAAAAGTCACCGGCTATCCTGTCTGCGATTATTGCCGCCGCGGAGCGCACAGACAGGTGATTGACATCAAGAAAACGTATGGGCCGCAATTGCCTGTACTCAAAAGGCAGCGATTTAAGATCAAGACCTCTCGCAGTGCCAAGGCAGATGATAACAGGCCCTTGCAGACTAAGCGCCCTGACATCCTCACAGGTTAAACATTCCCTCTTTTTGGGCCATGCCGCAGATGTGGCCAAAAACACTGGCTTTTTGCCATAATGTTCCATGACCATGTCTTCCAGCATGGACAGGTCGGCAACTGGCCGCACCAGTCCCAGGGCATCGCGCCTGTCCCTGTTGCCCATGCCTGGGCCACTTACCCAGTGCTCCAGTATCCTTTTGAGCAGATCAAGCTGATCACGCAGTGGGGTGAAGACATAGAATGGCCCCATGCCGTAGCTTAATGAAATTCGCGCTATATCATGGATGTCGAGGTTCGTCAATGATGACGTGCCCACGCGCCTGCCTTCCAGTATTACAGGATGATGCATGAGGCAGAAAGAAAGATTGCGCGCCGGTCTCAATCTTGGCATTGCCGCAAGGCATTCCGCATCCTGTTCTGTCAGGGGGGCAGAGTTGAGCATCTCTGGTCTTATGGCCAGTGTTCTGGCCAGAGCCATGGCGCGCCGCCATGCCGCGATGCGTGCATGGTCGCCGCTGCGCAGAATTTCCGGCACAGGCATATCCATAAAAAGGTCGGGGCGGGTATAGTGGGGATATTCCAGCAGGCCTGTGGAAAAGCTCTCTTCCGTGGCGGAATCATCGCAACCCATAAAGCCTGGCACAAACCTGGCAACGGCCTCCACAAGCACCATGGCTGCAGTCTCCCCGCCATTGAGCACCACAGGGCAGACGCTGATTTCCTCTGCGCCAAGGCTGTTTTTCAATCTTTCATCAATGCCCTCATAACGTCCGCAAATGAGCGTGATATGTTCTTCCTCAGCCAGGGTGGCAGCCAGTTCAGGCGTGAGCGGCCTGCCTGAGGGGCTTAGAATAACGATTCGCCCAGGCTCTGGCATGGATTTTATGGCGCGATATATTGGCTCTGCCTGCATGACCATGCCAGGTCCGCCTCCAAATGGGCGGTCATCCACATGGCGATGCCTGTTGTCGCTAAAATCCCGGGGATTGTGCAGGGAAAAGCCAAGCCGCCCGGCATTTGTGGCTCTCCCCAGCAGGCTTTGCGCCAGAGGCGTGTCAAAATATTCAGGAAAGAGGCTGACTATATGAAACTCGGGCATATGCCATCCCTTCTGGCTGATCGTTTTTTACGGCCGGACTTTCTCCCAATTCAGCCTCGGACGCCACGCAGAGCAATACATCATTAATGCGATGCAGTCGCCAATGTAAAACACTTTGATGATATGGCAGACTGCCGTAGCCGGGGATATGACCTCCAGTGTGCTGGATAAGGGCCTTAATCATACCGCCATCTGTATGTCCGAAAATTTTGATGCCGCATTCATAAAGCAGCCACAATGTCCGCAGATTTTGTGGAGATATCAATGAGATCAAGCAGTATCCGCAAAGTTTTGAGAAATGGCGGAAAAGCGCATTCAGATGGCCGTCATCCATGGGAGATTCGGCATCAATGGCCAACAGTGGCGCCTCATGGCCACATGACATATGGATCATGGCCGTGAAGGCCATATGCGATGCATAACAGAATGCAAGGGCCATGTGCGGCTGATTGACTACATATGGCCTGCCGCTTGCGTCTCTGGCGATGCGCGCTCCGGGGGCAAGAACGCTTGCGGCAAGCTTTCGCGCCAGCAGACGCGCCAGCCGCGACGACAGGGCCGGTCCATGGGTGGCAAAGGCGCCTATATAATCCAGCTGGGATTTATGCAACCGGTATTTGAGATCATTCTCGCAGATAAGGCAGTGGCCGTGCAGCGCATGTTCTGGCAAATGTGGAACTTCCAGCCCCATTATTGCGTATTTTAGAGGGGATGATTGCGCAACACGGCCAGCTGCTGTCATTGTTAATTTGGCGTCTAAAATCCGCAGCCTATATGCCCAGCATGGCCCTGAAGGTGAAGAACCACAGAGGCTCGCCCATGAATTTGCAATACAGCATAAAACCGCCCATGGCGGCCAAAATCAGGAGAAGCAGGATTATCCAGAACCAGGCCTTGCGTTTTTTGGCGCGTATGAGCGCAGGCAGGCTGTAGGGATCATCCATGGAGCGCAGTGCATTGGCTGGCAGCCTGCCAACAGTTGTCAGGGCTGCTCCCATGACGAGATTTATTGGAGCGCCCTTGTTTATGGCCCAGCCGGATGCATCCAGCAGGGGGCCAAGATTTCGTTTGCGCAGTTTGAACCAGGCAATCAGTGCCGAAGGGCCGGAAATGCAGAGGAAAATCACAATCAGGGCAACAGGCCACCACCAGCCAAGGGAAACCAGGGAATTGGCGATATAGGCGAAGGCCGCGCTGAGCACACTGACCGCCACACTGAGGGCGGCAAAAATGCCAGCCCCTTTGGCAAAGTCAAAAGGCTGCTTTGCAGGCGCATCCTTGGGGGGCGTGGCAACTGACGAAACGGCATTGCTTGCGGCATCTGAAGCGGATTTGGCCTTTGAGGCCACGAATTTCTGGGCCTGTTCGCCGATCATGGTTGAAATCCGCAGATAGGGGGCCCAGATGGCTTCTCTTATGCTGATGGGATTGTGCACAATGCGAACTATGCGCGAATCCCATTCCAGACCTTCATTATCCACAAAAAGCCCATGCCTGCCATCTGTGAGAGTTGAGACCTGTCCCATGGTCAGGGCAGCGGCTATGGTGCCAGTGCTTTCGGATCCATCCGTGTTTTTGCGGGTTATGGCGCAATAGACAAGGCAAAGATGGCTTGGGGCGGCGAGGGTTGCATGGGCAGCCACGTCATCAACAGGCACACAGAGAAGACATTCGCGGCTGTCAAGATACAGGGCCCCGGTCTGGAAGATGGCTTTCTTTCCAGGCTCATAAAAATTGAGGAATGAGAGAAAGTTCATCAAAAACACATAGATATGTTCCTGAAAGAGAGCCAGCTTGCGCAAATCCCTGAAAGATGCCAGGGGTGGCGCAGCAAGATCCTTTTCCACGAGAGCAGAGAATGAGTCCATCTGGGCGAGCATGTCGTCTATCTGGGCATCAGTCATGGCATCCAGTGTCTGGCCTGGAGTGGCGGGCAGGTAATGCCGCCCAAGGGCGTCATTGGCCGGAGCGAGGAACAGTTGTGGCAGACCAGGCAACTCAACCGCCTCGGCATTGGCAGGCGGCAGGGCATATTCAGGCTTGTTTTGCAGTATGTCGGCATATTCGGCAAATTCATTCCTGATGGCCTTCCAGTTTTCCTCGCTCAGTGATTTGCCCTGATTCTCCAGCATTGGGCCAAAGAGCGCGCCAAAAAGACTCACTTCGTCAATCCAGGCTGGATTGATGCCATCTGTCAGATTGAGGATGCCGGAGGTGGTGATTTTGGCAAGAGGCAGATCCAGCAGTTTATCCCTCTGGATAAAGCCATCCTCGTTACCCTGGGCAGCCATATTGAATATATTCTGGCCAATGGCCTCGTCATTGATTCTCGTCAGGGCATCCGGCGCGTAGGAGGCAAGACGGCAGAGGCAGAAATATTCGTCAAGTTTGGGAGACAGACGGGTGAGCAGTGTCCAGGCCTCGGCAGTGTTTTCACCCAGGGGCATTTTGGCCTTGCGCAGGGCCGCGCGCCAGTCCCGGAATTTTTTAAGCATCTCCGCAAGGCTGCCAGCAAGGTTGGCGTCAAGGCCAGGTTTGCCTGAGGCATCCTGCATTGCGCCTGCAATGGCCATGCCTTTTAAAATAAAGGCTCGCGTGCCGGTGTCTGGAGCAGCCGGATTAGCCGGCGCGGAATCGGCTGGCACCACGCCGTCTCCATTGAAGGGATAGCTGGATGCCTCTGCAATGACCTGATCTATTTCCTTGAGATTTGCGCTCTTGTCCTCGCCGTTTTTGGACATGACCAGTCCAAGGGCTCGCCGCAGAGATTCGCCAGCCTCTGTATCCTTGCGCAGATCCTCCGGATCAACATTCTCTTTGGGCTGGGTAAGAATGGAGGGATGTTCCAGGCGCTCGCATAGCCATGCCACGGCCTCCTTAACTTCCTTGGCGCGGATGCGGCCGTCACCATCTGTATCGAGCAGCGCGAGGGTGTCCGCGTCAAATTCAAGGCCTTTGGTGGGGCAGCTAAGGGCCATCCACAATTTTTCGTCTAGTTTGCCCAGCTTTTGCCATTCCTCATCCCTGGTGAGGATTATGTGATCCACTCCGCCAAGGCGCCGCAGTGTAAAATCTTTTGCCAAAAGGCTATTTCCAGAATTGCCGGAATTTTCAGAAGACATATATTTCCCTTGATAATTTTCAGGATGTTATGGGCAGATTTTTGCCGTATTTTTCATAAAACTTCTTTTCGGATTCGGAATCGCCAATGAGATATATTTCCTCACCCGCGGCAAAAATGTGATTTGGATCGGGATTGGCATGAAGAATGCCATCCTTGTCGCGCAGTGCCACCACGCTGCAATGGGTTGATGTGCGGATGCCACAGCCAAGCAGGGGAAGGCCCTCAAGGCTTTTGCCAACAGATGTGCGAAAGATGTTGAGGCCTTCATTGATCATCAGCACCTTGCCAGGCGCCAGCAGATTGATGATGCTGCTGGAGACCATGGAGGCCAGCGAAAGCACCAGATCCGCACCAGCAGCATGCAATATACCCACATTTCGGTCAAGTGTGGCCCGGCTGATGATCTGGATATCCTCCCTCAGCCTGCGGCAATAGAGGGTCAGATAAATATTTGTGTCATCATCATGGGTGGTGATAATGACGGACTGGGCATCATGCATGCCGGCCTTTTCCAGAACCTCCAGATCGGATGCGTCGCCGGTTATGAGATGGCTTTTCACAAAGCCGTTTTTGGGAGTCTTGTCCACTATGCTGTAATCCCGGCCGCTGCGCTCTAGCTGTTTTGCGGCCACAAGGCCCACGCGGCCGCAGCCAAGAATAACAATATGGGATGATTTGCCGGAGACGGCGCCATTGCCCTGGCTCATGTAGGCGTTGGCGGCCTGAATCTGGTGCATGTCGCCCACTATCACCATTACCATGGTTGGTGTGAAGACCGTGTCCGGAGTGGCCAGCATGAACTTGCCACGCTCCCACAGGCCCACGACATTCGCTCCTGTAGCCTGGCGAAGATCGCTTTCCCTCAGGGACTTGCCCACAAGGCTGGTGCGCATCACCGGGCCCTCAGCCACCACCAGCTCCTTGAATCTGCTGACAATGCTAAAGCGCATGTTGCTGTTCAGCACTCTGCGGGCAAGAGCCTCGCCAAGGAGCTTGTGAAACTGAAAAACCCTTGTGCTGCCGGCCAGACGCAGTATGTCAATGGCGTCCTCGCTCTGGGCAGAGGCCACAATATCCACAGATGCCGAAACATCCCTGGCTGTGAAGATAATGTTGGTGTTGCGCACATCGCTGTCCAGGGCCACCAGCATGGCGGCCTGGGGCAGGCGCAGTTTTTCATAGGTCTTGCTTGAGTCGTGCTCGCCCACCACAGCTGTATAACCCTGATCCAGCAGATCAAGGGTCTTGTGGCTGTCATGGCATAATATCACGCATTTGGCCCCGTATTCCTGCAGCTCGTCCACAAGGTTCAGGGCAATGGGGCTTGTGCTGACCACAATGACATGACCCTTGACATATTGTGGAATGGATCTGGGCGTGTGCCCCTTCTGCTGCGCTTCTATCCAGGGAACATAAAAAAACTGGATGAAGGAGAAGGGCAGAATTATCATCATCAACAGCACCCCGGAGCAGAGCACAAACATTGAAAACAGCTTGCCAAGATCCGAGGTGAAGGTTACATCGCCAAATCCCAGGGTGGACATGACAGTCAGTGTCCAGTAAACCCCTGTTATCCAGGAATAATGCTGCCCCTCATGGGCCATGATGAAATGAAAGAGAACCGAATACAGTCCGATGAGGCACATCAGCATGGCAATGAAGCGCCCAAGGAAAATGAGATTCCTGCGGACGCTGTGCTGATGGAGAAAAAATTTGATCTGTTCTGGGACAAGGTTCATGGTTTTATGCCCGATTCATTCAGGCCAGCAACGCATATAACAAAGGTTGCCCCGCAATGGCAATCTTGAAAAAGAGGGGCTATGGGCTTATTGTCCTGCAAAGCCGGAACGGGTGGTATTTTTCACCGTTTCGGCCACATGCCCGCGCACAGGCCTGTAATACCGGGGGGGTGCCGGTCTTTATAAACGAAATCCAGCAGAGGAAGGTATGGCAGCGGAACCGGACAAGATTATATATTCAATGATCCATGTTTCCAAAAAACATGGCCAGAAGGAAGTTCTCAAGGATATTTCCCTCTCATATTTCTATGGCGCCAAAATTGGCGTACTTGGTCTCAATGGCGCTGGCAAATCCAGCCTGCTAAAGATTCTCGCAGGTGTTGACGAGGCCTATGACGGCAAAACTGTTCTTGCGCCTGGCTACACCATTGGCTATCTGGAACAGGAACCCCTCAAGGGTGAGACGCGCACGGTGCGCGAGGTGGTGGAGGAAGGCATTGCCGACAAGATCGCCATCACCAGGGAGTTTGAGGAAATCAATGCCCGCTTTGCCACCCCCATGGAAGATGGCGAGATGGAGGAGCTGCTTGCCAGGCAGGCAAAAGTGCAGGAGCAGATGGATGCAGCCAATCTCTGGGATCTGGAATCTCGCCTGGAGATGGCCATGGACGCATTGCGCTGCCCGGCTCCGGATATGCCAGTTGACAGGATTTCCGGCGGTGAAAGAAGGCGCGTGGCCCTGTGCCGCCTGCTTTTGCAAAATCCCGACATCCTGCTTCTGGATGAGCCAACCAACCATCTGGACGCCGAATCCGTGGAATGGCTTGAGCGCTATCTTTCCACTTTTCCGGGCACGGTCATAGCCGTCACCCATGACCGCTATTTTCTGGATAATGTGGCAGGCTGGATTCTTGAGCTTGACCGTGGCCGGGGCATACCATGGAAGGGCAACTACTCTTCCTGGCTTGAGCAGAAACAGAAGCGGATGGCCCAGGAAGACAAGGCCGGTGCGGAAAGACAGAAAACCCTTGCCCGGGAGCTGGAGTGGATTCACATGTCCCCCAAGGGGCGCCATGCCAAGGGCAAGGCGAGAATCAATGCCTACGAGGCACTACTCTCCCATGAGAGTGAAAAGCGGGCCAAGGATCTGCAGATTTATATTCCCCCGGGACCAAGACTTGGCAAAAATGTCATTGAGATCGCCAACATGTCCAAGGGACATGGCGACAGGCTGCTGATGGACAATGTCAATGCCATCATTCCAGCTGGCGCCATAGTAGGCATAATAGGTCCCAATGGCGCAGGCAAGACCACGCTTTTCAACATGCTGGCCGGGGTGGAGAAGCCTGATGCCGGCAGCGTCTCCATAGGAGATACCGTGAAAATGGCCTATGTGGATCAGGGGAGGGCATCTCTTGAGCCCGGAAAGAGCGTTTATGATCTCATCAGCGATGGCCAGGAGAATATTCGCCTGGGCAATCGCGAGGTCAACTCCCGTGCCTATTGCGCAAAATTCAATTTTCATGGCGCGGATCAGCAGAAAAAGGTCGACATCCTCTCTGGTGGGGAGCGCAACAGGCTGCATCTGGCAAGGATGCTCAAATCAGGAGCAAATGTGCTTCTGCTGGACGAGCCCACCAATGATCTGGATGTCAACACCATGCGCGCCCTGGAGGACGCGCTGGACAATTTTGCCGGCTGCGCCCTGGTCATAAGCCATGACCGCTGGTTTCTGGACAGGGTGGCCACGCATATCATGGCTTTTGAGGATGATGGCCATGTGTCTTTTGTTGAAGGCAATTTCCGCGAATACGAGGATGATCGCCGCAAGAGGCTTGGCAAGGAGGCCGAGACGCCACACCGGCCCAAATTCCGCAAACTTACACGATGATGGAGCATAAATGAAAAAATATGTACCTAATTTGCGCATGGCACTGCGTCTGGGTGCCATATGCGCCATGACCATGCTGGGCATTCCACAATCCGCTCATGCCGCAACACCGGCTGCCGATCATGATGCGGCAAAGCCCAGGTTAAACATGGCTGCGCCGGATACAGCACTTCTGACTCCCACCGGGGGCAGGCTGGCAGTTACCCAGCATATCGCCCCCCAAAAATCGGAAGCAGGCCAGGCAATAGAGTTTGTCATACCCGGGGATGCGTCAAATCTCCAGATGGATGCTCCAGGCAATACCATAATCCGCTGGGATTCCCTGCCTTATGTGATTCAGCCCACAAGCGCCCACTCCCGCACCAGGCAAAATGTGGAGAATGAGCGCGCCCTGCTGGTGGCGCGCCTGGCCACCATCAAGGCCAGGCTGGCAGTCTGGCAGGCCCAGACCGCCCAGGCTGGCGCCCAGGAGCTGGAGCAGAGGCAGAACCTGATGGGGCAGCAGATGCCAGCTCTGGCCAGGGAGCAGGAAGAAGCGCAAAAACGCCTGCGTCTGGTTGAGCAGGAGCTTGCGCAGATGCCCGGAGCCGCAAATGTTGGCAAGCTGGTGACAGTCACCCTTGCGGGCCATCCCGAAAAGGACATACAGATAAATTACAGCTATGATCTTTCCAGTTGCGGCTGGCAGCCTGTGTATGAGTTCAATGCCAGACCCAACATGAAATCCGGCGATATGGTGGATGTGCACATGCTGGCCGAGGTGTGGCAATTTTCGGGCATGGACTGGAAGGGTACGGCGGTGACGCTGGCTACCCTGGGGTATGGTCCTCGAGAGCCTGAGCCGTTGCCCCGCTGGATAGTCGGCACACCGGCGCCAACGCCAAAGCCACAGCCCAGGGCGGCTGCCGGGAGTGCGGCCAAAAATGCAAGAGCCGCAGATGCCGCCCCCGTCATGCTCAGCGCCACTCCGCCACAGGTTGAAAGCGCAGCCCCGGTGCTTGCGGACACCGATTCACTCTATGCCTCCTGGACCCTCTCTGCCAAAGGCATGCCTGAAGGCCGTTTCCATCTGGAGATCACTTCAGACACATGGAAGACACCCCTGCAGTGGCTGGCCAGACCCAGCGATGGCGACAACCGTGTATGGCTGCTTTGCAAGTACGATCTGCCCCAGACAAGGGCATGGCCTGCAGGAACAGCCAGGTTTAGCGTGGACGGCCAGAGCATAGGCAATGGTGTATTCAGGCCAAAAAGCGGC
Organism: uncultured Desulfovibrio sp.; assembly: GCA_910587035.1. GTDB lineage: Bacteria > Desulfobacterota > Desulfovibrionia > Desulfovibrionales > Desulfovibrionaceae > Desulfovibrio. Next base: position 48,374 of record CAJUMQ010000006.1, on the reverse strand, counting down.
AATGCCGAGCTCTTTTTTGGCGCTGATCCGCGGGTGAGCGTGCATACGACCATCGATAGCAGCAAACAGGGCGAAACCGGCTTTATCAATACCAGCAAGACATGGACAGGAGCCTGGACCTACACCATCACCAACAGGCATGACAGGGAGATCAGGGTCAAGGTAGAAAGACCAGCGCCAATGGTTGCCAATGACAATATAACTGTAACCTATAACGACAAGCCAAAATCAACTGTGGATAACAAGGAGCATATGATCTTCTGGGATGTGGACGTGGCAGCCCATGGCAAGGCGGTTATTGAGCATGAGATAACCATCTCTTCGCCAGAAAAACTGCCCCTGCTGCCAGATGTGCCCTAGACCGTGATATCAGACATATAATGGATTACTGAAAACGGCAGGACAAAGGCCTGCCGTTTTTGTTTTTAAGAGTCCCCTGGCAGTGACCCTGGATATCCAGGCTCAAAGGACACAAAAAAATAGGCAACTATCTAATATGCTTGAGATAATTTTATGAACCCAATTGCATCAAGCATACGCAATAAATGAGATATCTGATACGGTCAGGGTCAGGAAGAATGCCACCATGCCAGTCTCATTCATTGCCAGGGCAACTGCCGGGAGAGCATTGTGAGCAGGGTGACGGCCCGCGATTATAGGCGCCCAATGGATGGACAGGTCCCGGTTTAAACGGGAAAGCGCCCTTTTTGAGCGGGCTGGGCGCGCTTGGCTGGCGAGAGCAATCCTGGCAGCCGCAATGCGGGCATATGATGGTCTGGTCTGTGGAGCGGACTATTTCTTCAAAGCTGCTGCCGCATTTGCCGCAGGTAAACTCAAAAATGGGCACTGCATTTCTCCTTAAAAGGGGCATTGCCTGCCATGGCAACTCCTCCTGGTTTGAGATCTTTGAAAATCGGAATCCAATTTTATTTTTGTTTAAGTTGGCATAGTCTCCAATTACTGCCTGTCTGGTTTGCAAAATCACCAACGGCATATGTCTATTTCCAATAGACATATGCTATATTGAATTTTTGAAATATTCTACATGGTTTGCGGATAAAAATTAAGATGGGCAAGAGCGGCAAATTTATTGCCAATCAGGGTTTATTATATGATAATGGCAGTTCCGGCAGACTGAATTGCGTAATTGCATGATGATCGCAATACCGTTGCCCATAACCAGCAAGAAGCCTTATAAACAAGGAGACAAATATGTGGGAAGACAATTTTGATGTCAATGAAGTCAGGGAAATTCGTGTTAAAACAACAGTTTTTCTTGGCGCTGGCGCCATTGAAAAGATTGGCTTCATTGCCAGCGAGCTAAAGAAGGAAAACATAAAAAATGTGCTCTGTGTCACCGGTGGCAGCTCCTACAGAAAGACTGGCGCCTGGGATCATGTGCAGAAGGCCTGTGCCGAAAATGGCATTGGCATAACTCTTTATGACAAGGTCACTCCCAATCCCACAACCACATCCATCAACGAGGCCGCGGCTCTTGGCAAAAAAAATGGCGCGGCTGCTGTTATCTGCATAGGTGGGGGGAGCCCCATTGATGCAGGCAAGAGCGCGGCGGTATTGCTTGCCAATCCCGGTGTAACTGCCGAGGAACTGTACGAGGGCAAATTCGCGCCGGAGAAGGCCGCCCCCATTGTAGTTGTAAATCTTACCCATGGCACGGGCAGCGAGGCCAACCGTTTTGCCGTGGCCACCATTACAGAGCTGGATTACAAGCCGGCCATTGCCTTTGATTGCCTGTATCCACGCTATTCCATTGATGATCCAAAACTAATGGCATCCCTGCCGCCAACCCAGACGCGCTTTGTGTCCATTGACGCTGTCAATCACAGCATCGAGGCCGCCACTTCCCTTGCCGCCAATCCTCTTTCCATAGAGCTGGCAAAGAGGTGCATTGAGCTTGTGGGTCGCTGGCTTCCTGTTGCCGAGAAAGATCCCGGGGACATCAGGGCCCGTTATTTTCTGGCTTATGCAGCCCTCATAGCCGGTGTGAGCTTTGACAATGGCCTTCTGCACTATACCCATGCCCTGGAGCACCCCCTCAGCGCGGTGAAACCTGAGCTGGCCCATGGTCTTGGTCTGGCCATGATTGTGCCGGCCATGGTGGAGACAATCTATCCCTCGAGGGCGGAAGTGCTGGCCGAGATTCTCCGACCTCTGGTGCCAGGCCTTAAAGGCAATGCAAATGAAGCCCATGCCTGCGCCGTGGGGCTTGAGAAGTGGCTTGCATCTGTTGGTGTGCCCCATAAACTTTCGGATGAAGGCTATTCAGCAAATGATGTGGCAAGACTGACCGAGCTGGCCCAGACCACACCATCACTGGGGCTCCTGCTTTCCCTGGCTCCTGTGCCGGCAACACCTGAGATAATTGCCAATATATATACAGTCTCCCTTAAGCAACTTGCATAGTGTGATTTGCAAGCACGAAATTTGAGCGCGCCCTGACGGGGGCGCATCCATAAAAAAGCATCCGCCAAAAACTGTCGGATGCTTTTTTATTTATGTGTCCATCTTTGCGGTGTTATTTGGCGGCAAAGCCCATTTTTTCAAGCCACTGGCGAACTTTTGCATTGGCTGCGGATGAGCCGGCAGAATTGCCGCTGATGGCCAGTGGGTCAAGTATTTTGCATTGCGGCGCGATTTTTTTCAAATCTTCGATACTGTGGCCCAAACCGCCCCCCCCGTGGGTGTCAAAAGGCGCGATGGAGATATTTTTCAGATCCGCCTTTTCCACAAAAGTGTATACAGGCATTGGCATGCTGCTCCACCAATTGGGATAGCCCAGAAAAATCAAGCCATACTGGCTCATGTCGGGTATGGCTGTTTTAATTGCCGGCCTGGCATTTTTATTCTGTTCTTCCTTGGCGACTTCGGTCAATTCCTTATAATTGGTGGGGTAGGGTGTGGCAGGCTCGATGCGCAGGATATCCCCACCCACAAGTTTGTGAATCTCCTCGGCAACCTTTTGTGTATTGCCGGATTCAGAGTAGTATACTACAAGGGGCTTTTTGGCATCCGCGGCCAGCGTCTGTGTGGCAAGGAGCGGCAATGCCAGGACGGTTGTAGCCAAAGCCATAATGGCAAGGAAATGACGCCTGGCACGTCTTTTAATACCGGAAAACTGCATCTTCATCCTTTTCTCCTTGTTGGAATATTGATGTTCGCAAAGGCTACCTGATCCAGACCATTCGAGAATGGCAAATAATTGCAAAAATTTGCCTGTTTCTATACTTTTGCCATGTCGGCCCCACTCTCCAATGCCACTTTTCTTCGCCTTCTCTGGGAGCGCTCTTGCATGAGGAATTTGCCGGTTATGGAATTGGGATCGGCAACAATGGCCTCGGGCGTGCCGCTCGAGACAATAAGACCGCCATTTTCACCACCTCCAGGCCCCATATCCAGCACATGATCTGCAGCCAGAATCATGTCCGTATTGTGCTCTATGACTACAACACTGGCGCCCTTGTCCACCAACGCATGCAGAACCTTTATAAGCTTGCCCACCTCGTGCATGTGCAGTCCGGTGGTGGGTTCATCCAGAATATACATGGTGCCTGGCAGGGAACGCTTGCCAAGCTCGCGGGATATTTTGATTCTCTGTGCCTCGCCACCAGAAAGTGTGGTTGCCGGCTGCCCCAGCTGAATATAGCCAAGCCCTACCTCTTCCAGCATTGCCAGACGCCTTTCCAGAGTTGGATAATTCTCAAAAAACTGGCGCGCCTGCTGCACTGTAAGATTCAGAACTTCCGCGATATTAAGGCCCTTGTAGCGCACTTCCAGGGTTTCGTGATTGTAACGGGCGCCTCCGCATACATCGCAGGTGACATAAATATCCGGCAGAAAGTGCATTTCCACGCGCATTTGCCCGTCGCCGGAACAGGCCTCGCAGCGACCGCCGCGCACATTGAAGCTGAAACGGCCAGGCTTGTAGCCACGTTTTCGCGCGTCTGGAGTCATGGCGAATATGTTTCTTATTTCGTCAAAAATTTTGGTATAGGTGGCAGGATTGGAGCGTGGAGTGCGCCCTATGGGAGTTTGATCAATGGCAATGATGCGCTCAACTGGTTTGGCGCCATTCTCGTAGGACATGCCGGCAATGATGCCCGGGTTATCCACCTTGAGCCCCTGGGCAAGAGCAAGATGCTTGTAGATGCTGTCCACAACCAGGGAACTTTTGCCGGATCCTGACACCCCGGTTACACATGTGAAAACGCCAAGGGGAATATGGCAGTCAATGCCGCGCAGATTATTGGTCGTTATATTGTGAAAAACCAGCTCGCCTTTGCCCTGACGCCTGGCTTCCGGCAGGGGAATGACTTCGTCGCCACGCAGATAGCGTGCAGTGAGGGAGTCCGATTTTTCCAGAAGATCGGCGACATCGCCCTGAAACATGATATCACCGCCATGAATGCCAGAGCCGGGGCCAAGTTCAATTACCGTGTCCGCCTCGCAAATGGTTGCCTCATCATGTTCCACCACAAGCACTGTGTTTCCTCTTTTCTGCAGGGAGCGCAATGTGCCCAACAGACGTTCATTATCGCGGGGATGCAGCCCTATGGATGGTTCATCAAGCACATATGTTACTCCCACCAGGCCAGAGCCAAGCTGAGAGGCCAGGCGTATTCTCTGGGCCTCGCCACCGGACAAGGTGGCCATGGCGCGCCCAAGAGACAGGTAGTCAAGCCCCACATTGGTCATGAATGATAGCCGGAAGGTGAGCTCTTTTAAAAGCGGCTCGGCGATAAGGGCATGACGGCCTGTGAATTTCCTCTCCTTAATCCACTCCAGGGCGCGGGTGACAGACATTCCGCAAAAGTCGGCTATGGAAACGCCATCAATTTTTACGGCAAGAGCCTCCGGCCTGAGCCTTGAACCGGAACAATCCGGACAATCGCATGACTGCTGAAAGCGGGACAGCTCCTCCCGCCAGGCATCCCCGTACTGCATGCCGCGCTCGAGCAAGGGGATGACACCAGGCCAGCGTTCATTGGTGGCATAGACTTCCATCTGCTGTTTTATGGCATGGGCGAATTTTGCGCTTTGATGATCCCCGGTGGCAGCAAGAGCCACGGATCCACCAAGCCAGTTGCGACGCAAACCCAGACTACCGGCCAGAGGCGCTCCCTTTTCATCTTCCCCATAAAATAGTGTGGCAAGTGCCGTGTCAGAAAATTCATCGAGCGGCGTGTCCAATTTGAATTTCTGCCTCTTTCCCAGCGCGGCCAGATATCGCTTGTATCTGTCAAACACATGGGGGGATGCCCAGGGCAGCAGGGCGCCATCCTTCAGGGAAAGCCCCCTGTTGGGAGCAATAAGGCGCGGCTCAAAGTATTCAATGCTACCAAGCCCCACGCAACGGGGGCAGGCCCCCTGTGGACCGTTGAATGAAAAAAGCTGTGGAGAAGGCGTGGGCAAGGAAATACGGCAGGATGGACAGGCTGCCACAGTGGAGAAAATGGTATCCCGATCCCTGTCTGGAGCATCAGGCCGGTGCAGCACAAGCCTGCCCTGGCCGCGGGCAAGGGCCAGCTCCACTGAATCTGCGAGCCGCGAACGTATTCCATCCTTGTTGATCAATCTGTCAACAACAAGCTCCACTGTGTGTTTTTTATTTTTTTCCAGAGCAGGGACATCATCAATGGTATAAAATTGGCCATCCACGCGCACCCTGGCAAAACCCTCCGCTTTAAGCTTGCGCAGCAAATCCTGTTGCGTACCTTTTTGCAGCTCAATCAGCGGAGCAATAATCATGAATTTTTCAGAGGCCGGCAGAGCAAGAATATCCGCGAGGATTTCATCAATGGCGCGATTTTCTATGATCCTGCCGCATTTTGGGCAGTGCATTTTGCCGAGACGGGCAAAAAACACACGCAGAAAATCATGGATTTCCGTGACTGTGCCCACGGTGGAGCGGGGGTTTCGCGCCAGGCCCTGCTGTTCCAGGGAAATGGCTGGGGAGAGGCCCTCAATTTTTTCCACATTTGGCTTGTCCATCTGTGGCAGAAACTGTCTGGCATAGGCCGAGAGGGATTCTACATAGCGTCTTTGTCCTTCGGCATAGACAATATCAAAGGCAAGAGTGGATTTGCCGGATCCTGAAGGCCCGCAGACCACCACCAGCTCATCCCGTGGTATGTCCAGACTGATATTTTTCAGATTGTGCTGACGCGCTTTTTCAATATGTATTACTGGTTTGCTCATGGCAAACTATTAAGCATTGAAAGCGCATTTGCAAGCAGCAACATCCTGGCAATATTGTGAACTACTTATAGATCCTCATCTTTCAGCTCTGGCACCTGGGCAATGGCTGTAGTCAAAATGCGCCGCCTGCGGTTTGGAGCAGGAGCCGGCTCGTCTGGCTTTTTTAAAGTGGGATTGGGCAGCGAGTTGTAAAAAACCCAGAACATGGGCCAGAGAGAGGTCATAATGCCTGGATTGCCAAGGGGGAAACCGGCATTGCCTGGCCTTGCGCATGCGGCCAGGGCCATGGCCATGGCCCAGGCTGGTGTGGGCGCATTCCATATGTGCACGCCATTGCCGGTGGCTGCGATGTCGCCTTCCACTCTGGCCTCCAGTCCGGCGGAATGGAGGAAGTCAATTACAATGGCATCATTCGCCATTGCCTGTGGTAATGTTGACTTGCCTCCGCGCAGGGCTGCGCAGGCAGCCAGGGAGGCAAAAAGTGGAACAAAAGCCGGAGGGATTTTTTCCAGAAGGGTGGCATCCGCGGTTGCAAGGTCGTATTCCTGGAGTGGTGTTTGGGCAGTCAGGGAAATGCCATCGGTCGCTCTCTGCCAATTTTTATCCATGCTGGCCAGTAATGTCCATAATGAACCACAATCAGGCCATTCCGGCCATTGACCCTTAAGAGTGGCCTCGCCGCCTAGAACGGAGGCAAAGGCAACCATAAAGGAGCCTAGAAGTGGATCCAGGGGCAGGTTTGGCTTGGGGGGAATGGAAAGGGTTGCCGGTTCCAGATTGATGCCTCCGGCAGGAGATATTACATACACAGCGCCGCAGGCATCAAGCATGGGCAGGATGCGGGCAAAAACAGATTCCCGCTCCGGGTGCTTGGACAGGTCAAGCCCAAAAGGCTGCTCATAAAAAGAAGCAGCAAGAATTAGCGCCTCGGCAAAGGCTGCAGGCAGCTCCGGACCGAACTTGAATTCTGGCGGCAACATGCCTGAGCATTCAAGTCGGGCCGGCAGACCGCAGCTTTTGGGCACAACGTGCACAAGACGGGCGCCCAGTTCTGGCAATACATGACGCAGGCAGGTAAAGTCCGCCAGTTTCAGATCCGTGCCGCCAGTGAATTTGACGCGCGAATAACGGCCAAGATAATGGGCTATAAACAGATAGAAATTAAATTCGCTGTCTCCAAGATGAATGACCTTGTCCGGTCTTGTGGCCGGTTCACCTCCCCGCACAAGAATTGCCTCATCCTCGCGTGTCAGGGATGCACCCAGCTGGTTGAGAGCTTTCACGCAATCGATTACAGGGTCATTCTGCAGGGCAGGGGCCAGACGCATGGGTGCTCCAGCTGCGCAAGCAAGATAGAGCCACGCTTGTGTCTGCCCGCAATCGAGTGGGGCATTGAGAGAAAAGTTCACGGCCTGACGCGGTGGAGCAAGGTTGAAAGCCTCCCTGCGCGCGCTGCCAGGCTGATTTGTCTGGACGCCAGCCCCCTGGCCGCTTGGGCGGGGCAAAAACTCCACCTGCTGCATAAGGGAAAAAAAGCGTCCGGAAAGCTCGGCATCCCTGCTAACACGGGCAACATCCTGCTGCCAGGCCTCCCTGAGGTATTTCTCATCAGCGGCATCCACCCTGCCGCGCGTGGATATTTTTTCCAGCAGGTTGCGTCTGCGCAGAAGCAGACGCAAAATATCCCTGTCCACGTCCACAATATCATCCCGGATGCTTCTGCGGCCGGTTCCCAGTTCGCCATCGCGTGGGCGCTTGCGTCTATTTTCCGGAGCCTGGGCGCCCCTGGGACTCAATCCTTTCCTTTCCAGATCACTCATTTTAATTGTCCGGGATTGCTGTGGGGAGGAATTTAAATCATGCCGCTGTAGATCAGACCGGCATCATACATGTTTTCGGCTGATATTCTGAATGTGGCCTGCATGTCCGAATGGCAGCTTGATTCCGACTGCAACTGCAGCTCGCTTGCAGAAGCATCGTTGACTATGCTGGGCAGGAAAGTGATGCCCATGCCATCATATGGGGGAGTATCCTGAATATAATCCTGCCCTCCCCATAAGGGATTGAAGGAAATCATTATTCAACTCCGTTTTTTAGAACGTGCCGCGCGTTTTTGCTGGCGGCCTTTTTTACTCTGCCTGGTGGAAGCAGGGGCATTTTTCTCTTTAACAGCTTCCGTCTCCCCAGTAAATACAGCCAAAGGCACAATGCTGTCCACTGTATAATCCATGAAAACCTGATCGCCGGCCAGATAGAACCTGCATTTGTCCACATTGCGTTTAAAAGCTGGCATGTACTTGGCGGCAACCGGCGCTCCGCGAGGATTTATCGCCTTTACGGGATTTATGAATTTGCCATTTTGCCTGAGGCGAAAATCCAGATGCGGACCTGTGGAAAGACCGGTGCTGCCCACAAAGCCAATGACCTGCCCCTGTCTTACCTTCTGGCCCTGCCTGAGCCCCCTGGCAAAACCGGAAAGGTGGGCATACATGGATTCGAGGCCGGAGGAATGGGAAATTACAATCTGATTGCCATAGCCGCCAGCCCAGCCCCTTTTGCTGACAGTGCCATCACCAACGGCCTTGACGGGTGTGCCAGTGGGAGCGCCATAATCCACGCCATGATGGGGGCGGGAAAAACCCAGTATGGGATGTTTGCGGCTGTTTGTGAAACGTGATGTTATTCTCGTGACAGCAAGTGGAGCCTGCAGGAGCGTCTTATGCAGATTTTCACCTTTGGCATTAAAATAGGCTGGCCTGCCACTACCGTCATTAAACAGAAATGCCTCGTACTTTTTGCCCTTGCATGTGAAGGTGGCCGCGATTATGCGACCATAGCCCCTGTATTCACCATCCCGATAACGCTTCTCAATCAGGGCAGAAAAACTGTCCCCTTCCTGGATATCCCGAATAAAGTTTATTTCCGAGCCAAACATGTCCACCAGGCGCAAGGCCAGCTGGGGACTTTCCCCAATATCGGCAACGGACTGGAACAGACTGTCCTCAATCACACCCTCGCAGGCTGCCAGCACAGTATCATATTCGATTTTTTCAAGCCTGGCCGTGGGGTGCTCGAGGCCATCCACCACCAGCCTCTTGCTGTCATTGATTTCATATTCAAAGCGTTTGACTCTCCCTGTTGCGGGATCTGTCACAACAGCATAGGGCTGCCCGGCGCGGAATGATTTGATTGGAAAAATCTTGCTGGCAGCGTTGACATAGTGCTGCACTTTGCCCTCAGCGGCATTTTCAAGCACTTTGGCAATGGTGTCGCCTTTTTCAAATTTGCCTTCAAAAATGTCATCGTTGCACTCTATGGGGGCGGGCCTGCTCCAGCCTGAATAATAGGCCTGTTCAAGAAGACGGCTGGCATTTACCAGAGTGGCCTGACCAAGCACAAGAGCGCAGGCATTGGCGAATATGTCCTTGTCGGGATTTTGCGAAAGCTGATCTCTGGCCACAGGAACAGGATCCCCACTCTCTATTTGAGGCTTTTTTTCGTCTGGCTGTATCCCAGCAGCGGGGTCGCCCCGGGTGGCACCAGTGGCAGGGGGCAGTTCCGCAGGCGACAGTGATGGGCCGGTCTCATCCTCAGGATGGGGAATAAAGGAATATACGCTTGCGGCAATGATCAACAGGACAGCAATTAATGCCGTCAGGCGAAATCTGGAAATTTTCATAACTTTTTTGATTATATAGGCCAGAGTGGCCTGTGTCCAGAGTCAGATGGGCTCTGGCGACAGGAATTGTTGGCAAAATATTTTTACTGCCTTGACTATTTCTTATCAATCGTTATAAAATTTGTGCATAAAATCAAAAAACGAGGAACTTATGGAATTTACCGAACCGGCCATGCGTCCTCCCCAGGAGGCACAGTCACTTTTGCTTCAGGCTACCCAGGGATGTACATGGAATAAATGCAATTTTTGCTATGTGTCCCGCGGATATCTTTTCATGGCTGTCAAACCGGCTGATCTGGAGGCCAGATTAAGGCGTTTGCAGCCTTTTTACAGGGAGGATACTTCCGTTTATATGACCGGCGCAAATCCTTTTGCGCTGCCAACGCGCAAGCTTGGGGAATATGCGGGGCTTGTCCGGCAATATTTTCCCAAATTTTCAAGAATTAGCATGCAAAGCCGTATTGACGATATTGCTCGCAAAAGCCGGGATGAATTGCTGGAGCTCAGGGATAAGGGCCTTTCACATCTGTACATAGGCACAGAGAATGGCCATGAGGATGTTTTAAAGCTGATGAACAAGGGGCATACGGCTCAGAATACGGTGGAACAGCTGCACAGGCTTGATGATGCCGGCATTACCTACACCCTCTTTTATGTGCTTGGGCTTGGTGGTAGGGGCATGGGCAAAAAGTGCGGTGTGGCCACGGCGGAAATGTTCAATCAGGTGCATCCGGTGCGAATAACTACCACAGGCATGACTCTTTTTGAAAACACTCCCGTAGCGCAGATGGCTGCGGATGGCAGATTTGTGGAGGCATCGGAAAGGGAAAAAATTGAGGAATTGGGCATATTTTTGGCCACACTCAAGGTTGACGCCTTTTATGATGGCGTTCACTACCTTAATCCCCTGAACTATCGTTTCCAGAATGGCGATGCGGACGAAAAGGCCAGGGTGCTGGCGGATATTGAGGATGTTCTGGCAAGCTATACCGATGATGACCTTGAGAGAATGGTGAATCGCGCACAAATGCGATCTCTGTAAAGCACAATATGCTACAAATCGCAAATGGTGATTGTTAATACAGGGCTTGGCCGTTTGTGCCAGACCCTGTTGCGATAAAGGACGGAAAATATCAAAATTTGCCAATATCGGCAGGAAATTGACTGGAAATCATTTTCTGCCAGGCGCCTGAATTTCCTCAAGCTTTTGCCCGCATGAGCACTCTGCGCCACCGGTGCAGCCCCGGCCATGGGTGGCGCATTCCTCCCCACAGTCGCATGAGCACGTGTTACGTCCCCTTAATGTGCGGATGACCTTTCGGGTCATGAAGGCAATAGCCAGCAAAAGGCATATACCAACCAGAATGACTTGCAAATCCATAGGTCACCTCGCACAGGGATATTTACGATATTTGTGTTATTTAAAAAGTAAAAAACCCGCTCATGCACCTCAGGCCTCCCGTCAGCACCTGCCGCCTTTGGGAAACTGTTTGGCATGTGTGGAGTATGTTATTTTTGAAAATGAATGTCAAGTTCAGAATACGCTATTCAACAATCTTTTCCCTTTGTGGTTTTGTGTTCATTCTTATTCTGGCAATCTCTGCATATGCCGTAAAGATTATGGGCATGACCGGTCAGGATAAACCCGTTGGCTGCGGCAATTTCCCTTTGTATATTTTCGATCCGGGAATCCGTCACCTCAACTATTTTGCCACAGTCCAGGCATATCAGATGATCATGATGGGCATTGGGGCTTGCCACTTCATAGCGGGTTATATTGTCGCTGAACTGGATTTCCCTGGCCAGACCCGCATCGCAAAGCAGCTTCAGGGTGCGGTAGACTGTTGTCTGGCCAATGCCGGGATCGGTTTTCAAAACATGCTGATAAAATTCCTCAAGCGAATGATGGCCGGGAAATTCAAAAAATAGCTCGGCTATGGCCTTTCGCTGAGCCGTGGTGTTGAATCCCCTTTTTGTCATAAAATCCAGAAAGCCAGCCAGTTGCTCGGGAGTGGAGCCTGTCATCTCTTAACCTCTCATACTGACCTGAAAAAGGATCGCCGTTTTCTTGGATGTTTTGTGGCATGGCATGGCACACTCCCCGGGGCGAATTTTCACGGCATCCTGCCATGTCCGGGAGTGTCGCAATAAAAATATACTGGCCCGATGATATATGAGCAATGGAACACTGACAATAAAAAGAATGGACAGGAAAAAAAGCGGATCGGGCCGCCAGGCAAGGCGGCCCTGACACTATCAGAACAGGCTGTGGCCCAAAATGTATCTGGTCTGTATCTGGCACTCGGCAGATGTGCCTGGTGGAATATTGGCCAGTTTTGCTGGATCATCCGGTGTTATGCGCACAGGCATGTAGCGCTCTGGGGAGTATCTGTCCGAATTTTGCTCATACGGCAGGGTGGACATATTCATGGGGCCAGGGCGCCCATCGGGAAATGGCAGGGGCTGCGCCTCTGATGAGATGGCAGTAACGCGACCTGCAACATGAACATCTCCATTGGCAAAGCGAATGCTGACTTTCTGGCCAAGCTCAATTTTTTTCTGGTCATCCAGCGGAAACCAGGCCTGTATCCAGCTTTCAGGATTTTTGCCTGGCTCCATTGGCATGATAACAAAAAGAGGCTGCCCAGTGTCCGCCATACTCTGCGGACGGCCATTTACCCGCAGGATTTTTCCGGCTACTGGAGAATGCATTGCTCCACTCCCATAGTTTGGCATCTGTTTTGAACTCTGGGCTTCAGCATTGAAACTGCCCTGGCTGCCCTTACGGGTGGCAATATTGCCGCTTACCTTTGCGTATTCCAAAAGCACCGCTCCACGCATCTGGCTTATGCGCTCAAAATTTATCCTGGCCTGGTCCATTTTGGCCTTGTGCTCGTCCACAATACGGGCAGCACGCTGCCAGGCCGGGGAATTTTGCGGCAATGCGCGCATTGCAAGCTGGGCACGCACATGATCCGTGACAGCCTCCTGCATTATGGCTTTCAGCCTGTCTTCCTCCGCCTGGTACTGCTCGAGCTTTTCAGACAGCTGTTTGACATAAATTCTGGCCTGATTGAGCCTGGCCTGAGCATCTGGCATCTGTGGCAGCATGGAGTTACCCGAAGCGCTGGCAGCCAGACGTCTGGCAAAGTCTGCCATATCCATGCGCCCGAGTACTTGACCCTCCCTCACTGTATCTCCTGGCTTGACATCTATGGACTCAATATTAGCCGAGTATGTGGGGTCAACAGTATATACAAATGTATCCAATCTGGCCGAGACACTGGAAATCTTGCCCTGGGATAGCCACCAGGAATAGATGCCTGCGAATATTACAAGAACAATCAGAGCAAGGGTTATTATGGCCCTTGGATTGCGGAGAAAACGTGCGGGGTTTCGCGGTGGTTGCATCTCGATGCTCAATTCTTCTGCCATGTGCACCTCGTGGCTTAATTTCTTTTATTTAAGACATGCAATAATCGTGCTAAATTCTCAAATAAAACTAGTGTCGCGTCAAGCGACAATAGTCGCAATCCCAATTAGGGATTGCGCGCCGCCAGTGGCGGCGTGAGCAAAGCAAAAACCACGTTTTTTGTTTTGCGATCTTCATGTTTTTACGACAGTAAAAACATGACATCTCACTAGTCGCTCTTGAGCTTGTTGTTGAGCTGTCTGCAAAACCCCATAAGGGCATCAAATTCATGCCTGCGCAAAACGGCTCTGGCAAGAAGCTCATGCCACTGAATAAAATAGTAGTCAGGATTTTTGCCATGCATGCACTCCAGAAGAGCCAGGGATTTTTTCAGCTCTGCCTCGAGCATTGCCAGCTCCTTAATGCTGACAGCCTGCGAGGCTGCACGGTTTGGGCTTTCCCTGCGCATGGCCTGCATGGCTTTGGAGCATTCATAAAGCACCAGCAGGGTGGCCTGGGCAAGATTGAGGGAACTTGCGCCGAAGGTCTGGATATGGATGAGACTGGCGCACAGGGAAATTTCCCTGTTTTCAAGGCCACGATCTTCCGAACCCATGAGAATGGATATCTGCAGGCCCCGACACAGGGCGGCGGCTATTTCCGCAGCGGCCTGACCTGGAGAGCGCAGGGTCTTGCGCCAGCCTCCCGTGCGCGCGGTCGTGCCATATACGATATGGGAGGTAGCCACTGCATCATCGAGGGTATCATAAATCTTCATGTTGGCCAGGACATTTTTGCCTGCGGAGGTGGCCAGCCGCATTTCCTGGCCAGAATCGTGGCGCTCCGGCTGCACAAGACACAGATCCGGACAGCCAAAATTGGCGCAAGCGCGGGCGACCATGCCCGTGTTTTCCGGAAATCTGGGACGAATTAGCACTATTTGCAGATTATCAAGCAGCATGGGGCGACAGGTTAAATCTGCAGACATATATCCATTGCCGGCGCCTGGATAATATCCTGCAAAGGTGGCTCTGGCGGCATTTCAGGCCAAATTCTCTGGCAGGTGATGGCAATGATAACGGCTCCAAGGCCAACTTTGCAGACAGTGCCAAGAAAACGGCCCATCATGGTGCCAAAGGCGGCATCAAAGGCTTTGGGAGCAGGCATGCCCCGGCACAGCTCCATAACCAGGCAGCCAATCCAGGCTCCTGCCAGGGCTCCGATGAAGGCGCCAATCCCCCAGAACAGAGGCGCGAGAAAGATTGCTCCCGCAATGGCGCCTATCATGCCCGCAAAAGTTCCCTGGGAGCTTGAGCCGTAATGTCTGGCCTTGATTATTTGCAGGCCAAATTCCAGAAGCTCGCCAGTCACTGCTATGGCAAACACAATCACCCAGTACCAGAGTCCCATGGATGCGCGTCCAAAGTGGAGATATTGCCACAAAGCCACCAGACCAATGATTATCCAGTTGGCCGGCAGCCCGAACACATTGAGAAACAGCACTATGCCAAGCAGACTGATGAAAAAGGCAGCCAGAGCCACAGCAATGGGATATGGCAAAAGTTCCATTCAGGGCCTACTTCGGCTTGCGGTTGTCAACCACGCGCACAGCCTTGCCTTCCGCCCGGAGCAGGGTGTTGCCTTCCACCAGTTCCACCCTCGGTGTGACGAGAATTTCATCACGCAAACGTCTGGCTATGGTGTCGCGCAGGCCATGGAGGGCGCGCATATCCTCGACAAAGTGCTGTTTCTCAATCTCCACCTGCACGCGCAGGACATCACCAATGCCATCATTTTCAAGCAGGATGAGATAATTTTTGCCAACTTCAGGGAATGACATGAGCACTTTTTCGATTTGCATTGGGTAGATGTTGACACCCTTGACAATGAACATGTCATCAGCGCGCCCAAGAATGCGATCCATGCGGCGATGTCTGCGGCCACAGACGCAGTCGCCAGGCAGAAAACGCGTTAAATCCCTTGTGCGATAGCGGAGTACCGGCATTCCTTCCCGGCAGAGGGAGGTGAGAACTAGTTCGCCAATTTCGCCATCCGCGCAGGGTTTGCCTGTAACCGGGTCGATTATTTCCGGTATGTAGGCGTCCTCCCAGATGTGCAGCCCGTTTTGCTCAGGACATTCAAAGGCCACGCCAGGACCGTTCATTTCCGACAGGCCAAAGGAGTTATACACCTTGAGATCAAAAAGATCCTCTATGCGCCGGCGAAAGGCGTCCGTGTATGGTTCCGCGCCCACAAGTGCTATGCGGATGGGAATCTGGCGGGGATCCTCTCCCATTTCAATCAGGTTCTCGGCCAGAATCAGCGCATAGGATGGCAAAATATGCACCACTGTTGTGCCAAAATCGCGCACCAGCTTGAGCTGCCTTCTGGAATTGCCAGCCCCGGCAGGGATGGTCATGCAGCCCAGGCGCTCCGCTCCAAAATGGATGCCAAGACCGCCAGTGAAAAGGCCATAACCGGACATGTTCTGAAAAACATCATTACTGCGCACCCCTACCATGAACATGCATCTGGCCATAAGATCGGCCCAGGAGTTGATGTCATTGCGTGTATGACAGATGGCCACCGGGTTGCCGGTGGTGCCGCTCGAACAGTGCATGCGCACGATTTCATTTTTTGGCACACACAAAAGACCGGTGGGGTATTGTTCACGCAGATCATCCTTTGTGGTGAATGGCAGATCGGCAAGTTTTGAGAGATCATTGAAATTTTCCGCGGAAATTCCGGCATCCGCCAGCCTTTTCCCGTAAAAATCACATTTGGCTGCCCTGCCAATGGTGGTTTTTAGACGCGTCAGCTGAGCATGGGCTATTTCATCTCTGCTCCACAATTCCGCCTTGTCAAATACTTCCATTATTTTTACCTTCAATGAAGATTTTTGTTGTCTGGAATATGACATTTTTATGACTTGTTCTGGCCTTTATGCCCCCGCAAAATTCAAAAATACGTCCGCCTTCGCCGCAGGAATGGGCCGCATCCAGACTGAACAGGGTCTCGGTTCGCGCCTGGGCCAGATTGTTGCCAAATGCACGCTGATTAAGGCGCCGCATGGCAAGATGATAGACTCGCAGTCTGGCAGCCCTGGGCAGCTTGGCAAGCAGCTCCCCAGACAATGTGACACTGAGAATGCCGGATGAATCATCCTCCAGCCATGGATTCTTTTTCAATGCCTCTGCGATGTACCCATCCCAGAATTCCTGATCCACATCAGCCAGTCTGCGCAGATTTGCCGCATTGCGGCCAAGGGATGGATTTTCCCTTTCCAGCAGGGGGAGCACCGTATGGCGCAGGCGATTGCGCAGAAACATAAGGCTGGCATTGCTGGCATCCTCCCGCCAGGGGCACGAGCAGGAATTGAGAAAATCCCGAAGTCTTTGGGGCGCCATGTATAAAAAAGGGCGTAATATCCTGCCATCTTTCCGCTTCATGCCAGCGATAGCCGGCCACGCAGCTCCGCGCAGCAGGCGCATCAAGATATCCTCACAAAGATCCTGGCGGTGATGCGCCAACAGGATGCAATCCGCGCCAATTTTTTGCCTGTGCTCCTCGAGCATTGCATGGCGTCCAATCCTGCCGGCCTCTTCAAGCCCACATCGCCTGACGGCCGCAATTTGCCTGGTGTCCAGCCTGGCTATTTCGCATGGGATGTGGAGGCTGGCGCACAGCTGGGCAACAAAAGCGGCATCCTCAGGAGATTCTGCGCGCAAACCATGATCAATGTGCATGGCTGAGAGGCCAAGATCAAGCCTTGGGGCCATGATTGCCGCCACAAGGGCAAGCGCCGTGGAATCAGCTCCCCCTGAAATGGCAAGCAGCATACTGCCGCCAACATGATATTCTTGCAAAACCTTTGCCGTATCCAGGCACAGACGGGCATCTGCAGGATTGAGCTGCTGCAATTTCGGCAGGGAGAATGGCATCAGGCGAGTCAGGCCTTGCGGGCCATGTCCGGATTGAGGTTGAATACGCGCCTGATGGTGTCAATGCGGGCAAGTGTATCGCGGCCATTCATGCCTCTGGCCTTGAGATACATGATGGGATCATGCTGGAGTCTTTTTACCAGCGAATGCGCAAGAGCCTCAAGCGCCTGCCTTGTTTCATCATTTACCGGCCCCAGGCGCTTCAATGTTCTGGCGAGTTCAAGACTGGCGGCAGCCTCGCCCTTTTCCACAAGATCCATGATCGCCGGTTTAATTTCCAGCCCCTGGAGCCACTCGGCAAAATGGCCCACTTCCTCATCAATTATCAGGGCTGCCCTGGCGGCTTCCTCGCGTCGGCTGGCTATGTTTTCCTCCACAACCTCCTTCAGGTCGTCAATGTCATAAAGATAGACATTATCCAGGGCGTTGACCGCGGTATCAATGTCCCTTGGCACTGCGATATCTATGAGAAAGACCGGCCGATTGCGGCGCGCCCGCAATACTTTTTTGATATCGTCAGCGCCGAGAATTGGATCCCTGGAGCCGGTGGATGAAATGACTATATCAACCTGCTCAAGGGATTGCAGCATCTGTTCAAAGGGCAGAGGACGGCCCCGGAATTTTTTTGCCAGTTCCTGGGCCCTTTCGAAGGTGCGGTTTAGCACCAGGAGTTCATCAATGCCAGCCTGAACCAGGTGGAGCGCCGCAAGCTCGGCCATTTCGCCAGCGCCTATGAGCATTGCCCTGTGGCCGGCCATTACGCCAAAAATTCTTTTGGCCAGCTCCACGGCAGCATAACTTATGGAAACGGCGCTGGCGGCCACGGCTGTTTCATTGCGCACCCTTTTGGCCACAGAGAATGCCTTGTGCATGAGAGTATTGAGCACAGGCCCTGTGGCTCTGGCAGTCACAGCCTTTCTGTAGGCATCTTTCAGCTGGCCCAGTATCTGCGGCTCGCCAAGCACCATTGAATCCAGGCTGGAGGCCACAGTGAACACATGTCTTGCTGCTTCCACATCCTGATGCGCGTATATATAGGGTTCGATGGCTGCCGGTTTGTCTCCACAGGCGCTGGCCCAGTTTTGCAACATCTGCTCCCTCACGCCTGGCGTGCCAATACCCATAACCTCAACCCGGTTACAGGTGGAGAGGATGAGTGATTCCCTGAGCTTGTCCCCTGGCGGCAAGGCCCATTCGCCTGGGGTGGAGTGGCTTGTCAGGGCAAAGCGTTCACGAATCGCGACATTGGCCGTGCGATGATTGAGCCCCAAAACAATTATCTGAAAATCCATTGGTGGCAGCCGTTTATGGATGGAGTCCGTGATGGGAGGCCATGAAAAAATTAATTATGAGAATGGACAAAATGGAAACCAGAAAAATCATGATTGCCAGGATAGCCGGTTTGCGCCCCTTCCAGCCGCTTGCTAGGCGATTATGGAAAAGAATGGCCAGCAGTATCCATACGGCCAGACTGGCAATCTCCTTTGGATCTCCGCTGATGGTGGCCCCAAAAACCGGTCTGGCCCAGAACAGGCCGGCCAGTATGCCAATGGTGTAGAGGGGAAATGCCCCCAGAACACACACGGCATTAATTTTGTCCAGCAGCGTAAGGGCAGGCATATCCTGGGCCAGCCGGGCAATGTTTTTTTTGGATTTTATGCGCTTTTGCAAAAAAATAAAGATTATGGCGGCAATGAAGGCCAGACAGATAAGCGCAAGCCCAAGTAGCAGGGCGCCAATGTGCAGCGCGTAAAAAGATGTGGAGAGACTGGCAGGTAGATTTATGGCCATGTCGAGGGAGGATGCCGACATAAGAAAAAGCATAAGCCCAAGGGGAGCGGCCAGCAAAATTATGGTATCATGCCGCAGGCGCCACCAGGCGGCAATACCGCAGAGAAGAAAAAACCAGGCAAGCATCTGCAGATAGGAGCCAAGGGTCAGGCCAACCAGACGGTGAAAACCGAATATCAGCACAAGCGTCTGGCAGACAAAGGCCAGCAGGGCAAGCGTGCAGCCAAGCCTGCGCAAGGCAGGTTTGTGGAAGGCCATGCCGCCAAGACCGGATATTGAGGCGAACAGATAGACCAGAATGGTAATCCAGGTAAAACTAGCCGGGAAAAACATTGGCATACTCTGAGAAAATTTTTTCCAGGCAATCCGTATCCAGGCCCGGAATTCTGGTCTGCAGCCAAAGGCGGCATCGACCTGTTTCCCCATTGTCCAACCAGATCTGAATGTCAGAGTGGGCGATTTCAAGAAACAGATCACGGGGATTTGAGCCTGCATGGGTCA
Organism: uncultured Desulfovibrio sp.; assembly: GCA_910587035.1. Lineage (GTDB taxonomy): Bacteria > Desulfobacterota > Desulfovibrionia > Desulfovibrionales > Desulfovibrionaceae > Desulfovibrio. The sequence continues at coordinate 28,834 of CAJUMQ010000006.1, read as the reverse complement.
AAATCAGCGGTCTTAAGGCCCCCAAAAGCCAGGCCTGACGCTTTTTTGGTTCAAGCCATTCCTGGAGCTCGCGCCGCATTTGTCCAGCAAGCAGGGGGCTTGCGCCACAGGTGGAAAGGGCGGCCCGCATATCTCCGCATGTCACCAATGCGGGCAGGATGAAACTGCCATTTTCAGGATTGGTGGCGCAGTTGCACAGGACATTATTTTCTTTGCATATTTTTGCTATGCGGGCATTTTCATCCGCATCGCTTGTGGCGGCAATGGCCAGAAAAAGGCCATGCGCATCAGCAGGGGAAAAAGCCCTGTTTTCAAAGCGTATCCCCTCACCTGCAATGCGGGTTTTTACCTCTTCATCAAGGTTTTCCCATGGCCTTGTGTCCAGCGCAAGAATGTCATTGGCGCCACATGCCAGCATTGTGGCCATTTTGCGGGCTCCCACGGCTCCAAGGCCCGCCACAAGGCATTTGTGTCCCACAAGGGAAAGAAAAATGGGATATTGAAAAGATGACATCATGGTGAATAAATATTATAAATAACTTCATGGATAAAGGCAAAACAATTTAAGCAATATGGCATGTTCGCTTTAAAATTATCCCGGCTGCGGAAAGGCATCCGTTCCCTGCTGGTTTCGCCCTTTCCCTTGCACCACAAAGGCGCGATGGCGATCGTCCTTTTCCTTTCGACATATGCCATATTATAACATGGCCCTTCAAGGGTGGTAGTGGAATGAACAGGGCTTTGGTATTGCAGGCTGCCCGCTTCGGGGATCTTGTGCAAAGCAAAAGACTGCTCCTCTCAGTTGGCAGACGGTTTCAGATTTTGCTCTGTGTGGACAAATCCCTATGCGAGCTTGCAAAAATACTGTATCCAGATGCTGAAATTATTGGGGCCGACTTTCATGCGCATGATGGCGCCATGCCCGACAATACTGAGCTTTTCGCAAGGCTGGCCGCGCTGGATTTTGAGCGTGTCTACAATCTCAATTTTTCTTCTCTTACTGCTGCCATTTGCCGTCTATTTGAGCCCAGCAAAATCATCTCCTACAGGCCGGCTCATACTTCAGATGGCGGCATCATCCAGTCACCCTGGGCAAGGCTCGCCTTTCGCATAAGCCGCGACAGAGCTGCGTCACCCCTCAATCTCGTGGATATGTGGGCATATATGGATGACGATCCCGTGGCTCCGCATGATGTCAATCCAGTCGCCAGGCCTGGTGGAGGTGGCATGGGCATTGCCCTGTCTGGCAGGGAATCCAGGCGTTCCCTCCCCCCCAATGTGCTTGTCGAAATCGCCAGGATTGTTTTTGGCCTGAAAAAGCCCCCGCGGATCAAGCTTTTTGGCACAAATGCGGAAAGTCGGGCGGCCAGACGGCTGATCCATCTTTTTGACCGGCAAATGGCCAGAAGCACGATTGATTTATGCGGCAAGACGGACTGGGCTCAACTGGTGGAAGAGATGCAAGGCCTGGATCTACTCATAACACCAGATACAGGGCTTATGCATCTGGCCGCGCATCTGGGGGTGCCTGTTCTTGCCTTTTTCCTTTCATCCGCCCTCTGCCATGAGACAGGGCCATACGGCAAAGGACATCTCATCTGGCAGTCCGCACCCGATTGCGCCCCCTGCCTGGAGAAGAGGGCATGTCCTCGCAATGTGGCATGCCTTGCGCCATTTGCGAATGAAAATTTTGGGCGTCTTCTGGGTCTGGCCATATCCGGCGCAAAAATGCAGGAAATGCCCGATGGCCTGCAATTGTGGGCATCGGGATTTGATCCCTTTGGGGCTGCACCCGGATTGATTGCCGGCAAGGACCGCCATGCGCCCAAAAGACAAGCCTTAAGGTCCATGCTTGCGAACTGGCAACATGTTGGTGGCATGCCCGATGCCATGGAAAAGCTCCCGCCTCAGGTTCAGGCAGACCTGGCTGGAAGGCTCTTTCCCACTGGCGAATGGATGCTGCCCGGATGGAGGTATTGCTGATGACAGGTTCCCGCTTGCGGATCATGGTTGTTTTGCCAATGTATGGCGGCTCATTGCCCATAGGCCGCTATTGCGCGAGGGCCCTGGCTGATCTTGGGCATAGCGTGCGCGTGTTCGATGCGCCCCTCTTTTATCCGGCCTTCACTGGCATGCGCAAACTTGATCTCTCGCAAACGCGCATGGGATATGTGGAAAATTCCTTTTTGCGCCTTGTTTCGCAATCTGCGTGGATCATGGCGCAGGAGCAGGCCCCGCAGATTGTTCTGGCCCTGGCCCAGGCGCCACTGGATCGGGAGACGCTGGAGCGCATGCGCGGGGCAGGCATAAGAACCATCATGTGGTTTGTGGAGGATTACAAGGTTTTTGATTACTGGCGCGCATATGCCCCACTTTATGACGCTTTTGCCATTATCCAGAAGCATCCCTTTCTGGATGAGCTGAAAAAAATTGGCCAGGAACATGCTTTTTATTTGCCCCTGGCCGCATTGCCGGATTTTCACAGGCCTCTTGCGCTGATGGATGCCGAAAAAGTTGAATACGGTTCGGACATCTCTTTTCTGGGCGCCGGCTATCCCAACCGCAGGCTTGCCTTCAGACCGCTTGCAGACAGGGATTTTAAAATCTGGGGATCGGACTGGGAGGGGGAAAAACTTCTGGCCAGGAATATCCAGCGCAATGGCAGCCGCATAAGCGAAGATGAAAGTCTGAAAATTTACAATGCTTCCAAAATCAACCTCAATCTCCATTCCAGCATTGATGCCTCAAAGCTGGTGAGTGGCGGCGATTTTGTCAATCCCCGCACCTTTGAACTGGCTGCCATGGGCGCTTTTCAGCTTGTTGATAAAAGAAGCCTGATGCCGGAGCTGTTTGCGGAAGATGAGCTGGCTGTATTTGAGAATGTGGATGATTTTTACAAAGCCATTGATTATTTCCTGGCCCATCCGGAGGAGCGGCAGGCCTATGCCCGCAAAGCCATGCAGAGAGTACGTGATGAGCATACCTACCAGCGCAGGATGCAAGCCCTTATCGATTATATGATAGCCAATTTTGGGCCATTTGCCAATGCCGGGACGGAAGAATCCCCGCTGGCCGAACTGCCCGGGGAAATTCGCGCCAAAATTTCCGGACTTCTGCAGAAGCTGGGGCTGCCCCCTGAGACCGGTTTCACAGACCTGGTTGCGCGCCTGCGCAGACAGACTGGAACCCTCGATGAGGTCGAGACAGCCATATTGTTTCTGGATGAATGGCGCAGTCAATATCGCAAATAGAAATTCGCCCGCGCTGATTACAGGGCCAGATTATAGAAATGTCAGTTCAAGGTAGTAGGGCAGGGCAAAGGCCATGGCCAGAGGAAGAGCCAGATAAACGGCCCATCTTTGCCGCAGCCGTATTTTGGCCTTGAGAAAAATCGTCCACAATAAAAGCGGCAGCAGCCAGAGCAATATGCGGCTGCTTTGCACAATTGCGTCCTGTTCACTGAATGCGCCTTTTTCAAAAGCCATCCACAAGTCATATCCAGTGGTTGCCACCGCAAGCAGCCAGACCAGCAGCCAGCAGTTGCGGGCCCAGACAGCGCACCATGCCGGCATCATATTGTAATAATCCCTGCCAAAATCATCCTGCTTGCGGCGCAGAAGCATCCAGACAACACCAAACGCGGCCGCCATTGCCAGAATCAGGGGCACGGTCTGGCCCATGGCGCTCCATACAGGCTCGCGCCAGTCAAATGGAAAGAGTTCATAAATTCCATCTTTTATGTCCGTTCTTGCAGTTGCTTCCATAAAACGGCAGCAAAAGAGAATGGCCGCCATTGCCAGACAGTTCTGCACGGCACTGATTATGCCCAGGGTGACATGGAGAATTGGCATGTTTTTTAGCACGCGCCACAGTGTATAATAGACGCTGCTTAGCAGCACACCCAGGCTGAGCAGCATCCAGCTCATCTCCAGAATGTAATTTTCCATGCTGCCTGAAGCGTGTCTTTCCTGTGTATAGTAGAGCCAGACACGGCCACAGATCAACAGCAGCCAGCCGAGAATCAGGCCGAACAGTGCAAGCTGCCTTGAACATTTATCAAAAGCTGGCCTGTTTCGCATGCAGGAAAGCATTCTGGCAATGGCCGAAAGAAAAATAATCCCAGCATATGCAAGCATGCATGAGAGGGGAATGACAATCCACAATGCCTCATAAATGGTGCCAAGTATGGGCCAGTGCGCGAATACCTGCTGCCAGGAATCAGTCATGGGAAATGTCTCCATTCAGGCAGCATTCAGCCTGTGGGAAATTATTATATAGCGCGTTTAACATGAAAATGTGGAAACACGCTATGACGGATTTGCTACGCCATCAGGCGGCATTTCAAGCGCAACATATCATGCAAATGCAAATGGATCAGACAGTGGCAGATAGCAGAATCGCTTTTTGCTGTCTGCCACGGGCCTTCTGGCTGAAATTGGAATAATTCCATCAGATCCACGCCATATATGGAGCAAACATGCTTTGCCAATGTTGAAATTGTTTGCGGAACAAACCTTTTCCGCGCTGCATTCTTATTGCCTCAAAAAACGTCAGCCTGCAAGAGTTCTTGAAATATTCCCTGATTTACGGCAAAAAGAATGCGGGAGGAGGATATGAGCAAAATTTCCGCAATTGCCGTTTGTGCAGGCCTTATTATTTTGGCAGGGTGCGCAGGGAGGAATAATGGGGACGCGCAGGAAACCAGCCAGAAAATTATCAGGGAAAATGAACATCGCATAAATAATCTGGAAAATTCTGTCACCGCTCTCAATTCCCAGATTGCGCAGCTTAATAACCGCGTTTATGAAGTGCGCACCCGCAGCGGCCAGAAAACATCCATGACTGTGGTGCCCATAATCAAGGCTGACGCAGCTGCGCCTGCTGGCAATATAAATCCTGGTCCGACCACACCGGCCATTAATCCACCAGCAGCCGCGCCGGCGCCGGCCAGACCGGCAGCCCAGGCGGTGACGCCTGCTCCGGCGCCCGTGGTTCAGAACACGCCTGCCAAAGGCAGAAAGATTAACCCAGCCTCCAAACCCTCGCCCTTGCCAGCGCATACTCCTGCGACACAGGCGCCAAAGCCGCCTGTTGCCCAGGCCGCAGCTGGCGCCAGAGGCAGCATTGGCCAGCCTGAGCAGGTTGCGGGACCGGCCGGTCAACTTTCTGCGCAAGCTGCCAATAATTCTGATATTGGCTTGCCGCCAGCCGAAGTTCCTGTCCCCCGCAACAATGTGGAACATGCCAATTCGTTTACAGGGCAGGCCACCACATCCACCATCTCCCCCCAGGAACCTTCGCCTCATTCCGCCATCCCGGTGCCTTTGATGCCGGCTGGCGATCTCTCCCTGCCGCCTGAAACGCCCACAGCTGCGGCCCAGACAGCCACTCCCCCGGCTGCCGCGCCCCAGCAGTCTGCCGCAGCGCAGCCCGCACGCGGCTTGCAACAGGGCGAGGAGGCGGCCTACCGGGCAGCGTTAAATGCCGCCCGCACAGGCCATACGGCAGAAGGGATAAGGCTTTTCCGTGATTTTCTGCAAAAATACCCCAATGGTCGCTTCACGGCCAATGCCGATTACTGGATTGGCGAATGTCTGTATGCCCAGGGGAAATATCAGGATGCCCTCTCCCAGTTTCAGACTGTCAACACCTCCTTTCCCAAGCATCATAAAAACGCGGATGCCCTGCTAAAAGCAGGCATGACCTTGAACCGTCTTGGCGACAAGGCCGGTGCCCAGGCCAAATTCCGCGATGTGCTGGCATCATTTCCAAATTCTGATGCCGCCAGGCGCGTACGCGCAATGGGTGTGGCCCGCTGACAGGCAAAGCCATGTTTTGTCTGGATGAAGATGTGCTCCCATATCCAGGACAGGAGGAATTTGCGCCACTCTGTCTGGCGCATATGGATGAATCCTGTAAAAAGGAATACTGGGCCACTCTTGCCCTGCGATACTGCAAGGGCATTGGCGTGCGCACCATCGCAAAACTGCTGAAACATTTTGGCAGCGCCTATGAGGCTTTGGAAAATCGACGCCAATGGCAGGAGCTTGGCATTTCACAGGCGTGCATTTCGGCCATGGGCGGCGATGCATGGCGGGAGGGCGCAAAAAAGGAATGGGACATGGCCGCAGGCTGCGATGCCCGTATTCTGCTCTGGAACTGCTCTCTTTATCCCCAGCGCCTGCGTCAATTGCCAGATGCGCCGGCATTGCTGTATTGCAAGGGCGATACAAGTCTGCTTGGGGGACCGGCCGTGGCCATTGTGGGCTCGCGCAATGCCTCGAGCCAGGGCCGTGATGTGGCCTTTCAGCTGGCGTCAGCCCTGGCCGCGGCAGGTCTCACCATAATTTCGGGGATGGCTCTTGGCATTGACAGGGAGGCTCATGCGGCTGCCATTTGCCAGGTGGGAAAAACAATAGGTGTTTTGGGAACCGGCATTGAAATGGAATATCCTGTCTCCAACCGTGATATCTATGCGGGCATGAAAAAAACGGGATTGCTTGTGTCGGAATTTTCACCCCGCGCTCCTGCCGCAGCCGTCAATTTTCCGGTGCGTAACCGTATCATCAGCGGCCTCTCCCTAGCTGTTGTAGTGGTGGAGGCGACAGTGCGCTCCGGCAGTCTGATCACAGCCAGGCAGGCGCTGGAACAAAATCGCGAAGTTTTCGCGGTGCCCGGGCAGGCCATGAACGAGTGCTCCACAGGTTGCCAGAATTTAATCCGTCAGGGAGCGCGACCGGTTTTTAGCGCCGAGGATATTCTCTGCGATCTGGAGGAAACCTTGCGCGCGTGGCAGGGGGGGCCTTCGCCAAAAATTGCCAGGAAACCGGCAGCGCGCAAGTTTGAGAGACCAAAGGCCGAGACACCCAAAGATTACGTGGATGACGCGGATTCTCTTGATGGAGACGCGCTTGCCGCCACGGAAAAACTGGCGCCAAATGACGAATCTGGCAGGGTGCTGGCCTATTTGCGGGCTAACAAGGCCGCGCATATCGATTCCATATGCCAGATGCTTGACATCACACCGGCTCAGGCTGGATCCTTGCTCATAGGCATGGAGATGCTTGGGCAGGTGCGCCGGCTGCCAGGCGCACGTTATGAGGTTTGCCATGGTAATGCAGGATGACAGGCCTCTTTCGGAAAATGCGCAGACTCTGATTGACGCATTTATTAATTGGCTGGATGTGCAGAAGGGCGCGGCGGTGGCAACCCAAAGGGCATACAGAACAGATCTGGTGCTTTTTGGCCAGTATCTGCAACAGCAAAATCTCGATCTCGGCAGACCTTGTGAATTATCCGCCAGAAATTGCGAAGGCTGGCTGGCATGGATGTTTCGCAATGGAATTGCAAAAAGCAGCATGTCGCGCAAGCTCGCGGCATTACGTCGTTTTTTTCGCCATTTGCAGTTGCAGGGGCATACGGATATCAATGTTGCGGCAAATATCCGCAATCCGCGCCAGGAAAAGCGCAAGCCTGCCTTTCTCAACGTGGACGAGGCGTTTGCCCTTTTGGACACAAAGCCTGCAAAATCCTGCCGGCATGATGCATGGGAGGCTGGAGCCGCGGATGCGCGCGATCTGGCCCTGGTGGAGCTGTTATACGGTTCTGGCTTGCGCATTTCAGAAGCTTTGAGCCTGGATCTCGAAAATATTGCCCTGGATGATGGCATTGCCAGAGTCATGGGCAAAGGCGCAAGGGAGCGCCTTGCGCCTTTGACAGATACGGCCATGCACGCATTGAGCAATTGGCTCGCCTTTCGTGGCAAGATAGCGGCATCCGGCCAAAAAGCGCTGTTTCTGGGCATCAGGGGTGGCAGGCTCAACAGGCGCGAAGCCGCGAGGATAATCGTCAGGCTTTGCGAAAATGCAGGCATAAATCATCATATATCGCCACATGGGTTGCGTCATTCCTTTGCAACACACATGCTGGGAGCAGGGGCGGATTTGCGCGGCCTGCAGGAGCTGCTGGGCCACAAGCGTGTTTCCACCACCCAGCATTACACGCATCTAGGGATAGACAAGCTGGTGCACATCTATGATGCCAGCCATCCCCGTGCCGGAGACCAGGGAAAACAGGCCTCCGAGCCGTAAATTTTTTATTGTTCCACAAAAACATTGCTACACATGCCATTATATGTAAAACTCGCATTAATGAGACTTACATAACAAAATATGCAATCTGCAAAAACAGCAAGGAGTTTCCTGAATGTCCGCAGTAGTAATCGGCCATATGAATCCGGACACCGACAGCATTGTCTCTGCTATTGCCGCAGCAGATCTTTACTCAAAAAGAGGAGTGGATGCGATTCCCGCAGCCCAGGGCGCGCCTACGCCAGAAACGGCCTTTGTGCTGGATCGCTTTGGAGTGGCAGCCCCGCGCATTGTCAATGACGTTGCCGGGCAGGAACTCTTCCTTGTGGATTTTTCAGATCTGCCCCAGGCTCCGGCCGGCATGGATTCAGCAACTGTTCTGGGGATTGTGGATCACCATAAACTTGGCGATGTCACCACATCCTCACCACTGGAAGCCTGGATATGGCCAGTAGGCTGCACAGGCACTGTCATAAAAAACATGTATGATTTTTATGGAGTTGAAATCCCACCAGCCATAGCCGGATGCATCCTCTGCGCCATTCTCTCCGATACAGTCATATTTAAATCGCCAACCTGTACGGATGCGGATAAAAAGGCTGTGGAAGAATTGGCCCGCATTGCCGGCGTGGATGATCCGGTTGCCCTTGGCATGGAAATGTTCCGCGTGAAGAGCGCTGTTGATGGCGCATCCATGACCGACCTCGTTTTCCGTGATTACAAAGATTTTGACATGAATGGCAAGAAGGTTGGCATAGGCCAGCTGGAAGTTGTTGATCTTGCCATGCTGGATGACATCAAGAATGGACTGCGCGAAGAACTTGCAAGGGTTAAGGGCGAAGGGCGGCACAGCGTTTTTCTGCTTTTAACCGATATAATGAAAGAGGGGTCAGAAATGCTTATCGTTTCTGATGATCCTTCCGTTGTGGAATCCGCCTTTGGCGTAAGCTGTGAGGGCGATACCGTATGGCTTCCCGGCGTAATGAGCAGGAAAAAGCAGGTTGTGCCCAATTTTGAGAAGGCATTTAAATAAATATTGCCTGATATATAAAACTTAAGACATCACATGCAAAAAGCCCCCGGACAATGTCCGGGGGCTTTTTGCCGCCCAATGGGGGACGCATTTTTATAGCATGTGCAGTTGAATTTGACCAAATTTCAACTGCATGGACTGTCGCCTCGCAGCAAAACGCGCTTTGCGCTATTGGCCGACCTGTCCGATCTCGCGACCGGGCGCGTATATGTCTATTTTCAATAGACATATGTTATAAACGGCAAAGGTTGCCATGTGTGCCAGTTTGACAAATGAACGGACCGGCAAACAGTTACAGTCCGCAATCAATTTTAGACCTGCATATTCAATCCCGAAAGCAGGGAGAGATTGCCATTGTTATAATTGCCAAAATAGGAGCTGGCATCTCCGGAAGTGGCCCACCAGCTTGCCATGGATTCAATCTGGATGCGCTTACGCATTTCGGATGGTGAAATCTGCATGGCTTTTCTGGCATCGTCTATGCCGGCAAGTGTTTCTATCTGGCGATATTTCTTGACAAGATCGGGATTATTGTCAAAAAACTGCTGAACCTTGTCCCGATCCGGGTGATCGCTAATGACAGTGATGCTGCCATCGTCGTTGACCTGGATGGAAAAGTTGATATTGGGATCAATGCCAAGGTTGTCAAGCCCCTGGGACAGCTTTTTGCCAATGTCGCCGGCATCGGCAAGAGCTTTCTGAATATCATTGTTATCGGCATTGTTGATGCTGATTTGCAGATTGCCCTCTTTGCCCAGGCGCAGGCTGACAGCGGATTCGTGAATATCGTTCTTTTCAAGTTTTTCCTTTACTGCCTTGGCAATGTCCGGATTTTCCTGAAGCCACGCATTCACCTCTTCGGCATGTTCAAAATCGCCCTTGACCACAAGATTGCCATCGTCTGAAAATATAAATTCCAGAGCTGTATCCATCTTTACGCCAAGACCCTCAAGCGCCTTGCGAAATTCTGTGGAGAGCTCCGGTTTGCCATCCAGCATGGTCTGAAAATCGGCTGTGGTGGAATCCACAAGGGTCATGGATCCAAGGCTGGAAAGCCGGAAGCTCAGACTTCCAGTCAATTCAACGCCGGATCCTTTTATGGAGGCAAGCAGATCCGTGCCCATGGCCGGATTGGCATCCAGCCACGCCTGGGCAAGTTTGCGATCATCCTGGCTGCCTCCTGTGGCAGTCAATACGCCCTTGCTATCGAGATTGAAGGTAAGCGAGTTGATGTCGCTGATGCCACTCTGGCTCAAGCCAGCCTTGACCCCGCTGTTGAATTCATTGGTCAGCTGCTGCCTGTACTTTGTAATCTGGCTGAAGGTGACGCGGCTGTCACTGGAGACGCCCATTGCATCCATGGCATATTTGGTCAGTTCCACCATGCTGGAGATCTGGCTGGTCATGGAGGCTCCGCTGAACAGCGAGCCAATGGCGCTGTTTGAGCTGCCCTGATTGCCTGTGCTTTTCAGCTGCTGCCCCTGCCATTTGTAAAGTACATCCTGATAATTGCTAATTCCTGAAACGGCCATATGCGCCCCCCGGCAAAAATTGCCTTTTTTATAAATGTCATTTTTTTATCACCAACATGCAATTTCCGTGCAAAAAATGCGGGAGTAACGGGATATTTTATTTCCCCCTGTGGACATGGAAATAAAAATAGGCTAGAAACCATTATGCCAAGAAATACGGTAGCCAATACTGACAGCCTGGAATTTGATGAGCCGTCACTGGCAAACGAATTGTTCGGTCCGGGCAACATGAATTTGGATATACTTTCCCGCGCTAGCGGCGCCGCCATTACCAGCAGGGGGACAACCCTGGTCATTGAGAGCCCCGATGCTGGCGTGCGGAAGGATCTGTGCAATGTCTTCTTGCAACTTTATGCCCTTGTGCGCCAGGGCATTGTGTTGAATCACAATGATCTTGCCCGCTCATGGGAAATGGTCAGGAATGATCCGGGACTCAATCTGGGGCAGATATTCCGGGAAGCGGTTTTTGTGCAAACACCGCGAAAGACCGTGACTGCCAGAAATGTGGCCCAGAAGAATTATCTGGATGCCCTGCGCGCCAATGAGCTTGTTTTTGCCGTTGGCCCAGCCGGCACTGGCAAAACCTACCTTGCCGTGGCCATGGCAATCTCCATGCTGCAGCAGAGACGCATAAAAAAAATTGTGCTCACCCGGCCTGCCGTGGAAGCCGGTGAGCGGCTTGGTTTTCTGCCAGGCGATCTTGCTGAAAAAGTAAATCCCTATCTCCGCCCCCTGTACGATGCCCTGTATGATATGACCCCCCAGCCAAAAGTCGCCTCAATGCTGGAAGGAGGCATTATTGAAATCGCTCCCCTGGCATTCATGCGCGGCAGAACCCTCAATGATGCTTTTATCATTCTGGATGAGGCACAGAATACAACCCAGGAACAGATGAAGATGTTTCTGACGCGAATGGGCTTTGGTTCGCGCATGGTCGTTACAGGCGACATAACACAAATTGATCTGCCTTCATATCCGGGGGAGGCTGGCACCAGATCCGGCCTTGTTCATGCCCTTGGCATTCTTAAAGGCGTGAAAGGCCTTGGTGTGCACAGATTCAGCAAGGCTGATGTAGTGCGCCATCCCCTGGTCGGTTCCATAGTGAGTGCATATGACGAAGCTGAAAAAGAAGGAAGGCTCCGCTAGCTTTCCCGCGCTGCTAAGGCAGCTTAGGAATCACCACAAGTGCGGCTGGGCCATCCTTGTTCTTCCCGCGGCGCTGCTTTTGCTCTCACTGGTTGCGGGAGCCAGTTTTGAATCCGCAAAACGCATGTATGTGGCCGGCGACATTGCCGATAACAATGTCATCTCAGATCGGGACATACTTGTGGAGGATCAACAGGCAACGGCAGCCAGAAAGAGGCAGGTTCTCTCCCTTCAGCCTCCGGTTTATGATCTCAGCATGGAGCCTTATACACAGTTTCAGGGCCGCGTAGTGGATATACTCCGCTCCCTCAATGTCTCTGGCGATCATGGCGCGGATCCAGCCTTGCAAAAACTGGTGGCTGACATCAGCAAGCCTGTGGCAGATGAAATCCTGCCAGAACTGGCAAAAAGGGATGTCCAGACTTACATATTGAAAAATCTGCTGCCCAAAGTTCGGGAACAGATGGCCGAGGGGATTGTAAAGGATGTGCGCACGGCCACTGTCGGTCGCGCAGGCATGATACTCCACAATCTGGATAATAACACGGAAACCTTGAGGCCGGATGTCCATTCCCTGCCAGACATTCAATCCTTTATTGCCGAACTGTCCTCCAGCATCCATCATTCCACACGCTTAAATCCTCAGGCAAGACGCGCCATTAACATTTTGCTTTCCGCCACCATGCCTCCCAGCCTCACCCTTAACCGCGAGGCAACCCAGCAGAGGGGGGCAGAGGTTGTATCCCAGGTTTCCCCTGTCTATTACCAGATTCAAAAAGGTGAGCTTTTGCTGCGCAAAGGCGAAAGGGTGAGCCGGGAACAGCAGATAAAAATTCAGACTCTGTACAAGACAACCGGCGACCCGATGCACTGGAATATGGTTGGCGGGGCATTCATACTTTCCTTGTTTTTTTCGGTGGGCCTGTTCATCTCTCCGAGTGGCAAGCTGGGCACTCCCCTGAGACGCAAGGATCTTGTGCTTATCTGTGTGCTCCTGCTGTTTTTTGGCATCTGCGCAAAAGGGGTGTATCTTTTTGGCCAGCATATGGACAGCACAGCCCTGGCAAGCTCTTTTGCGTACGCTTTTCCGGTGGCGGGTGGAGCAGGTCTGGTTGCCATGGTTTTTGCGGCCAGGCGCTATTGCGTCATGAGTCTGTTGCTGTCATTCTTCTGCATGCTGATGTTCCGCGCCAGCTATGAGCTCTTTATCTACTACTTTTTCGGCGCCATGCTGGCCACCTGGCTGGTATCTCGCGCCCAGAGCCGCCAGGATGTCGTCTGGAGCGTGGCGCCACTTGCCATTGGCATGCTGGTGGCATGGAGCGGAGCAGCCTTTCTGGCGCAGACCCCCATGTTTGAAGCGCCAATGCAGGCCACATCCGTTCTCATAAATGCGCTGCTGACCCTGATCATACTTTTTGCCATCAGCCCCGTGCTTGAAATGGCCTTCAGCTACAGCACAAGATTCCGGCTCATGGAGCTCATGAGTCTTGATCAGCCATTGATGCAGGAAATAATGGTAACAATTCAAGGCACATATCATCATTCACTTGTGGTGGCCAATATGGTGGAAGCAGGTGCCAAGGCCATTGGCGCCAACAGTCTTCTCTGCAAGGTGGCAGCCCTGTACCATGATGCCGGCAAGCTGTCATATCCGGAATATTTCATTGAAAACCAGTTTGGCGCCCCCAACAAGCATGACCGTCTTGCCCCATCCATGAGCGCCCTGATTCTGCTTTCGCATGTGAAAAAAGGCACCGAACTTGCGGAAAAATATAATCTGGGGCAGGAAATAACCGATATTATTCGCCAGCATCATGGAACCAGGCTGATGCGCTATTTTTACCAAAAGGCCATTGATCTTGGCGAAAAACCTCAGGAAGCTGACTACAGTTACCCTGGGCCAAGACCTCAGAGCAAGGAGGCTGCCATTCTGATGCTTGCGGACTCTGTTGAGGCTAGCAGCCGCACTTTGGCGGATCCCACACCCGCAAGAATAAAGAATCATATTGATTCCATAATCAAAGGCATTTTTGCGGAAGGGCAGCTGGATGAATCCGAACTGACTTTTAAAGACCTGCATCATTTGAGCGAGAACTTCCAGCGCATATTAACAGGCATTTTCCATCAGCGTATTGCCTATCCGGAAACCAAGATCAAGGCTCAGCAAGAAAAGAGCCGCCCCCAGCCCCAGACAGTCCAGGAAGAAAAGAATCTTGAAAATGCAAGGGAAGAATCCGAAAAGGCCCAGGAGTGCGGATGATAGCCGTAGCCATTTCTGCGGCTGATTATGTTTGAATGGGGCAAGGTTTTAGCGCGTTTGTCTGCTGAAATCAGCAAACTCCCGCAGGGATAATGCCCCAATGCTATAGAGTTTTGATAATGCCTGATTCGGATTCTCCCAACTCCCTTCATTGTGCGCCCATTCGCACAGGGCACGAATATGCCATCGGCGTATACTATTCCTGCGCAAAGGCGGCTTGCGGTCTGCCTTTGGACAAATACCAGCTTATGACCGTATTGCGCTGCATGCTTTGCGAGCTTTCCGCGCTTGGTTACAACATTGATGCCGTTGATCTGAATATTACCAATGATCACATCATTGCCGCCCTAAATGGTGACTTCCTGGGGCGCAGCGGTCCCACCAATATCATTTCCTTTCCATCTGATGATGGCATGCCTGGCATACTGGCGCTCTCCCTGGACACATGCCTGCGGGAGAGCGTCATCTACAGGCAAAAACCGGATATTTACCTTTGCCAGCTGCTTGCGCACGCTCTGGCGCATCTGGCCGGATTTGAACATGGCCACGCCATGGATGGCATCAGCGCAAGATGCCTGAAGGTTGCCATTCAACTTCTATCCAAGGATAATTCCCGATGAATCGGAACAATGAGAATGATCTCCCGAAAATCCATTATTTCCACGAAGTTACATCCTGCCTTGATGTGGCCTTCAGGCTTGTGAAAGATGGCAGGCTGGATGAATGGGACAGTGTGCAGGCAGGTAGCCAGACCGCCGGCCGTGGCCAGATGCGCAGAAAATGGGTTTCGCCAGCGGGTAATCTTTATGCTGCAATCAGGCTCCCAATGACGCCTCCTTTCAATAACACAGCGGCTGCCATTGCTGTAAGCTCCCTTTGCGCCAATGCATTGCGCAGTTTTGGTCTGCCAGTTTTTCTCAAATGGCCCAATGATATTGTACTTTCAAGAGATGGCCAGCTGGGAAAGGCAGGCGGTATTCTTATGGAGGAGAAGGAGGGAATTCTTCTGGCTGGCATCGGCGTAAATATCCTAGTGCAGCCACGTCTTGAGGATATGCGCAGTGGGGCCACAATGCCACCCATCACTCTCAAACCGGCAGACAGCAGAGATGACATGCCTGAACCGGCGGAACTTTGCCGCGCCCTTGTAAAACACATTCATTCAGTTTACAAAAACGCACCTGATTTTGCTGAAATCTGGAAAAATCTTGCCGATCATCTGCTGCTCTGGCGTGGCGAGCAGGTTGAAATATCCGATGGCGGTCAGGGAGTGCGTGGCGAATTTCTGGGCATGGCTGACAGTGGCGCTGCCATTGTCAGCACTCCATCGGGCACAGTGGAAAAATATAATGGTGAGATGTTTCGTCTGTAATTGTTGTTTTGCACACAACATATACAATAAATAGCGAATGTATTCCAAAACAGGGAAAGGGCATGGGCAGAAAGACATTTAAGGATGTTCAGGATTTTCTCAGGGGCAAAGCCATACTTGTGGCCAACCGTGGCATTCCGGCAAGGCGCATATGCCGGTCCATACGCGAGCGTTTTGATGCCATCGCGGCAATTACCGCCACAGATGTGGATAAAACCGCCCCGGCAGCCTCCTCCGCGCAGGAATTGATCCTGCTTGGCAATGAGCCCAGAGCCTATCTTGATATTGACCTGATTATTGAGAAAGCCAAAAGACGGGGCATTGTGGGCATACATCCAGGATGGGGATTCGCATCGGAGGATACCCGTTTTCCCCAGCGTTGCCGCGAGGCAGGCATAACCTTCATCGGAGCCACGGCCGAGGCCATGAATTTGCTGGGTAACAAGGTCCAGGCCAGGGCCGTTGCCAAAAAGCTTGGCATTCCGGTTGTGCCTGGGTCCGATGGCGCCGTTGACATTGCCACAGCCAGAAAACTCATCGCTGAAATTGGCTTGCCAATCATGCTAAAGGCTGAAGGCGGTGGCGGCGGCAGGGGTATCTTTGCCATCCACGATGAGGAGGAGCTTGAGGATGCATTTTTTAAGGCTTCTTCAATGGCACAGGCATCCTTTGGCAACCCACGCCTTTTTGTCGAGAAATTCCTCGCTGATGTAAGGCACATTGAAATTCAGGTGATTGCCGATATGTACGGCAATGTTTTTGCATTTGATGAACGCGATTGCACGGTGCAGCGCAATCATCAAAAGCTTGTGGAGATAACGCCATCTCCCTGGAAAGGTCTTACTCCGGAGCTCAGGGCAACCCTCAAGGACTATGCGCGACGGCTTGTTCTTGCCGTTGGCTACCACTCCCTTGCTACAGTGGAATTTCTGGTCACCCCGGATGGTCAGCCATATCTCATAGAAGTGAACACCCGTCTGCAGGTTGAACATGGCATAACTGAATCCCGGTATGGCATCGATCTTGTGGAAGAACAGATCGCCGTGGCTTTTGGCGCAGAACTGCGATATACGGAAGAGGATCTCCGTCCATCCTATTGCGCCATGCAGGTGCGAATAAACTGCGAAAATCCCCAGGATAATTTCTCTCCCAACTCCGGCCTGATTTCCCGTTATGTCTCCCCTGGCGGACCGGGTGTAAGGCTGGATTCCAATATCACAGCCGGATATGAATTCCCAGCCAATTACGATTCCGCGGGATCACTGCTCATTGCCTATGCCAATGACTGGGAAAAGACGCTTGGCATCATGGACCGGGCGCTTGGAGAATATGTGATTGGCGGCATAAAAACCACAATCCCCTTTTTCCACAAGGTTATAAAGCATCCTGATTTTCGCAATGGCGAAATCAACACCGATTTCATAGCCAGACATCCAGAACTCATGCATTATACCTACCTTGCGCCGGAAGGGGAGCGCCTGGCAAGGCTGGTGGCGGAGATCTCCGCAAAGGGGTTTAATCCGTATGTGCAGCTTGGCGAATATCGCTCGGTGACAACTCCGGCCCTGGGCCCATTTGCACCGGTTCTGCCCCCCATCAGCCCGTCCCAGCGCAAAAAGCCATCTCCCTACCCCCAGGGGGACAGGCAGGCAACTTTGGATTTTATACGCGACTCCGGATACATCCATTTTACGGACACCACGCCGAGGGATTTTACCCAGTCAAATTCCGGCAACCGTTTTCGCCTTGCTGAAGACAGGCTTGTGGGGCCATATCTCGATAATGTCGGATTCTTTTCCATTGAGAATGGCGGAGGAGCCCATTTCCATGTGGCAATGATGGCCAACATGACCTATCCCTTCTCCGAAGCCGCGGAATGGAACAGCTTTGCACCCAAGACCATGAAGCAGCTTTTGGTTCGCTCAACCAATGTGCTTGGCTATACGCCGCAACCTCGCAATCTCATGCGCAAAACAGCGGAGATGATTTGCGATTTTTATCATGTGGTGCGCTGTTTTGACTTTTTAAATCATATCGAGAACATGCGGCCCCTGGCGGAAGTTGTGCTAGGGCGAAACGATATTATTTTTGAGCCAGCTATCTCCCTGTCCTACAGCAAGGGCTTTGATATAGGGCATTATCTGGAGGTTGCTGATGCAATAGTTGGCATGTGCGCAGATATAATGGGCATGTCTCCCCATGATGCCTCGCGCCTTATAATTCTCTGTCTCAAGGATATGGCCGGTGTCTGTCCGCCCCATTTCATGGATCATCTTGTGGGCGCCCTGCGCAAAAGATGGCCGGATCTGGTATTGCATTACCATCGCCACTATACGGACGGTCTCTTTGTGCCTGCCTGCGGCGCGGCCGCAAAGGCTGGCGCGCACATTATCGATGTGGGCCTTGGCGCTGCCGTGCGTTCATATGGACAGGGCGATGTCCTCTCCACAATGGCATACCTGGAAAATGAGCTGGGACTTAAGTGCCATCTTAACAAAAATGCCATACGCGATGCCAATTTTGTCTGCAAACAGATAATGCCATACTATGACCGCTATTGCGCCCCATATTTTCAGGGAATTGATTATGATGTGACCCTGCATGGCATGCCCGGCGGCGCCACTTCGTCCTCTCAGGAAGGGGCAATGAAGCAGGGTTATATCCATCTGCTGCCATATATGCTCAAATTTCTTGAGGGCACCAGGCAGATAGTGCGCTACCATGATGTGACCCCTGGTTCACAGATCACATGGAACACGGCATTTTTGGCTGTAACCGGAGCATACAAGCGAGGCGGAGAGGATGAGGTCAGATATCTTCTTGAAGTTTTAGGTGAAGTTACGCGCACACCAGAAGTTGAACTATCACCTGAAATGAGGCGCGCCAGACTCACCATATATCAGGACTGCAATGATGCCTTCCGCAATCTGCTGCTTGGAAAATTTGGGCGTCTCCCCCTTGGTTTTCCGCCAGATTGGGTCTATGAAAGCGCCTTTGGCTCCGAGTGGCGCAAGGCCATTGAAACACGCACGGAATCCTCCCCACTTGAGGTGCTTAAAGATACAGATTTTGATGCAGAAAATAAAGCGTTGCGTGAACTTATCAAACGCGATCCCAATGATGAAGAGTTCGTGCTCTACTTGAACCATCCAGGCGATGCCATCAAGACCATCGAGTTCAGATCCAAATTCGGCGATGCCAACAACCTGCCCCTGGATGTATGGTTTGAGGGCATGAAGGTGGGACAGGATCTTAATTTTGCCGATTCCAGCGGCAAACCCCACCATCTCCATCTGTTGAGCATATCCCGGCCCAATGATGCCGGCTTTTCCATATGCCGTTATGTTCTGGATTCCGAGTTTCTCAGCTGCGAGGTGCAGGTGGCACAGCCTGCTGGCAAAAAAAGCTCCGGTGTGCCAATGGCAGACCCGAATGATCCCTATCAGGTGGCATCGCCCAGCAATGGCGATCTCTGGGTCATGTATGTGCATCCGGGCGATGTTGTAAAAGTTGGCGAGGAGCTCTTCAATGTTTCCATCATGAAGCAGGAAAAGGCCGTCTGCGCCAGTGTGGCTGGCATTGTCAAAAGGGTTCTCAAGACAGCTGACTTCAAGGAAAACAAGCAGATGGTGTCTGTTGCCGAGGGAGAGCTGATTGTTGAGCTGGGCCCGGTGCCAAAAATCTGTCCCAACGAGGCATGCAGACAGCCCCTGGCAATGGAAAATGCCATGTTCTGCCCGTATTGCGGCACAAAAGTCTCCTGAATCGATGCAGATAATGTGGAATTATAGACAGAATCACTTTGAGGGTATATTCTGATTTATATTTTTAGTGATTATCAGGTATTATCGGATTGATTATTTTAACTCGTGCGCACCCATATCCTTTCCAGCAAACTGGAGGCTAACATGTCCAATACCCCCACCACAGAAGAAACCCCAACTCAGCAGCCGCAGGAAGTTCGTGAAAAGCTGGTTCTGACAGGCGCGGACATAGTCGGCATTGGCCCCGACGCGGAATTGCTGGTTGGCGGCAAAAACTACAATACAGCCCTCATCAGCGAAATTAATGGCATTCAGGCTCCCCATTTCCGGGCAATTTCCTCCGTTGCCTTCCATAAACTGCTGGATGAGACAAAAGTAAATGGCCGGGTAGTGCGCTCTGTGGTGGACAAGGAATATGGCCGCATTGACTGGCATGATCCAGAAATAAGCGGTGATCCGGACTTTCTGCAGAAGTTTGTGCGCCAGCTTGGCAAACAGGCAAGGGAAGCATCCAAAAATGATGGCGAACCTGCCAATACAAGGCTGAGATCTTTCATAAACAATGTTGTGGAAGGCTTTGCCACATCACCTGAAGGCATTGACCAGCTCCGTAAAAGATCGGTACTGGTGCAAGCGGCCATTCTGGCTGTGGAGCTGCCACCAGATGTTGATCTGGCCGTGCGCGGCGCCTACAAGGCAATATGTGATGAAAATGGCGATGACATGACGCCAGTCGCCGTGCGCTCTTCGGCAGCCGGGGAGGATTCGCGTAAAAAAGCATTTGCAGGTCTACAGGACACCTATCTGAACATGGTCGGACCGGACAAGGTCTCCGAGGCATATCATTGGGATTGCGCGTCCGCATACAATCTGCGTTCCATGACCTACAGGCGCGAAGCCATTCTGGATGCCCTGGCCAGGGCGGAGGAGACAGGAGACGATTCTGTGGCTGAATTGGCAAAAAAGGAATGGGCCATCGAGAACACATCCCTGTCTGTCTGCATGATGCAGATGATTAATCCCGTGGTTTCCGGCACAGCCTTTTCCGCAGATACCGCAACCGGCTGCCGGGGCACAAACCGCAAGGATCTTGTGAGCATAGATGCCAGTTATGGCCTTGGTGAGGCTGTTGTTGGCGGCAAGGTCACACCGGACAAGATGTACGTGTTCCAGCGTGATGATGGCAGTGAGGTTGTCATCCGCCAGATGGGCCGCAAGGACATGAAAATTGTCTATGACGAGAAGGGCGGCACGCGTGAAGTGGAGGTGCCGGAGCTGGAAGCCCTGCGCTGGGCTCTTTCCCTTAGCCAGGCAGAGCGTGTGGCCAAGGGCGTGCGCGCAGTGAGCCGCGCCTATGGCGGCATCATCATGGATACTGAATTCTGTATTGATGCCCGCGACAGGCTATGGTTTGTGCAGGCCAGACCTGAGACACGCTGGAATGAGGATCTGGAACTGCATCCCCACACCATTTTCATGCGCCGCAAGGAGGTTGATCCCAAGGCTGCAGCCAATGCCGAAATCATTGTGGAAGGCAATGGCGCCTCGCGTGGAGCAGGGCAGGGCACGGTACGCTATTTGCGTTCCGCCCTGGAATTAAACAAGGTCGGCAGAGGCGATGTGCTGGCAGCCGAAAGGACAGACCCTGATATGGTGCCGGGCATGCGTGTGGCGTCCGCCATCATGGCGGATGTGGGCGGTGATACAAGCCATGCGGCCATTACATCCCGCGAGCTTGGCATAGCCGCGGTAATTGGCATCCAGCGCGTGGACATATTGCGGGCCCTTGATGGCTCCGAGGTCACAGTGGATGGCACCCGTGGCCGGGTATATCGGGGCCTTTTGCCGCTGCATCAGGTGGGTGGAGAAATGGATATTTCCAAACTGCCTCTCACCAAGACAAAAGTTGGGCTTGTTCTGGCCGATGTGGGCCAGGCCATGTTCCTTTCGCGTTTGCGCGAATATCCCCAGTTTGAAGTTGGCCTGCTGCGCGCCGAGTTCATGCTTGGCAATATCAGCATTCATCCACTTGCTCTTGAGGCTTTTGACAATGGCGAGCTGGCCAGGGTTGTCGAGAAAAAGCTGAAAGAGCTTGAGACAAGACTGTCAAAACTTTTGCGCGAGCAGCTGGCCACCGGTCTTGTGGTGTTCAATTTCAACCTCCGTGAATATGTTGGTGAAATAACCGGCCTGACAGCCGAGCTGGCCAGTATTGCCAATACAGACAAGAACATGAGTTCGGAGGAAATCCTGTTGCAGCATCGCAAGATGCGTGAGATTGATCACAAGCTTGACCAGCATCTTGAGGCCGCAAGCCGCAGGATAGAAATTCTCAAAACATCGCCGGATCTTGCCGAGCATGTGCGCATCATAATGGGATATGACGATGAACTGGCATTGCTTTCGCCATCCGATCCCGAAGCGCCAAAAAGACAGGCGGAAATTGAGGCCTCCGTTGAGGCGCAGGTTCAAAAGATAAAGGATATGCCTGTTGTCACAAAACTTATGGAAAACATCACGCATCTGCGTGAAGAAGCGGGCTTGAGATCCGGCCTTAAAAAAGAAATGGATGATGTGCGCAATCTGGCCGATAAAATTTCGCATATCATCAAGTCCAGAGGCTTCCGCACAGGCAAGGAGCATTATGTGCAAACCCTTGCGCAGAACCTTGCCCTGTTCGCCATGGCTTTTTATGGCAAACCCATTACCTACCGCACCACAGATTTCAAGAGCAATGAATACCGCAATCTTTTGGGCGGCAATCTCTTTGAGCATATTGAAGCCAACCCAATGCTTGGTTTCCGTGGCGTGTCGCGCAATATACATGACTGGGAGATTGAGGCTTTCAAACTTGCGCGTGGCGTATATGGCGGCCACAATCTCAGGATAATGCTGCCATTTGTGCGCACACTTGAAGAGGCACGCTCCATGCGCACATACCTGGAGCAAGTGCACAAACTCAAGAGCGGGGAAGATGGCCTGAAGATCATCCTCATGAGCGAACTGCCATCCAATGCCATTTTGTCCAAACAGTTCATAACGGAGTTTGACGGATTCTCCATTGGCTCCAACGACATGACGCAAATGGTGCTGGCAACAGACAGGGACAATTCCAGACTGGCCCATATATATGATGAAGAAGATCCGGCTGTTGTCTGGGCCATACTGGTAAGCATTTTTACGGGCCAGAAATATGGCAAGAAGGTTGGCTTTTGTGGCCAGGGTGTGTCCAACAGCGTCATACTCCGCGGCCTTGTGGCCATTGCAGGCATAACATCAGCCTCGGTTGTGCCAGACACCTATTATCAGACTGTTTTTGACATTGCCGCAGTTGAAGATGATAACATCCCCTCCTCCCAGCTGGGTCAATGGCTTACAAAACAGCATCATCAGCATCTTGCCGAATTGCTGGAGAAGAATGGCTATGGGCATATACTGAAAAAATACACTGAGCCCCAGGATATTCAAGAATGGTACGAAGGTGAGTTGCACAGGCGGCATGAGCAGCTACGTGAGCATCTTGACACACCAAAAGAGGATTTTTACCGCACAGAGCTGCAAAATTTCCGCTCCACGTTCCATAAACCTGTGATATACGCCACGTGGGACTGGTCAGCCACAGTTGAAGATGCACTGCATCAGGCCGGTTTCTGCTCTTTTGAAGAGCAGACAGAGGCCATGATAAAGTCCCGTGAGCTCAATGCCTGAGCAAGTATTGAGAATATGACATAAACGAAAGGCCCGCGTAATATGCGGGCCTTTCGTTTATGAATAATTCGCACGAGAGCAGTTAGATTGCCAGTTGCTATAGCATATGTCTATGAAAATACATATGCGCCCGGCCGCGAGAGGGGACGGGGCGTCCAATGGCGAACAGAACAGTAAAACCGCGTTTTGATGTTAATGCAGCATGGTTGAAATTGGGACAATTTCCCCTGATACATGCTATAAAATCTCAAGCCTGATGGGATGCCCCCCTCTTTTGGGCACATTCGGCGGCAAGGCGTGTCATGTCCGGATCATCAGGGCGTTCCGCAAGGCCTTTGCGCAGATAGCCCAGAGCGCGCACATATTGGGAAGAATCCATCAGGGCCCTGGCGATCATCGGGAAAACAGCAATTTCATTGCGATAAAACTTTAACGCATTCATGAAGCATTCATCAGCTTCGGAAACTTTGCCCTGCGAAAGAAAGTTCTTGCCATCAGCAATGTTTCTATCGATATTCAGCTTTCTTTGGAGCGTGGCCTCATAGTCCTCCTGTTCCTCATTGCCCATAATCTTTTTATAAAATTTGTTCAAAAAGGTCAGGATTTCCTTTTCCTTGCCTGGCTGATAACTGAGTGGTTGTGAGAATTCCTTCTTGTAGATGGGATCAGCGCAGATATCAACAAGGGCACTGCGAAAATCGCCACGCAGATCCATGGGCGCAGTTTGGCCCCCCAAATCTTTTACTGCAATGCAAAACAGATAAATTGCTCTTGGGTAATCGCGCCTCTGCACACAGGTTCTCGATTTGCCCAGATCTTCCCGGATTTTTCTCACATTCATGGGTTGCCTTCCTTCAAATATGACTTGTATCAGTTGAAACGCTGAGTTGCTGTTCGACTTTGGCCGTACTGTCCGATTTGGATCCCGGGCGCGTATGCCCATTTTCAATGGACATACACCATATAACTCAAAGTTATGATATGAGAGGGATATAATTGCCTCATGTTCAAGAGCGGGATTATCCAGCAAATGGCCACATGGCCACTGGGACAATCCCGCTCTGTCACAATACAGGTCTCATAAAAGAAAATCAGTCCGGCAATGGCACATTGGTCACATAGCCGCTGGTCATGACCCTGGCTATAAGGTTATTGTCACCATCAAAAATGTGGATGTCATAATTTACAATATGGCCGCCATGCCGGACCGCGCGTGCCTCTGCAACTAGCGGTCCCCTGGTGCCAGGGCGCAGATATTCGATGCTGCTGGACATGTTGACTATGCCTGTTTTGCGATCCGCATTGGATGCGGCGCCAAATGCGACATCCGCCAGGGAAAATATGGCTCCTCCATGGGCAAAACCCATGCCATTTTTGACTGATTCATCCAGTGGCATGCTCACCTTTGCATAATCCGGTGTAGCGCATTCCACATTCATATGCATCAGTCGCACCAGCTTGTCATGCTTGACGACATAGTTGGTTTCATAACTCATAGAACACTCCATGAGGTTTTATGCCAGAAGTCATTTCATAATTAATAATTATGAAATGACTTCCATTATCAGATGATAGTCTGGCAAGGCGCGAAAAGCGCTGGCAATAAGCCAAAAACACACTTTATGACTAATGGTTCCTGATTTGTAAGGCTCCTAATCAACCTGCTGGATGCCGTCCAACTTCCAGGTGCCATTCTGGCCATGGCGCAGGAAATGCCAAATCTCGCGCACAGATGTTGGAGTTGACTGATTGGGATTTTCACGCATGAGAACATCAAAATAAACCTGGGCACGCTGCGAATCCCCATCCTGTTCAACGCCCTCCAGCGTGGCGTTTACCAACATAATCTCGGTATGGGAGGGGTTGGGGTCCTCAGCGAGCTGCTGCTTCAAATTCTCCATGATTATGGGTGTGGCAAACTGGCTTATGTCGGCCAGATCCCTGTTGTCCCATGATTTCTGGAGGCGATTGTAGGCCATTTTTGCGCCACGCAGAAATTCCTCGGTATCAAACCCGGCAGGCACATCAATATTGGGCTGCGCTGCGGCTGGCGTGGCGCCCCCCATGGCGCCGCGCAGGGCATCCCATCCGGTGGCCTGGGTATTTTCACGATTCATGCCATTGAAATTCCGATTCATGTCTGCATAATTTCCGGTTGCATTTCCTGCATTGGCCGGAGCCGGAGCAGGTCCGGACCGGAATCTTTTGTAAAGCTTGTAGCCAATGAAAGCCAGAATGGCGATGAAAATGAGATCCATAAAACCACCGCCAGCAAAGCCATGGCCGCCAAGCAGAGAGCCGAGCAGGGTGCCGGCAAGCAGTCCGCCAAAGAGACCACCCATTCCGCCAAACATTCCAGATTTTGGCGCAGTGGCTGCAGCTCCGGCGCCACGTGTGGCCTGGCGCTGCACAGGGGCCGGGGCTGGCTTGCTCATAAATGGTTTGCTGCCAAAAGAGCGGCCACCCCCCATGCGCGCGGCATCGGCGTAATCAGGCAATGTTAATGCCACTGCTGAAAAAACCAGCAGCAGGGCCGTCAGTAGTGCTCCTAATTTCATTTGCCTCTCCGTGTTTGGTGTTGCAAATTTCTTTAATTATCTTGCGCAAGGGCAAAAGGCAAGAGCTCCAAATGTATTGTCCAAAATTGAGGCAAATTCCTTTTGGGAATATGTATCATTCTTTTTGAAATGTTATTGCAGGATATAAAAAAAGCCGCCTGGCGGCGGCTGGAACAATCTATAAATATAAAGGTTACTGGGCTATCACGCGGAAATCGTCGCGGCGGTTCTTGGCCCAAACAGCCTCGCCGGTGCCAAGCACGGCGGGATTTTCCTTGCCATAGCTGATCATTTCAAGCTGGCCAGGATTTACGCCATTGGAGACAAGGTAGTCATAGGCTGCACGGGCTCGGCGTTCGCCAAGGGCAAGGTTGTATTCCTGTGTGCCACGATCGTCACAGTTGCCTTCAATGCGCACATGAATGCTGGGATACTGGCGAAGAATCTCGGCCTCTTTGGTCAGCACCGCATCATACTGCTTTTCAATATTGTATTTATTAAAGGCGAAATATACGCGGGAATCAGAAATTGTCTGTATGGCAGCCCTCATTTCCGGGCTTTCGCCGGTGTCATAGGCTGGTTCTGTTGTGGTTTTCTTGGCGCAACCGAAACTGGCTGCAAGTGCAATTACCAATGTCAGAATGAGTGCATGGCGTTTCATCTCTTCCTCCTGCTCAAAGGCCATCCAGCAGATTTTTGTAATAGTTCAACTCTGTACCGCCACTTGCGGCAACATGTGCAGATTATCCATACTCGCAAATTTGTCAAGCGATAGAGTGGCATGTGGGAAAAATTTTTATACGGGCATATTTTAAATCGTAGCTGACCTATAGCATGGGTAAAAAAATTTTTATATGCCTCGTGCAAGCTGATTAAACATTAAATAAAAAGTGCATGACATCTCCATCCTGCACCACATAATCCTTTCCCTCAATACGCAGCACGCCATCTGCGCGGCAGGCTGCCTCGCTGTCATGGCTCATATACTGGTCATAGGCTATGACTTCAGCCCGGATGAAACCCTTTTCAAAATCGGAATGAATAACCCCGGCTGCCCTGGGCGCTTTCCAGCCTTTTCTTATGGTCCATGCTCTCACTTCATCGGGACCGGCTGTAAAATAGCTCATCAGTCCCAGGATGTCGTAGCCTTCACGAATAATATTCTCCAGACCTGCGTTTTTTACACCATAAGAGGCGAGCATTTCCCTTTGCTCAGCTTCATCAAGACCCTGCAATTCCTCCTCAAGTTTTGCGCATATTATGGCAAAACCGGCTTTTTGGGACTGGGCGTATTCCCTTAACGCTTCAGCATATTTATTGCATGTTGCAATGGAGGCATCATCCACATTGGCGCAATATATGACAGGCTTTGCGGTAAGCAGGCCGAGCTCGCCCCATATGGCCATGAAGGCTTCGTTTTCTGGCAGTGAGAAAGATCGGGCGCTCAAACCGGAATTGAGATGAACGTACAGTTCCTGAAGCAATCCGGCCACAACCTTGGCATCTTTTCCGGCCTTGGCCATCTTGAGCGCCTTTTCAAGCCGTCTTTCCACACTCTGCATGTCTGCCAGAAGCAGCTCGGTCTGTATGGTCTCCACATCCCGCAAGGGGTCAACGCTGCCATCAACATGGACTATGTTATCGTCATCATAACAGCGTACAACTTCAACAATGGCTGAGCATTCCCTGATATTCCCCAAAAACTGGTTGCCAAGCCCCTCTCCCTTGCTGGCCCCGCGCACAAGACCTGCAATATCTATAAAATCAACACTTGCATGAATTGTGCGTGCCGGCCTGGCCTTGGCGCTAAGAGAATCCACTCTTTGATCTGGAACGGCCACAGTGGCCTTATTGGGTTCTATGGTGCAAAAGGGGTAATTGGCTGCCTGGGCATTCTGGGCCCGGGTAAGGGCATTGAAAAGAGTGGATTTGCCAACATTGGGCAATCCTACGATACCTATGCTTAAAGCCATCTGTGTTTCCTTGTGTTACTAAAAATCAGATGAGGCTTGCCGCAAGCGCCATGCCTTCGGGGCCTCCGCCAGCCATGCGGGCAAGTTCCGCCTTTCTTTCATCGCCATTTAATGGATGGCATTTGGTATAGGTGTTGTCATCACTGACCGTTTTTGTAATCTGAAAATGACTTTTGGCTCTGGCAGCCAGCTGGGGCCAGTGGGTAATGAGGATCAACTGATGGGAAGATGCGAGATTTTGCAGTTTTTCTCCAACTTTGTTCAGAGTAAGGCCGCCAACGCCGGCATCAACTTCATCAAAAATATAGGTCAGATCATTGTTGTCTTGCCCAAGGGTAGTGAGACCAAGCAAAAAGCGGGACAATTCTCCTCCTGAGGCTATCCTGTCCAGAGCCTGGGCTTTCTGGCCCGGATTTGGGGCCCAGAATATTCTGCCGCGCTCATCATCCACTCCCGGCCATATCTGCTGTTTGACGAAATCCGGTTCAATGCGCACATGTTCGGAAAAGCCAAGCTCCCGAAGCTGGGCTTCCAGCTTGTCCGCAAACTGTCTGGCAGCCTTGCGGCGCAGAGGTTTTATTTCTTCAACAATGGCCTCAAGCTCCTGCACATATCTGTTTTTTTCCTTATTAAGACTGGATATGTCGAGCGCGCACATGTCCAAAAAGGAAAGATTGTTTGCTATCTCTTCCTTGAGGGCAAGAATCTGGGGCATGGTGCGTTTTAATTTGCGTTTTAATTGTGCAAAGGCGAAGAGGCGGGATTCAATGGCATCCATGTCCACCTTTTGACGGGATCCGGGCGGACGCCGGAACTGGTTGCCAAGATGCGTCAGATTTTGGCGAAGTGCGGCCACATTTTCCACCTCCGGCGCAAGGCTGGCATCAATTCTGGCCATTTGGGAAAGGACACGCTCGAATTCCGCAAGGAGCTGAATTATGCCCGGCCCATCCTCCCCATGCAGAAGCGACATGGCGTTGGCATAATTTTCTCTTTGACCTTCTTCCTGTCTTGCGGCAGCCCTCTGGCTTTCAAGTTCTTCTTCCTCCCCCTCGGCAGGTGCCACCTTTTCGATCTCCTGACTTTGCATTTCCAGTAGCTCGCGCTTTTCGGCAAGCTGTGCGCGGCTGGCCTCCAGTTCGCCAATTTTAGCGGAAACATTCTTTAGTTTTTCAAGAAGCTCTTCTTTTTTGGCCAGCAGTTCCGGTTTTGCAAACTCCTTTTCAAGCAATGCGGTCTGAAAAGCCGGCTGCAAGAGCTTTTGCTGGGCATGCTGGCTGGTGTGGCTAATCAGCTGATCCCGCATGGCACGCAGCGCATCCTGGGAATGCAGGGAATCATTGATGTAAAATCTGCTTCTGCCACTGGCCGCGGCAAGTTCGCGACGCAAAACCA
>CAJUMQ010000005.1:0-132500 GCA_910587035.1 uncultured Desulfovibrio sp. | reverse complement strand
AACCTGGCGAAAGTGCGGTGGCCATGCCAACCACCAGAGCGCCAACTATACCGAGGTCAGGTATTGCCAAGGCACAGCCCAGACTTCCCGCAAAACCCATGGCAGCGCTGTCCAGCCAGAAAAATATGGCATGGCCCCTGCCCCCGGCGATTTGCATGGCGGAAAGGCCACCGAGGGCACCAATCAGGGCATCATCGGGCATTGCCCGCAGCGCCATGGCCATGCCCGGCTGGCCATGGAGAAATGCCTCTCTGATGAGAGGATAAACCAGACCGCACAGGCATCCCAGGGCTGTCGCACCACTGATGCCTGCGCCAAGGGTTCGGGCCCTGGATGTGGCCGCAGCCGCCATGAGGGCGGTTATAATCCCATCCAGCAGTTCAATATCCATGGGATATGGCATATAATACTACTTGGCAAAACCCACAGCGCGTTTTTCCCTGATGACTGTCACCCTTATCTGGCCCGGATAGGTAAGATCATTTTCGATCTTTTCGGATATCTGCTTGCAGAGCATGTAGGTGGCGTCATCATCGACATTTTCGGAATTGACCATAACCCTTATTTCACGGCCAGCCTGGATGGCATAGGCCTTGGTGACGCCCTCGAAGCTGGTGGCGATTCCTTCAAGATCTTCAAGGCGCTTAACATAATTCTCCAGGAGCTCCTTGCGGGCGCCGGGTCTGGCTCCAGAGATAGCATCGGCGGCCTGCACCAGCACTGCTAGAGCCGTGGCTGGCCGCACATCCTCATGGTGGGCCGCAATGGCATGAACTATGTCTGCGCTCTCATTATATTTTTTGGCAATATCGGCGCCTATCAGGGCATGTGGACCTTCCACCTCATGATCCACAGCCTTGCCTATGTCATGCATAAGACCTGCGCGCTTGGCCTTTTTAATATCCAGACCAAGCTCGGCGGCGAGCATTCCGCAAAGTGCGGATACTTCCAGTGAATGCTGGAGCACATTCTGGGTAAAGGATGTTCTGTAGCGCAGCTGACCCAAGAGACGTACTATTTCAGGAGCTATGCCATGCACACCAGCATCAAAAGTTGCCTGTTCACCAACTTCCCTTATCTGGGTCTCCATCTCCTGCTCGCATTTTTTGACAACATCCTCA
Organism: uncultured Desulfovibrio sp.; assembly: GCA_910587035.1. GTDB lineage: Bacteria > Desulfobacterota > Desulfovibrionia > Desulfovibrionales > Desulfovibrionaceae > Desulfovibrio. The sequence continues at coordinate 131,379 of CAJUMQ010000005.1, read as the reverse complement.
ATACGGGCCGGATGAATTCTGCCATCCTGGATGAGTCTTTCAAGGGCCATGCGGGCAACCTGGCGCCGCACAGGACTATAGGCGGACAAAACCACGGTTTCAGGTGTGTCATCGATTATCAGGTCAACGCCTGTGGCTGCTTCAATGGCTCTTATATTGCGACCTTCGCGACCAATGATGCGGCCTTTCATATCTTCACTGGGCAAAGTCACCGCAGTTACAGTCTGCTCATTAACATAGTCGCCGGCATAACGTTGAATGACATTGCTTAGAATATCCCTTGCCTTGCGATCCGCAGTTTCGCGCGCATCCTGTTCTATCTGGCGGATCATTTTTGCGGATTCATGTCTTGTGCGGGCTTCAATCTCATCAAACAGCCGTTTTTGGGCTTCTTCCGCGCTCATGCCTGCAATTTCCATGAGCTTTTTTTCCTGCTCATCTATCCGTTGCTGCAAAAAAATCTCTGTTTCGGACAGATATTTTTCTTTTCGGGCAAGATTTTTTTCTGCTGAAAGCAGGTCCAGCTCCCTGGCAGAGGCCTTTTCGAGCTTTTCTTCAAGCCTGCCGCCCATCTCCTCCAATTTGCGCTCCCGCTGCTTTACATCCCTCTCCCTTTCCTTGAACTCGTTTTCTAGCTCTTTTTTCTGGCTGAAAAGATCATTCTGGCCCTGAAGCAGCAATTCCTTTTTTTGGGCCTGAGCCTCCTTGCGAGCCTCCTCCACTATCCTGCGCGCGAGTTCATCCGCGTCGCCCACGCGCCTGGCCGCCAGCTGACGGTGGATGAGTCCACCTCCCACGCCCCCCGCGGTCACGGCGGCAATCAGCGAAATTATAAAGGTTATATCCATTCACCTGCCTCTCTTTATATAACTGAATCAGTCGAAATTATGCAGATTTCAACAATGCAGCCAGACGCTTCACATCAGAGCGCGGATGGCTGTTTTCAATGCACATCCGCCATAATATATACTGCCATGCTGGCACGCAGCATTTTAAAACATTTATCTGAACGCTCAATCTCACGCGCGCAGCAGACATTTACATTTAAAAGTAAAAGAACCGGGAAAGCCACTAGCAGGCCCAAGAAAGGGATAGCCTGGCATATGCAGGCGGACGGATGGTGATTACGGAATGAAGACAAGGGTGAAAATGCGCTGACAACCTGGCTGTCATGCGCCCCGGAGAGCCGTGTCCTGTGATCAATGCAGAACCTGGTTTACCAGGTCGGGCGTCATGGTTCATCCGTAAGGCTTCCCGCTGCATGGCGGGCCGGCACACGGGATGAAGGGATGACTCCCTTTTTATTATACTTTGTCAGGCTAGCGCTGAAAAAGGATCACGCGAACTCCAGGGATGTCAAAAGCCTAAAGCGAATTTTCTATTTTTGCAAGGAGGGAGCCGATTTTTTCTTCAAGCAGCTCCTGACCATTCTTCATCTGCAAAAGCTCATCCGCCAGACCAAGGGCAAGAAAGGTGAGCAGGATATCCTTGCTCTGAGCGCCTCTTGACCTTGCTTTCTGGTCTGCGTATCGCTCTTCAAGCAGTCTGGCAGCTCTTCTGGCACGATCCAGATCAGACCCGGGCCTGAAGGTGATGTCCAGACCCAGCACATTGATGCTAACCGGCTGCTGATTCACAAAAAAAGCTATCCAACGCTATCATGTTCCCTTAGTCTGAGCAGAAGCCCGTCAATCCGCCGCAGGGCTTCCGCCCGCAGGTTTTCGCCCTGCTCAAGCCGGGCATGAAGGTTGTGGTTTTCTTCAGCCAGGGCTGCCATGCCTGCCCTAAGGCTGGCTATTTCAGCTTCAAGCCGCGCATTTTCGCCCCTGGCCGCCTCAAAACGTGCCAAAAGCGCATCAATGCGATCTTCCAGCTGCCCAAGCATTTCCATCGATGAACATTACCACTGGCCAGCATACTTTGGCAATAATCCGCGCCAGCTTTTCCAAAGTTTGCCATCCAGCGGGCTTTTTTTACAACATGCTAAAATTATATATATTTTTAAATGATGTCGCGTATATTGCCAAACTGGCAGACGATAAATATAATATAGCAGTATTGCTAATTTGCAATACCTAAAACACAAGCCTCATCTCGGAGGAGTCATGAATCCAATTCCACGCGCAGCAGAAAGCACCTTTGCCTCAACCATATCTGTATATATGCGGCAGGTATATTTATGGATGACAATAGGCCTTGCAGTAACCAGCGTTGTCGCCTGGTGGGTCGCCAATACACCAGCCGTACGTGATGCCATATTCAGCAGCACCCTTACCCTCATAGTACTTGTGGTGGCTCAGTTTGGCCTTGTCATTGCTATTTCCGCAGCAATCCACAAACTATCCCCAGGCGCCGCCACCGGTCTTTTCATTTTATATTCCGCCCTGACCGGCGCCACTTTGTCCTCAATTTTTGTTGTCTATCCCATAGCATCCATCGCCACCGCCTTTTTTGTTACCACCGCGACATTTTTGGCGATGACCATCTTTGGCACCGTCACAAAAAAAGATCTGACCAGCATGGGCTCATTTCTTTTCATGGGCCTCATCGGCATTATCATTGCCATGATTGTCAATATCTTCCTGAAAAGCACGATGATGAACTTCATCATCAGCTGCCTCGGGGTGCTTATTTTCACAGGCCTTACCGCGTATGATACCCAGAAACTTCGCGCTTTCGGCGCGGAAGCCCCGCTGGACGATCCCGGTGCCATACGTCGCGGCGCAATACTTGGCGCTCTCACTCTTTATCTTGATTTCATAAACCTTTTCCTCATGCTCCTGCGCCTTTTTGGAGCAAACCGGGATTGAAGCATCGCCGCAGTGCAAAAAGTCCGGAGTATTCCGGCGCAAGCATAATGGGTGCGACAGAATGATTATGGTTGGCCCCATTATATTTGCAATATATCGAAAAATGAAGGGCAATTTTTTGCCCTTTTTCTATATTTATAAAAGCCGGATGCGAATGTGAAGCTGACAAAAGTTGAATCACCTGCCATTGATGAAAGATACCTTCTAGAAATATTGCAAAACCTGAACAAGCCGCTGCGCATGGATGCAATTTTGCGCGCGGCGTCCTGGCCCAGGAAATCCAAAAAACAGTTGGAAGCTTTGCTTCTCGAGCTGGCCAACATGGGCGATGTTATTAGACTGCCTGGAGGCTACTGGTGTCCTGCAGCAAGGATGGAGAGCATTGAAGGTATTTTTCATGCAAAACAGGACGGCTCAGGTGTTGTTATCCAGAGGCACAAGCCAGGCAATCGTGGCCGAGAAGTGCTTGTCCACCGCCTTCAGGCAGGTGGCGCATGGCATAATGACCTGGTGCGCGTTCTTGTTTTTCCCCGCTCAGTTCCCCCCCAGGGCAGGATTGTCTCGATTATTGAAAGAGGACAGCGCGATATTTTTGCAAGGGTCATACACAAGAAAGGTATGAACATTTTATGCTCACCGGTTGATCGCAAGCTTCCGGCAGATTTTCAGGTGCGCATCGAGAGGCGCGCCCTTGCTGCCCAGATACATGATGGCACCCTTGTTTCCGTACGCCCCTTAAAGCAGCAGGCCCCAAATATTTGGGATGCGACCCTGATCAACATACATGGCAAGGAAAACAGTGTGGAACTGCAGGAGGCCATTGTCAAAAGTAGCCATGCAGTGCCCGGATCTTTCCCGGACGCAACTCTGGCAGCTGCTGCGCGCCTGCCCCAGTCGCCGGATGAAGGCAGTTTAGCCCGACGCATGGATTTGCGCCATATTCCTTTTGTGACTATTGATGGAGCAGATGCCCGCGATTTTGATGACGCTGTGCATGTGGAAAAGACTGCCAAAGGCTGGCTTTTGCGCGTTGCCATTGCTGATGTCAGCCATTATGTACGTCCGGACAGGCGCGAGGACAGTCTGGACTCTGAGGCCTTGAAACGAGGAAATTCATGGTATTTCCCCCGTTCAGTTGAGCCAATGCTGCCTCAGGCGCTTTCCAACGGGCTATGCAGCCTGCGTCCTGATGAAGATCGTCTGGCCATGATGGTAGAGATGCCCTTTGCCAGCAACGGCACTCCGCTCAAACCAGAATTTGGGCTGATTGTCATGCGTTCCAGCGCCAGGCTGGTATATGAGGATGTTTCCCGTTATTTTGCAGATCTTGATTCCGGGTCCTCTGCACAAAAGCCCCTGCATCACACTTTTGCAAATAAGACAGTGGCCGATATGCTTGCCGAAGCCTATCACCTTTATAAAATTCTCGCAGCCAGACGGCGGGAAAGAGGCACACTTGATTTCTCCCTGCCTGAGCCAGCCTACGAGTTTGATGCCAATGGCGCTTTGTCGCATATGGGATTTGCAGCCAGTGGCGAGGCCAATCATTTGATCGAGGAATTTATGATTGCGGCCAATGAAGCGGTTGCGCAATTTCTGGGCGAGCAAGGAGCATCTTTTTTGTATCGTGTTCATCCTGCTCCTGATGTCACGAAAATGCAGACCCTGCTGGATACATTAAAAAGCATTGCACCCAATGTCATCCCGTCTGGCATGGATGCGGTAAAGCTTGCAAATCCCCTCAACATGCAAAAAATATTGCTGAAGGCCAAGGGTCTGCCAGTGGAATATGCCGTCAGCAGACTTTGCCTGCGCTCCATGTGCCAGGCCAGATACCAGACCGAAAACACTGGGCATTTTGGTCTTGCATCCCCCGCGTACTGTCATTTTACCTCCCCCATCAGGCGCTATGCCGATCTCACTGTGCATCGGGTTCTGAAATCCGTGCTGGGCATTGAAGGCAGCAAACCCAGCAAAAGCGCCGATCTGGACGCCATAGGCGAGGAGCTGAACAAGCTGGAGAGGGAGGCCATGGACTGCGAGCGTGAGATGGCCAGGCGTCTGGCCTGCATCGCCCTGAAAAAACATGAGGGCGAGGTATTGGCAGGCACAATATCCGGGGTGACAGATTTTGGCTTGTTTGTGGAATTTGAGATTTTGCCAGCCGAGGGCCTTATTCCAGTGCGCCAGCTTGGGGATGAGTGGTTTGAGCTTGACCAAGCAAAACAAAGATTGACAGGAGTCCGCACTGGCCAATACTGGCAGCTTGGGCAGAGAGTGCGTGTGCGAGTTGTAACAGTGGATGAAGACAAGCTCGAAACCAAGCTGTCTCCTGTTGATATGCCGGCAAGGCGCGCCAAAAAAAGCGGAGGGACCAAAAAAATATCCCCCAAGGCAGCCCGATCCAATAAAGTGGGCAAAAATGCCACCAGAAAGAAATCCAGTACTCCCGATGCCCAAAAAATGGCAGCAAAAAAAACAGCTCCCATAAGCAAAGGCAAACCCGCCACCAAAAGGCGCAGGCAGGGCTGATGGGTTTTCTTTCCAGCCGTCAGCGCATGGGTATGGCCGCCCTGATTCTGGCGGCCAGCGCTTTTTTGTCACGTCTGATGGGTCTTGTGCGAGACAAGATCATTTCCTGGCAATTTGGCGCCAGCGGAGAAGCGGACATGTATTTTGCCGCTTTTGTGGTGCCGGACATTATAAATTACCTGCTGGCCGGCGGCTTCATGTCCATAACAATAATTCCCTTGCTGGCAAGGGGTTTCCAACAAAACACCGACGAAGCCTGGCGCTTTTTTTCATGCATCTGCCTATGGATGTTTATTGCGTCCACACTATTCACGGCTATTGGAGAAATTTTCGCATTTCACCTGGCCGGGATTGTGGCCCCTGGATTTGATGAGGCTCAACGCGCAAGACTTGCCTTTTTCATGCGCATAATTCTGCCAGCGCAGATTTTTTTTCTCTCCGGATCAACCTATACAGCCCTCCTGCTCCTGAGGCGGCAATTTGCTGTGCCAGCCTTAACCCCTCTCATCTACAATGGCCTTATCATTATCTGCGGCCTGTGTCTGCCATTGCTATGGGGAGAGGCGGGGGCTGAATTTGGCATGACAGGCTATTGTATCGGCGTCACCGTGGGCGCGCTTTGCGGAGCATTTCTGCTCCCCATGCTGGTGGCGGCGAGGGGAGGGCTTATGTTGCAACCAGTCTGGAAACACCCCTGGCTAGGGAAGTTTTTGCTCATCGCCCTGCCCCTCATGCTCGGCCAGACCGTGATAATGCTGGATGAGCAATTCTTGCGCGTATTTGGGAGCATGCTTGGTGAAGGCAGCGTCAGTCTGCTCAATTATGGCAGGCGCATAGCCCAGGTGCCTGTGGCTCTCATGGGGCAGGCCATGGCCATGGCTTCTTATCCCTTTCTTGTAAAGCTGCTGGCCGACAATGACATTTGCGCATTTAATGGTACCCTGAAAAAGGCCATGGCCGCAGGATGCATGCTGATTATACCCTGCTCCCTATTAATGACAGCCTCTGCCGGTCCCATTCTAGCCATTATCTTTCAGGGAGGGCGTTTTGGTCCTGAAGAAACCCTGGCCTGCATACCATTGACACAGCTAATGCTCCTGCCTGCGCCTTTCTGGATTATATACATGGTTCTTGTGCGCGGGTATTATGCCCTTGAGGATACACTTACGCCGGCCATCACAGGCACAATCGCCACAATTATCTGCATCCCCGCCTATTATCTTATTGCCGTGCCAACTGGCGCATGGGCTGTTGCCGCAATTTCCGGGGCCAGCATCAGCCTTTATGTAATCTGGCTTATGCTGATCTGGCTGCGCAGACAGGGGGGAGCCGCCTTCAAGGGGCTGGGCCTTGTGTGTATAAAATCGCTCGCATGCTCCCTGCCGGCCGCAGCCATGTCATGGCTGACAGATAATGCTTTGGCGCATGCTTATGCCACAATGCCGCCATTTGTGTCTGCCTGTATCCATCTGGTGGCTTGTGGAGTGGTTTTCGGAATCTGTTTTTTGCTTCTGGCAGCAATTATTGCTCCCGATTATATAACCTTGTGCAGCCGCGCCGCAAAACGCATTTTTACACGCAAGGCAAATTGAGTACTTGCCAAAAATGATGGGTTGCAACACAATACCAGCAGCTCATAATAAATGCATTATTCATCAAGGGAGAGTGCAATGAAAAAACTTCTCACACTTGCGGCTCTGGCGATATTCGCCTCAATGCCCATGGCCGCCCACGCCGCATGGGCTCCCAGCGGAGATGTCGATGTGATTGTGGCCTACAAGGCCGGTTCCGGCACCGATACCGGCGCAAGGCTCCTGGCGTCCCAGGCCGAAAAAAATATTGGCAAAACGCTGATAATCAGAAACCTGCCAGGAGCCGATGGCAAGATTGGCTGGACAGAACTGGTAAATGCCAAACCGGATGGGCAGACCATCGGCTTTATAAATCTGCCCACATTCACCACTCTGGCCACGCAGCCTGGTTCAACATTTTCGGTAGCGGATATTGTGCCCATAGCCAATCATCTTTCAGAGACTGGCGTTGTGGCGGTAAAGGCAGACAGCCCCTGGAAATCAATCAAGGATCTTGTGGCTGCATGCCAGCAAAAACCTACCCACAGGGCATCAACCAATGGTGTTGAGGCATCCAACCACACTGCCGCCCAGCTTTTGGCGCAAAGCGGCAAGTTTGACTATAAAGCCATCCCCTATGGCGGCACAGCTGACCAGCTTCTTGCCCTGCGTCAGGGAGAGGTTGATTTTACCTGCGCAAAGGTCGCCGATGTGATGCCCCTGATCAAGGGTGACAAGCCTGAACTGCGCGTGCTTGGCGTGTTTGCCGAGGAACGCCTGCCCGAACTGCCGGACGTGCCTACCCTCAAGGAAAATGGCCTCTATGACAAGTGGTATGGCTCTGCGCGCGGCATAGTTGCGCCCAAAGGCACACCTCCTGAAATAATTGAATTCTATGTGGACGCATTCAAAAAGACCATGCAGGATCCCGAGAATATCGCTGCCCACAAAAAGGCTGGCCAGACCATAGATTTCAAGGATAACAAGGAATATGCCAAGCTCATCAGCGATCAGGAAAAATTCTGCCGCGATGTTGTGAGCAATCTTTATCCCAAATAGATACTGGTTTTTAAAAGCTGGCCAGCGGTTTGCCAATGCAAATGAACAAACCGTTATGGAGAAAATTGGCCAGGGCAAATTTATTTCGCCATTAAGGATCATTTTCAGGCGCAATTTGCAATAATTCCCGGGGGCGTTCAGAATGTACATTCCTGAACCTCATAAATGCCGCCATGCGCCCTGTGCATTGCTGCAAAGATTCAGACACCGGTTTTGAACGTCCCCCCGGCCAATGGCTTTTTACACCTTTAAGATGTGGCGCTTTAATATAAGCAAAAATGTCAAATAGGGGAGTTTGGCATGACTAGATCAGATATATGCATAATTGCCATCATATATATAACATGCCTCATTTTTACCTATATGACCCTGCAATTCAAACCGGCTGCCCAAATCTATCCCCTCTGCCTGATTGGGGGTCTCGCAGTTCTCAATACCTTATATCTTGGCCGCTGCCTGATCCGCATGTTCAAGGAGAAAGGACATGCCGCTGTAAAAAATGATGTTTCCGATGCCTTCAAGGGTTTTATGGGTGGGCAGTTTTTCTTTGTGGTAGGCGCTTGCATAGTCTATATGATTTTAATTCATTATATTGGTTTCTACCCCTCCGGCCTGATATATCTGATAGCCGTCATGTGGTGGCTGGACGTCAAGCCACTTCCCATGTTTCTCACTATTGTCCTTCTTGGCTGCCTTGTCTATGCCGTATTCACTCTATTTCTCAAAGTTCCCCTGCCTGTTGGGACCATTTTTGCGTAAGGCATCCATATTTCTATTAAAACAGACATATCTTCCGGCCCTTAAAAGCGGAGTGGTTTCAGAATATCCTCAAAAGTGGCCTTACCCATCCTCATGTAATCGCTACCTCGCAGTATTCAAGACAATTTGCTCATATGCCGAGATGCAGGGCTATCTGGCATACGGTCATTCCCCTTGCTATGGCATTTCCTGCCTCACGAGGACCGGAAGAATGCTGGGCAATGGATTTTGCCCATGACAGCCTGGCGGATGGACGATACATCAGAATTTTAAGCGTGATTGACCTCTGGGATCGCAGGGGCCCGGTATTGACAGTAGGTTTTTCCCAAATAGGCCAGGGTGTCGTGAATGTATTGAATGATTTAAAGGCTCATGGTCTGCTGCCACGAACTCTGCGGACGGATAACGGGCCAGAATTCACTTGCGAAGCGGTAAAGGCATGGTCCGAAAAAATGGTGTGGCAATCGATAACACCCGGAAAGGCCGTCCAACCGACTACGTCCGCATCGAGATCTTCAATGGAAGACTACGGGATGAGTGCCTCAATCAGCATATTTTCACAAATCTGGAGGAAGCGCGCAAAACGATTGAAGCATGGCGGTTGGATTATAATGAAGTCCGACCGTATGGGGCTGGCTTGCGCCAGCCGCCTATAGGGAAAAACACATAAAACAGGAGCCGGAAAGAAACTTAAAACTGGTATAGATAATGGGGTATAATCATAAGGGAAAAGCGATGCTCATTTTTCCTGCGGCCTGATTATGTTCGGCACAGCTTTTGGCTATTTGTTTTGAATGTAAAAACTGGATTTCCTAATTTTGCCTATTTGCAAAATTTTATGAATCCGCACAGCTGGCTTTGTCCAACGTCAATACTACTTCAAGTTGCCGATCAAATGGTTCGCGGTCTACATGTTCCGCGCTGATATATTTAGCATCCACACAACCCATTTTTTTGTAGAATGCCTGACTTTCCACAGCGGAATGAGAAGATATATACAATTTGCCAGCGCCCTTTTCCCTAGCCCAATCCTTTGCTTTTTCAAAAAGCAAAGCGCCAATTCCCTTGCGCCGCATATCCGCAGAGACATGGATAGAAGATAAATCAAGATATTGCGAGTCAGTTCCGATAAACTCAAGCTCGACTGAAACAAATCCTTTAAGTTTACCCTGGCAAAAAGCTCCAAGCACAAGTCCGCCAGTTCTAACAGTTTTTTGCAGACATTCGATTCCGAAGCGGAATTGCTCTTCAGTCCAATCATCTATGAATGGCGCATCAACTATTCTCCAGCTCCCATCCACCATTCGCCAGCATCTTTGAACTATCTGACGACGTATAAAGCTGGAAAACAAATCAGCTCTAATTTCCTTTACAGTCAAATTCCTGAAAACTATCTTCTCATCCAAAGCCTGCCTTGACTTCATATTTTTCTCTTTTTGTTTTAGGGAAATTTTTAGATGATATTCTGGCCTGCTTCTTCAAGCAAGACATCAAAAATCAGCCCTTGCCTACACCACTTGATGTCGTTCGTTAAGGAATTGATCATGGTTGTTATGGGCACTGCGGATACTATTTATCTCCTTGAGGGCAAGCTGGCCTTATATCCAGCCATTACTATTATAGATTCCTTTTTGCCCGTTCACGCAGTTCGTCGATATAATTTGTCCAATCATCCATCATTACATTATTCAATGATGGTTTCGAAAAACCCCTGTTTAAATTCCTTTTCACAATGTCTTTTACGCAATCCCAGCTTATACCTAAAAAGGCGGCGATATCCTTCAATGTCATTACCCTATAAAGCACAAGAGCAAATCGTTCAAAAGCCCTTGTATAGCTTCGTTTTGGTGTTGCAATTCCGGTGTGGATTTGCCTGAGCAACTTGCAATCAAAACAGAGTAGCCGAGGGCTCTCCACCAAAATCCAGACTGGCTTGCGGCCAACTGGGACTGTCCGTATTAAAACCACTCCGCGCCGAATAATGTGCTTTGATTGACATACTGGACAACACAAAAAACGCCATGTGGGGCGGACATTAATAAGAATAAGAATGCTACCATTGATAAATTTTTGGTGGACATATTCATAGCCAGTTAGCCCGAGTGCATGATAGATAAAACTTGTGGACATGGTGATTCCTCCTTACTGAGTAGTTTGGTTGTTACCCAATTGGAACCCATGTCCATTTTTTTGTTAGCTAAAAATATGCAAATTCCGGATGAACCTCATATTCTGACTTTAACTGACAAAGCCGCAGGGCGTTCGAAATGACCGGATGCCTGCGGCTTTGGAACAATTTTTTAAATGCTATAATGGCAAGTTATGCATTTTTCATTTCAGAGATAAGATGCGTAAGCTTCTGGGCCTGGCTGGCCAAATCTGAGATGGCCTGGGTTGCTTCACCCATTGCTTCCGCAGTTACTCTGGACATATCATTAACCTCTATGATGGACCTGTTTATCTGCTCGCTAGCTGCGGATTGCTCCTCGCTGGCCGCCGCAATGGCCTGCATCTGATCAGAGGTTGCCTCTACTGTGGCAACTATCTCCTCAAGAGCCACGCCAGACTGATTTGCAAGATTTGTGGCTTCACCAATTCGCTGCACTGCATTGTCCACTGCTGTCATGCTCTTGTCAGTGCTTTCCTGAATGGCATGAATGGCATTGCTGACGTCCAGAGTTGATGTCATCGTCTTTTCCGCAAGCTTACGAACTTCATCCGCCACTACCGCGAAACCTCTGCCCGCCTCTCCGGCTCTGGCTGCTTCGATGGCCGCATTGAGGGCAAGCAGGTTTGTCTGATCGGCAATATCAGAAATTACGCCCATGATATGATTGATATCCTGGGCCCTTTCGTTGAGCTGTATCATATCCTCCTTAAGCTGCAGGGAGGTATCGTTAACCTCGCCAATGCTGCGCACAACCTCATGTACAACATGTTGACCAGCCACAGCCTTTTTTCTGGTTTCGGAGGAAGCCTCAGATGCGGAACCGGCATTGCGGGCCACTTCCTGCACTGTGGCATTCATCTCATTCATGGCCGTGGCCGCTTCCTGCAATCTCTGGGCGGATTCCGATGCGCCATGATCGGACTGCTCAATCTGGGCGGAGAGCTGCGTAGAGGCGGAACTGATAATCTCTACCATGCCCTCGAGCTTGTTGGCGGCATCCAGCATGCCTTCACGCTTGGCATTTTCAGCCTTGCGGGCTGCCTCTTCGGCTCTGGCCATGGCCCCTTGTGCTTCCTGCGTAGCCTTTTGCGCCAATTCGGATTTCTGTTTTGCCTCATCAATATTTGATTTTAAAGCAGTGACCATTGTACGCAGGGCATCCGCGAGCTTGCCGGTCTCATCATTTGTATTCACATTCAGGCGGTGGTCAAGATTGCCACTGGCGACCTCTTCGGCAAAATTCTGTGTGGCAGCAAGAGGACGCACAATCATGCGCGTGATTGTTATCGCAACAAACACGCCAAGAATCAGGACAACAATTAGAAGTACGCTTACCACCATGGTGGAGTTGGACAAATCCGAGGCCGAGCCGCGGGCAAACTTGTTCGAGTTTGATGTTGTTAATGCAACCATTCTGACCGTATCCTGATACATCTCATCAAAATGAGCATATCTCGTCTTGCCCCCCGATATAAACTCTTTGAGAGTAGTGGCAACAGAATCGGCAAGCCTGGCAAAATTCTGATATTTTGTAAAAGTATCGGCAAACATTTCATGGCATTCCTGCCTTAGCAATTTGCCATCTATAACCTGCGCCTCTTTCTGAATTTCAGGCAGCATCTGCTGAATCTTGTCAAACTCCTGTAAATCATTATTTCTTTCGGCGTATAAAAGAGCCTGACATACTCCCGATATTTTCCCATAAATGACATTGGCCGCGGCAATATTTCGTGCATATTGCCTGCTGGCGGAATCATTACCTTCCCCGATGTAGGTTTCCAGGGTCTGACTCATGGTAGAAATCAGTTTGCCCATGCTAGCTAGGGTTTCATTGGCAGATTTAATCATCTCATCAACAAGCTTTTCGGAATGCAGATAATATTCCTGGCTTGTCTTTAATAAATGCTCATACTGGCTTAAATCCTTCTCGGTTTTCACCAGTGTTTTCGCCGTGTTCTCATAATATATTTTTGAATTAAGGGTTTTTATATTCTCAATCCGCTCACGGTATTCCTTGAGAAAAGCGTATGACTTCTCAATTTTCTTTTCATCACCCCCACCAAAATAGTCCATTGCGAAATATGCAGCCTCAAGCAGGTCACTTTGCATATCACTCCAGTTGATCAGCCGCTGCAAGCGATCTTCAGCCATGACTTCCACAACTTCAGAACCCTTGTTCATGGAGTATATGGCCCAAAGCCCAAGCACCATGGTGAGAATAAGAACGGCGAAAAAACCGCCCCCAATTTTTTTGCCGATGGTCATCAACATCTCCCCTTGTTTTAAAATCTTTATGATTGCAAAAAATGCCTGCCTTGCGACATTTGTTCTGCAATCTTCGCCTGCGCCACTTGGCAACTTAATATGGCATGCACCATACAAATTTAAAAAATTCCAGTTATATCAATTATAAAATGTAACACTAAAAATAGAGAAATGTCAATGGTTTTATACGTATACCTATCGATATATTTTATAAGCCAGTGAATTTTTTAGTATTAAAAAAGAGATAAAGCTTGCTTGCATATTATCATGCAGGCAAGCTTTATCTCTGCATAAAAAAATCCGCATCAAGCTGATACGGATTTTTAAGCAGGCAAAGGTGTTTATCAGGCTGTTTTTTCGGATTCTGGTGTTTTACGGATTTCGGTTGCCGTATTTTCAGATTTTGCTGCAACCGCCTTTTTTTCCGGCAAAGGCGGCTCTACCACTGTGCCATCGGTCAACACCATGGAGAGGCAGCGCACAGGACAAACTTCCATGCAGGCTGTGATTTTTTTTCCGTTTTCAATACGCCAGTCATGGCACATGTCGCAACGCACGGCCACATCCTTGCGGGGGAAAAGACAGGCCTCGGCATTGCCTTCCCCGCCAGTATCTTTAATCACCTCATTGCCGCAAAAGGTATCAAGAGAAATTGTGCCATAGGGGCAGGCAGAAATGCACAGCTTGCATGCCACACATAGTTGCTCATTGAGCACTATCCTGCCATCTTTGTCCTGCTGCAGCGCGCCTGTGGGGCAAATGTTGCAACAGGGGGCAGGATCGCATTGATGGCAGCGCACAGTTGTTTTCAGACCCTCGGCCTTGACCACCTGCACACGGGAAACATACATATCCCTGTGTTTCATGGCCTCCTTGAAAGACATGCCATGGTGAGCCGCAATACAGGCCACTTCGCAACGGCGGCAAGCCTTGCACTTGTCAGGGGTTACACGAATATGCTCAATCATTGTCTCCCTCGCATTCAACTTTTACAGCTTGCAAAACAAGACCATTGCCGCCCTTGAAGTTAATATTCTCGCTTGCGCAAAAGGGACAGACAAACTCCCTTCTCAAAAGGCTGAATTTATGTCCGCAATCGCCGCATGTGCATTCCAGGGGCGAAGTATCTATGATCAACTCCGCTTTTTCCGCAGGTGTGCCTTCAGCAAAAATCTCAAAACATGCCTGCAGGGCCTGGGGTTCAAAACATGCCAGCAAACCCGCCGAACATTTAATCTCGCTTATTCCTGTAACCTTTTTCAGCGGGTTGGCGGCATTATAATCGGCTATTGATCCATCTATGGTTCTTAATAGGCCCTGTACAAGGCTTGCCTCATGCACCTGTTATCTTTCCGTGCATGACACGCAGGGGTCAATGCTATTGGCAATCAGGGCGGAATCAGCCACAGCGCAATCTCGCATCATCACGCCAAGGGCCTCCCAGTTCATATAGGAGGGCACGCGCCATTTAAGCCTTTCAGGAATGTCCGTGCCATTTGTGCGTATATAATAAAACACTTCACCCCTGGGGGCCTCGCTTCGCGCGCATGCCTGTGTCACAGGAATCGCGTTCATGGGTGTTTTTAATGGCCCATCAGGCAGATTTTTGCAGACCTGGCGAACAATATTGAATGATTCCAATACTTCATCCAGCCGGACCTGTGTACGTGAATAAACGCAGCCTGCCTCACGTGTGAATGACTTGAACTCAAGTTCAGTATAGGCCGCATATGGGGATTCCTTGCGCACATCATTCATGACTCCAGAACCCCGGGCTACTGGACCAACAACGCCAAGGCGAATGGCATCCTCTTTTGGCAGTATGCCAATGCCTTTTGTACGCGCCAGAACATTGTGATTGGAGCTGTAAATATCCCTGATTTCGGAAACCTGGGGCTCGAGCCTGTCTATCTGGTTTAGAATATAGGTTATATATTCGCCATTAACATCGTATTTTACACCGCCAATGCAATTGGCTGCGAGATTCATGCGATTGCCATAAACAGATTCCTTTACGTCCTGTATTATCTCGCGCACCTCCATCACATGCATAAAAAGGGATTTGAAACCTATTATATGCGCCTGAATTGCAGTGTTGAAAAGATGGGAGGCAATGCGCTTGATTTCTTCAGCCAGCACCCGCAAATATCTTGCCCGGCGTGGCACAGTCATGCCCAGGGCATTTTCCACGCTCATGCAGTATGTGAAAGAATGGCTGTTGGAGCAAAGGGAGCAAACGCGCTCAGTCAAGGTTGTGTTCTTGATGAGATTGCGCTGCATTGCCATTGCCTCCATGCCACGATGAACATGGCCGGAGGTTATATCCACCTTGCGAATTGTTTCGCCTTCCACATCCAGATTGAAATATACAGGCTCCTCGAGAGCCACATGCACCGGGCCAAGGGGCAGATTAAATGTCTTGCTCACGCTTTTTCCCCTTTGTCAGAAAGTATCATTTCCCAAAGCTCTGATGAGCTTGCCCCGTTCATCATCACAGAGAGGGGCACTGTCTTAGCCAGCATGCCCTTATCAAGCTCCTCATCGAGAAACAGCCTGCGGGGGTTGGGATGGTTGGTGATTTTGATGCCAAAAAGCTCCATCATCTCACGCTCATGCCAGTCAGCATTTGCAAAAATCGGAGTGATGGAGGGTACATCAGGATGTTGTTCATCCATGTGCGCGGTTACATTATAGACAGTGCCTTCAAGCACAAATTCATAACATGCGTTTTGAAATTTTTTGTCATCGCCGCGAACTGCATAGGCACTGATCATGGCCAGACGCGCACCGGGATCATGAAGAATCTTTGCCGCTTCCACAATCAGGGCCGGTTCATCAAGCAAAAACCAGTGGAAGGCATTTCCAAAGCTGTCTTGTGTATGCTGTATGGCTTTTTTCCCTGTGCAAAGCTTTTCAAGGCCTTCCAGCACATGGGGATTACCCTTGATAATATCATGCATATATTTTTCCTTAACATTAATGAACGGCAATATTATTCGGTTTTGGCCTTTTGCCTGTTCTCCAGTTCAATGGTCTCCCCCCCCGGCAGACACCATGGGGATTTCCCCTGGTCGTTCCGCCTCAAGGGGCGCTTTATGCTCTATATGGCGAGCATCCTCAAGCTGCCTGCATTTTGGGCAGAGATGCCGCACAACATCTACATCAATATCTTTGTTATTGGCATACAGCTTGTCACACAATTTGGCCGGCAAAGGCCGAATCATGGTGCCGCAGTGCCTGCATGGCTCATAATCAATGACGTGCTGCTCAAGACAGTCGTATTTTTCTGCTTCAAGGTGCGCATGATGCCAGTCATTGGTGATGGTCATTGCTCCGGTTGGGCAATACAGCCGGCATGTTGCGCATAGACAGCAGGAATTGCGCCACACAGTGATGGTGTAGCCACTCTCATCGCCCTTTTTGGTTATGTCAATGGCTCCTGCTGCGCAAACTCGCTTACATATGCCACAGCCGACACAAAGATCAGGATCAACCACCACTTTGCCCCGCAGGCGCTCCGGTGTGAATGTTTCGCCAAAAGGAAAGGGATCCGTGCTGGGCCCTTCCAGCAGATTACGGAAAAGAACTTTTAAAAAACCTGCCATATTATTTCTCACCGTCCTTTTGGACTTCGCGGGTTGCCGGTTTAAGCAATATGCAAACGTGATGACAGGCGCCGCAGCGTCGGCAGCCGCTATTGCCGCTTTTGGCCAATCTTAATATGGCCGAGCCTATGCCCCGCAAATAATTCAAAAAAATTGCTCTCATTGATCGATGCCGAGTTTTTTCAGCCAGATTTCCCTGGCCTTGACAACGCCCTCGAGTATTGCCTGGGGTCTGGGGGGGCATCCCGGCACATTGACATCGACAGGTATGTATCTGTCTATCGGGCCCTCTATGCTGTACCCCTCACGAAATACTCCACCAGAAATGGGACAGATGCCAACCGCCACAGTAACCTTGGGCTCGGGTATCTCATTCCAGACAGTGAGAACCCTTTCCTTTACTCTTGTTGTCAGGGGGCCGGTAATAAGCACAATATCGGCATGTCTTGGACTGCCACAATAACGGCAGCCAATCCTCTCCACATCATAACGGGGGATGCAGGCGGTAGTGGCAAGCTCCACATCACAGCCATTGCAGGAACCGGCATTTATCCTGAAAAGCCAGGGCGAACGCACCGACAGTTTTTTTAATGTGTTTTCCAAAGCCATGGCAACCTCCTACATCACCCAGACAAGAACAAGACTGCAGAGGGCAAGCACTGTGGGCACAGTCACATAAAACCGGAAAGCCTGATCAATGCGGTAGCGCCCTGTGGCGGACTTGACCAAAGTAAGAGACAGCAGCATCAGCACCAGACACTTGAATACAAACCACAGCAGATTGATGGGCCACCATGGGCAGATAGTGCCAGGAAAGAACAGAGCAACCCCGAGACCAAGCACAACAAAAGATTTAAGGGAGGATGTCACCTGGAACAGGGCCAGCAGAGGACCGCCGTATTCGAGCAGTGGACCTTCCAGAATTTCTGTTTCCGCCTCGGCAATATCAAAGGGAGCAACACCCATGGTGCCTGGTAAAAAGATCAGATAGGCGCAAAGAGCCGGGATCATGGCAGGGTTGAGACCAAGGGAGCCATTGGCCTGCTGCCAGGATACGATCTGCAGCAGCGAAAATTCCGCGCTCCACGCTCCCCCCGCCATGGATTTGCCAACCAGCATCGCCACAGCCAGCATAACCATAAGCAATGGAGTTTCATATGCCAGCATCATCAGCATTTCACGCGAAAAACCAAAAGCGCCAAATGGAGAGCTGGAAGCGGAGCCACCAAGCATCAATGCGATTGCCGGAATGGGCAAAAGATAGAAAATTACCAGCAAATCTCCCATTCTGGATAGACCTTCATACACGCCAGGGATGGGAATAAAGGCAGCGCATACAGCCATGCCAGTAAAACCGAACACTGGCGCCAGCAGGAATGCGGGCTTGCAGGCCGTGTTTGGAATAAGTGTTTCTTTGGTCAGCAATTTGGCCATATCCAGCCAGGGCTGTATCAGGGGCGGACCCACGCGCCTTTGCAGCCGCGCCTCCACCCGCCGATCCAGACCCTTGAAAAAGAAGCCAACCAGCAGGGCGAAAGCTCCACCCGGAAAGATGCACATATGAAGAATGGCAAGTAATGTGTCACTCATTGACGATTCTCCCTGGCGGTTTTGCCACCGCTGAGCATTCTGAACAGATCACCATAGATACTTGCCGGCGTCATGCGGCTGGCGGCAGTCTGTGTCGGCAGACCGCATGTGTGCACATCAACCTCGCGCAGTTTTGTGAAGTGACGCAAAAACCATGCGGCGCCAATGAAGGCGATTGCCATCATTACAAACATGCCTGTGGCATTCCAGGCCCCATGGCCTGCCAATATGCCGGAAATACCCACGTCAAGCACAGGAGCGCCGTATTGGGCAAGAATATTGTTGATGGGATAAAGGGCAAGACCAGGGAATATGCCGGTGAGCACACAGCCAACCGCCAGAATCCCCATGGGTATGAGCATGACTGCAGGCGCCTCATGGACATCATTCAGATCGCATGCACTCTGGCCAAGGAATGCCGCATGCAAGAACTTGGCTATATATGCAAGGGTGATGACACTGCCTACCAGAGACAGCAATGCCAAAAATGGCTGACCGGCCTGCATCAGAGCCTGATAGATAATCCATTTGGACGAGAAACCGCTGGTGGGAGGCACACCCACAAGGGAAAGCCCGGCTATGGCGAACATCAGGAGGGTCCAGGGCATTTTACGGCCAATGCCGCCTAGCTCGGTCAGGGTTTCACGGCCAGTGGCAAACATGACCGCGCCGCATATGAGGAACAGCAGATCCTTGAAAAACACATGGTTGACTAGATGCAGCATGCCGCCGGCATAGCCGAGAGCGCCTCCGCAGGCCACGGCAAGCACCATATAACCAAGCTGGCTGACTGTGGAGTATATGAAAACCAGCTTCAGGCCATTTGCCAGGAGCGCCTGAACAGCGGCCATCACAATGGTGATGCCGCCAATCCACATGACAACTGTTGTGATGAGGCCAGTGCCAAATGATCCCATGATACCGGCAATGGCATAACTGCCGCCAAGCAGCATAAACAGCTTGATCAGGGCTATGATGGCGCTCTTAAGCAGAACTGACGAAATGTATCCAGATACCGGGGTTGGAGCCAGGGCGGGATGCATCTGCCAGTCAATGCGCAATGGCAGCTGCGCGGCCTTGAGCACAAACCCGGTTGCAAGCAGCGCCATGCCGGTCCATGCCAGCCATGGCGATATCTCTGGCAAATAGCCATTGATGAGCCCGGCATTGAATGGCACCGAGGGCCCTGTGATGGCCAGGCCAACAAAGATGAAGCCTGCGCCGAAAAGATTGAAGAGGAAATATTTGAATGCCTCCCGCAAGGCATTGCCATCTCCCTCATGGGCTATGGCCAGATACAGCGTCCATGAACTCATGATCTCCCAGAAGAGGAAGAAGCTGAGCAGGTGCTGGGCTGACGCCATGCCAACCAGACCGCCGCACATGCAGGTAAAGGCGCAGTAAAATCTCCACTGGGTATGGCTATGCGACATATAGCCCACGGCATATGCCATGTTTACAGCGCCAATAAGCGGCACAATAAGGGCGAAGCAATAGGAGAGTGTATCGAGATTGCGGCCAAGGATGGCCACAAGCAGGGCGGTCACAAGCAGAACGCCCACGCTCATCCAGCCTGCCATGCGGGGCCGGCCGCAGAATATGGCTGGCAACACCGCGCCGAATACAGGAAAGATTACATACACCGGCCAGTTTACGCTCATGGCATGAATAATTTCGGCGGCATTGGCCGGCGCATTGTAGCACATACTGGCGACCGGCAGAATGACCGGCATCAAAAGCTGCGGCGCAAGGCCAAAAAGCAGCGTAAGGGCAGCCAGGATGATCATTGCCAGCTTCATGCTGAAGGGTGCATCCTCCGTGACAACCGGCAAATCTGCAGGCCTCTGTTCCAGCACAAGTGTCTTGAGGATTCTCGTATAATATATGGCCCCCGCAAGAGCGCCGGCGAGCAGGAGCACCGCGACCCAGATATGGCCGGCATCGGTTGCTGCCTGGATCATCATATATTTGCTGTAGAAGGCTCCAAAAGGCGGCAGGCCCATTATGCTGATGAGTCCCGCAGTCATGCAGGCCACGGTCAGTGGCATTTTATGGCCAAGACCACGCAGATCGGCGAGTTCCCTGCTGCCTGCGCGCAGAATGAGCGCACCGGCGCAAAGAAATAGCAGATCCTTCATAATCGCATGGTTGAAAACATGCCAGAGTGCGCCTGTGGTGGCTGCCCATGTGCCCAGGCCGAGCACAAGGGTAATTTCACCAATCTGGCCCATGGTTGAATAGGCGAGCATTCTTTTGATATCGGTCTGGCACAGGGCCATGAACTCGCCATATATAAGGGTAGCGGCACCCATGAGACAGAGCCATGTTCCAAACCAGGAAAGCCCGAAAAGCCCCGGAATATCTCCCTGTGCCTGCCCTACCCCTATGAACACCACGCTGATGATGCCAAAGATTCCCATCTTGGTGATGACACCGGACAGTGGCGCGGACACTGATGAGGGAGCTGCCGGATGGGCATCTGGCAGCCAGGAATGGAGCGGCACAAGGCCGGCCTTGACGCCAAAACCGGCTAGACAGAGAATCAGGCCTGCCTGCAGCCAGAAAGGAATCTGGATCCCCAGGGATGGCTCATAGGCGAATACGCCAAGGACCAGCAACCCAGGCAGCATGAATATGGCGCCACCGCCACACATGACATAGTATTTGAGACCGGCTGCGAATGCCTTTGGGCGGGAATCATGTACAATAAGAAAATAGGAGGCATATGTCATAAGCTCCCAGTAGCTGAACATGGCCAGCTCATTGGGTGTTGAGACAATGCCGGTGAGGGATGCAAAGGTCAGCAGCAGAAAGAACCAGTACCAACCCTTGCGCTGGCCATGAATGTAGCTGACGGAATAGACTGCAACCACCAGCCCGATGAGGGTGATGATAAACAGGAAAAAGTTTGCCAGAGGCCCGGCTGGAGAAGCGCACACAGCGGCAAAGGCCACTGCGGCAAACATGGTGCCTAGCTGCGCGGCATAGGGAAAGCGCAGCAGAAAGGCCGCGCCAGTAACAAATGCTCCGCAATAATAGACCCACCATGACAGGTGCACGGGGCTATGCGGAAGCTCAAGCCCAAGAGGCTGGCATAGAAAATCCGTTATGGGCTCGCGAAAGACACCAAGAATGGCGACAGCTATTCCCAGGACTAGCACAATCGCGCCGGCGGACAGGGATCTGGATTCACCTGCGGCTGTATCGTCCTTCCTGGATGGCTCAAGACAAATGATGCGCACTGTGTCAACATACAGCCATATGAATATGGTTGTGGCTGCAGCCATCAGCATCAGGCAGAAAAAGGCAGGCTGAGTGAGGGTCTGCACAAAACTGGAGACAATTAGTGCTCTGCCTTCCGGCACAAGGAAGGGCGAGCCGCCAACCGCGGCAAGAAGGCCCAGAGCGAAAAGGGAGCCTGGCCAGGGATTCCTGCTGCCTGAAGAGGCAAGCCGCTGCGTGCTTAGTCCAGGCAGAAAAGCGCCTTTTACGCCTGCCGGGTCAAGGCTGCTGCCCTGTTTGGCTGCAACATCACCGGCCAGTCTTTGCAGGGCGAACCAGGCCAGGAGTCTGGCTGATGCCTGAAAAATGACATATATCCAGATCCCTGCCACACCCATGGCAGTAGGCGCGCATAGCCCAAAAAAACAAACTCCAAGATCATGCAATGCGCCCCAGAGAATCAGGCGCCTGGGATTGTTGCGCTGCAATACGGCCTTGCATGTGGCATAAATCAAAATGGCCGAGCCAACAATCAGCGGCAGCCACCAGCTGCCAGTGGAAATCAATTCTGCTGACATAAACGCCCCGCGGGTATGAATCCCCATTTGCGCATGTACGGGCATATCGCCCGCAGTCATTGGTGACCAGGCGCAAGTTGGATAATTCTATTATTGCTGCAAGCCTACACCTTTTAAAGTGGCAGCACAAGATGACAAGATGATTTTTTATTGATTGTGAAAAAGAAAACGTGTGAGAGGGGATGGATGCAGGCAAAAGGCTATCTGCGCATGCCCTGGGTGTGCTTGCGCGCCACTTTTTTGCCAGCCGCATTGGCAAACCGCAAAAGAAACATTCCGGATAGTTTTTTGCCCTTGTAAACTTCCACCCGAAACAGCCGGCCACCCTTGTCCACAGAAAATCTTGTCTCGAACTCGCCGCGGGTGAGTGGAATGCCGCTCTCATCGGCAAGACCACGGTCAAGGCCAATGGCATTCACCCTGTAGCCATCCATCCTATTTATGATGACTGTATCCTTCACATCCACTATTTGACCAAAGGGCGCAAACTTCTCCTGACCATCCACCATAACACGCATGCCATCGAGACCGGCTTCAATTTCTCTCCATTCCGGCTGGATGAGAGTGACAGTGCGGTTGCCATAATGGATACACAGGCCATCCCGCTTGCCTTCGCATGGCAGCACAGCCATTATTGGCTTTGAGGTAATGGCGCTGGCTACGCCCCCCTTTGGCAAAGGCAATCTGTTTATTGCCGGACGCGCATCCTCCAGTGGCAAAAAAATGCGATTCCCCGCAAATGAAACACCAAGATTCTCGCCAAGGGCGCGTTCAATACCAGCAGGAGAAAGCTCGAAATCGCGTGAAAATTCCAATCCTGCCATGCTCAGGAATGCTTCCACCATCAAAAGATGATAATATGTGCGCATGGGCACAGAAAATTCCTTGCTGGCCTCAAGCCCAAATGCCGCCTTGTTGTGCCGCACAGCGAACCAGGAGAGGCTTTTTTCCATCTCTCTGTCGCCATCCGCAGTTTTTGTGTTATGGATGTGAACAGCATGAAATGGCTTGACAAGCTTTCCGTTGACCTGTCTCGCCACCTTGTCGGCCTCGCTGGCAAGATCTCCCATAAAGATGCCAGACTCCATTTTTTCCTGATCAATGATTATGGATTGGCCCCATCTGGCAGGGTTTTTGAGCTTGTCTTCGTATACAGGGCGATAAAAACCGCTGCCGTCATGGAGATTGAGTACAAGGCCCACATCCGGCGCGGTGATGAGATCCTGAATCCGTCGCACTGTGGCATACTCGGGATCCTTGTCATCAAGACGGGCGAATTTGCGGTTCATGTCCCCGTACAACCCTCTTGACCTCTTGATTATACTGGGGAAATTAAGGTTGGGAACAACTCTCAGGGTGCCACGCCCAAACTCATATCTGGTGGCAAGAAGAGTGGCTGCGGAAAATCCACCTGGCTCATCTCCCTGTATTCCGCCAACCACAAGCACCACCGGGGTGGTGCAGCCCAAACGGAACATGGTGAAATCCAGGGGAAATGCCAGCGCATTAAAAGGAAATGGCAGGCAGCAAAACAGACAGGTCAAAACAACCCTATGGACAAAATTACCCGGTATGCGCAAAGTCATGTTTTCAGCCAGTCTTCAATGTCACAGGAAATGACAGAGAAAGGATCTGCATCTGCAGGATTGCATGCGGCAAATATGGCAATGCCAATGCCATATTGTGGCAAATGGCGCGTCTTTTCTGGCGCGCCACAGGCAATGCATGAATAAGGATTCAGTCAGGGTCGCTGGTTTTCAGGCTCGTAGCCCAGATCCTTTATGGCGCCCATAATTATGTCAAGGGCAATGGGCATGTTCTTGTCTTCTTCAATATATTCAAGTTCCTTCTTGTCCAAATTAACTTTGGCGCTTTTTACTCCGGGAATTGCGGAAACGGCCTTTTCCACGGCTGCCTTGCAGTGCTCACAGTGCATGCCATTGACTTTAATTGTTGCCATGATACCCTCCGATCATGTTTATTTTATGGTTAATTACAGTTCCAGTATATATTTTTTCTATAGCTTGAGTCAAAAAAAATAACAAGGGAATTGATAATGACAGGACCCCAGGAAAATGCTGTCTGCCCCGCCACTCCACTTCGTTTCGATATCGGCGGCATGCACTGCGCCGCCTGTTCTACCCGCATCGAGCGTGTTCTTGGCAATCTGGATGGAGTATGCCGCGCCAGCGTAAATCTTGCCACAGCAAGCGCGGAGGTCTGGCCAGCCAGCACTGCCCCGGCAGACATATCGCAGGAAATCATGGCCCGGGTAGCCCGAGCCGGCTTCACAGCAACCCCGGCAAAAGAGGATGACAGCGCGGCCATATATGCCAGAAACCGGGAGAAGGCCGAGGAGGAAAAAAAGATCAGGCTGCGGCGTCTATTGCCCATGCTGATATTCACTGTGCCCCTTCTTGTTGTCTCCATGGGGCATATGGCAGGCATCCCAATGCCAGGCTGGCTGGAACCGCATCAGGAACCTCGCAATTTCATCCTTGTGCAGCTCGTGCTTACCTTGCCGGTTGTCTGGCTTGGCAGGCATTTTTATACAGATGGACTGATCGCCCTCTGGCGCAAATCTCCAAATATGGACAGTCTTGTGGCAGTGGGCACCGGCGCGGCGTTTTTGTATAGTCTTGTCAATTCCATTCTTGGATTCGCAGGTGCTGATCCGGTTCAAAAGGCAATGAACCTCTATTTTGAATCATGCGCGGTGCTCCTGACCATGATTGAATTCGGGCAGTTTCTCGAATTCACCGCCAAGAGAAAAGCCAGCGATGCAATGGGAGCATTGATGAGCCTGACACCTGAGAAGGCTTTTCGCCTGGACGATGCCGGAAAAAATCCTGTGGAAGTCCCCCTCCAGGCTGTAAAAACCGGAGACAGACTGCTTGTGCGCCCAGGCAGCCGCATTCCTGTCGATGGTGTTGTGGAAAGTGGCGAGAGCGCAGTGGATCTTTCCCTCCTCACCGGCGAATCCATTCCCGTTCCGGTCAAGCCTGGCGACAGCCTTGTTGCAGGCAGCGTCAATGGCGAGGGCTCTCTTGTTATGCTTGCCACCGCAGTGGGCCATGACACAAGGCTTGCCAGAATAATCCGCCTTGTGCGGGATGCCCAGGGTAGCAAGGCACCCATTGCGCGCCTGGCGGACAAGGTAAGCTATTATTTTGTTCCAGCAGTGATGCTTTTTGCACTTCTCGCAGCCCTGGCCTGGCTCATTTTCAGTCCTGAGCCATTCACCGTTGCCCTGACTGTTTTTGTCGCCATATTGGTCATGGCCTGCCCATGCGCCATGGGACTTGCCACACCCATGTCGATCATGGTTGGCACAGGCAGGGGCGCCCAAATGGGCATTCTCATAAAAAATGGCGCGGCTCTGGAACAGGCAGGCAGCATCACTGCTCTCTGCCTTGACAAGACCGGCACTCTCACCAATGGCAAGCCTGCATTGACCCAGATCATACAAATTTCTCCTCAAAAACTGCAACAATATGGCCTTGATGAAAGCCTTTTACTGGATATGGCAGCATCCCTTGAAGGCAGAAGCGAGCATCCATTGGGGCTGGCAATAATAAATGCCGCAAAAGAGCGCAAATGTAACGGTCTTGCTGTTGAGAATGTCATCATCAGACCTGGCCTGGGCATCCAGGGCTCAATGATCGTCAATGGTATTACCTGGACCTTGGCCATTGGCAATGAATCATTTATGAGCGAAAACGGAAGTGTCCTCCCGGATAATGCGCGAATCAAATTACAGGAACTTGCGGAATCCGGCCAGACTCCCCTTGCCTTGTGGCTGGCCAGTGAACAGGAAGCGCCTTTTTGCGCCGCAATCTTCGCCCTTGCCGACCAGCTGCGTCCGGAAACACCCAGGGTCATAGCCAGGCTGACGCAAATGGGCATTAAGCCCATAATGCTTACTGGCGACAATATCCACACAGCCAGAGCCATAGGTCGTCTGTCTGGAATTACAGACATCCATGCGCAGTTACTGCCAGCCCAAAAGGCGGATTTCATTCGCCAGCTTCAGGAGAAGGGCGAAATTGTCGGCATGGTAGGCGATGGCCTCAATGATGCGCCGGCTCTGGCCCTGGCCAATGTCGGCATGGCAGTTGGGACAGGCGTGGACGTCAGCGCCGAAGCCGGTGACATAGTACTGATGCGCAATGGCATGGAGGCCATTTTGGGAGCGCTTGGTCTGTCCCGGGCAACCATGCGCAATATCCGGCAAAATCTTGGGTGGGCATTTGGATACAATATTCTCGGTCTACCCGTGGCGGCAGGCATGCTGCACATTTTTGGCGGCCCCATGCTGTCGCCAATGCTGGCCGGCACAGCCATGGCATTGTCATCATTCTCGGTGGTGACCAATGCCCTAAGGCTGAGATGGTTTAAATTAAAATAATGGCATAGCATAATTAAATGGAGCTTATAATGAAAAAAATCCTGTTCGTTGTCACCAGCCATGACAAATTGGGCGATACAGGCAAAGCCACTGGTTATTACCTCTCAGAAGTTACACATCCCTGGGAAGTGCTGGGCGGAGATTTCGAAATCAGCGTGGTCAGCCCCAAAGGCGGCGAGGCGCCGGCTGATGGCGTTGACCTCAATGATCAGATCAACAAAAAATTCTGGAACGATCCCCAATGGCGTAAAATAATGGCGAATACCCTGAAACCGGAGGATATCAAACCGGAGGACTATGCGGCCATTTTTTACGCGGGCGGTCATGGGGTGATGTGGGATTTTCCGGACAACAAAGCTCTTGCTGACATCTGCTCCAGAATCTATATGGATGGCGGCATTGTTTCAGCTGTCTGTCATGGGCCTGCCGGCCTCCTCAACGTATTTCTTGGGGATGGCAAACGCCTGATCGATGGGCACAGGCTTACATCCTTCAGCAATGAGGAAGAAAAACTCAATGGCACCGTGCCTGTGGTGCCTTTCCTGTTACAGACTCAATTGGAAAAGGATGGCGCAATCTATTCCTGCGACAAGCCGTGGAGCGATTATGTCGTTGTGGATGGCAGACTTGTCACAGGCCAGAATCCCATGTCCGCGACAAGCGTTGGCAAGGCGGTGCATAAACTGCTCTCTGAATAAACAGAACGCATATGACAATAGTGCGGGGGCTTTCCCCGCACTTTTTATTTATAGCGTGTTTCATATGAACATGAAACACATGCCATGACGAATTTGCTGGCATGGCTGTCAGCCAACTTTCCGCAAGGCGCGCTTGCTTAGCCGCAGTATATGGCATCTCCAGGCGTAAAAATGCCACACGGCTTAAATAAAAATGGCGGCACAAATCACAGTCTATATGGCAGCATCCGCGCCGTCTTCACCGGTATCCATGCGCAATTTTTTGGCAGCCGCCTGCTTTCGCTCCCTGGTGTCCAGAGCCATGAAACCATCGAAGTCAGGGCAGTTTTCCTGCTGGCGGCAAAAGATCAGAAATCCTGTATGGGCAGCCATGCGATCTTGTGGTCTCAATCGGTCCGGGAGCGGCTTCCAGTTTCGTAGCAGAATCTCGCAAACCTCAATGGCGCCTGCCGGCATTTTCTCCAGAGCCAGCAGCAGCCTGTTCACCTGATTAACGGTGGGTAGCAAAAAGCCCATGCTCGCGCCTGGACTTACTGCCTTAAATGCGGCTGGCAGACAATGCCAGGGTTCCCGCATATCCAGAAAAAGGGCATCGGCGCCGTCTGCAGCAAAGCCTTCGCCAACATCTGCATGGCGCAGATCAACATTATCTCCCAGGCCTGCCCAGTCAAGATTTCGTCTGGCAAGTTTTACAAACTCCTCTCGCGCATCATGACTTATGACTCTGCCTGTTGGACCACAGAACCAGGACAGAGCCAGGGTCAAGCCACCAGAACCACAGCCGGCCTCGACAATTGTGCGCCCGGGGCCAGCCCCCAGCTTCAGGCAAATGTAGGCAATATCCTTGGGATAGATAATCTGAGTCTGGCGCTTTATGCCCATCAGCAAATCCTGAAGGGTTGCCTTTTCAACACGCACCGGCACATTCAGGCTGGTGCGGACTATGCAACCGTAATCGGCGCCTGCAATATCCGCCACGGCGAGGATGCCATCCTGGCTGTGCCAATCGTTGCCGGGCTCCAGGCGCCTGATATAACGTCTGCCTCTTGGCGTGACCAAAACAACAAGGGAACCTATGGCAATCATGTGCGCCCTTTACTGAATGATGTTTTATCTGCCGGCATGGCCAGATTATCGCAAATATCAACGGATTGAGCTAGAACATCTGCCGCATCAGGTCTTCCTCCTCCTGGGAGGGAGCCGCAGCAGAGCCGGATTCTTCATAGCCATCCGTGGCGGATGCGCCCTGCAAGGGCTGATCCGCGCGATAGGCAAAATTGCCTGACATTACAATCCCCTCGGGCATGGCAAAATCCTCGGGCTCGTAAAGCTCTTCCACCACGGATCTGTAATATTTGAATATGGGAGCTGCGGTACGGCCCCCCTGCTCCCTTCTGCCCAAGGGCTGGAGCTGGTCATATCCTACATAAATCCCTGTCACGAGATAGGGAGTGAACCCAACAAACCAGGCATCATGCTCTTCGTTTGTGGTTCCTGTTTTGCCAGCAATAAACCTGCCCTCTATCTTTGCCCTCGAGCCCGTACCCGCATTGACGACATTTTTCAGCAGGGTAGCCATCATGAAGGCATTCTGCGGGCTGAGCGCCTGCCAATGCTCAGGCGGCTGGCTATACAGCTCCTTGCCGGCAGCATCAAATATTGAAGTGATGATGCGTGGGCGCACCCCCTGACCCTGGTTGGCAAAAGCTGCATAGGCCTGTGTGAGGTTAAGCGGCGAAACCGCAACCGCCCCTAGGCTGACAGCCAGCTCACGGGGAAAATCCGGCTCCAGCCCGAGGGCCTTGGCCCTTTCTATGACATTGGCAATGCCCACCTGCTGCGCAAGACGGACAGTGCAGGTGTTGCGGGACAGTGTCAGCGCCTGCCAGAGAGGCAGCTCTCCCTTGTAGTTGTGCTCATAGTTGGATGGACGCCAAACTTCATTTGTATAGGGATTGACATAGACCAAAGGCGCATCCAGCACTGTGGATGATGGTGTAAAGCCAAAATCAAGAGCAGTGGAATAAACCACCGGCTTGAAGCTGGAACCAGGCTGGCGTCTGGCCTGGGTTGCGCGGTTGAAATGGCTTTCTCCAAATTTGTAGCCGCCAATCAGGGCGACAACATCCCCATCCCTGGGTTCTATGGAGGCAAGGGCTCCCTGCACCAGAGGTTCCTGTTGCAGGCGCAGGGATACGGGGGCATTTCTGGCAACGGCTGCCGGATCAAAAATGGCGTTTTCGGACTTTGCGCCGCCTGGCTGCATGGCTGAAACCCATACCACATCGCCAACACCCAGCACCTGCCTTGCATCACGTACTGCCGGAGCATCCGCGCCAGAGATTCTGGGGTTGGGTTTTCTGGCCCAGGACATGCCGGACACAGGGAGCACCCCCTTGTAACCCTCACCGAGAAGGACTTTGGCCTCCTTCTGGTCAACAGCAGTCACAAGAGCCTGCACCCAGCCATTGCCAGCAAGATCGATGGGCGCAAACCCGGCGCCAAAATCGGCGCCGGCGACATCCTTTGCCAGGGGCCCGCGCCAGCCCTGCCTTTTATCCAGTTCCTCAAGACCACGCTTGAGCGCCTCGCCGGCAGCATCCTGCTGTTCTGGCGCCATGGCTGTATGCACAGTCAGGCCGGCTTCGTAAACATAATCCTCGCCAAACTTTGTGGTCTCAATGCCAAGAGCCCTGAGATTCGCCTCTGTAAAAAATTCTATGAGCAGGCGTCTGGCCTCTTCCAGATACCACAGGGCTGGTCCGCCCATGCCATCCGGCATGCTCCAGTACACCAGGGGCTCGGCCACTGCCTGCGCGTATTGCTGCTGGCTTATCCATTTGAGATCCCGCAACCGCCCCAGGACATACATTTGTCTTTCCTTGGCGGCTTCTGGGGAGCGGAAGGGATTATAGCGTGTGGGCGCCTTGGGCAAGCCAGCGATGACCGCGCATTCCGCAAGGGTCAGATCTGCCGCATGTTTGCCAAAATAGGTGCGCGCTGCGGCCTCAACGCCGTAAGCCCTGTCGCCAAGATATATCTGATTTAGATATATGGTGAGAATTTCATTTTTTGTGAGATTTTTTTCCAGCCTGTAGGCCAGGATGGCCTCTTTCATCTTGCGGGTATAGCTGCGCTCCGAGGTGAGCAGAAGCTGTTTTATTAGCTGCTGGGTGATTGTGCTGCCGCCTTCTCCAGTATGCCCTTTGCGAAAATTGTTGATGGCGGCCCGCAGTATGGCCATGGGGTCAACACCCATGTGCTGGTAGAAAGCATCGTCCTCCGCTGCGAGAAAAGACATGGGTAAAAAGCGCGACATGTCCTTGAGGGTTATGACATAGCGTTTTTCATGGCACAATGTGCCCAGAACGGCGCCATTGCGCGCAAGCACGGTGGTGGCCTGGGGAGGATTGTAGTCCGAGATGCGGGAAATGTTGGGAAGATCCCGCGATGCCCAGTAAAGGAGAGTCGCGGCAGCCCCGGCGGCCAGCAGACCGCATAAGGCAACAATTCCCAGAAGGATCAGGATCAGCTTGCCTGGCCGAAACCATTTTTTCTTTGGTTTTGGCTCCTCACTTGTCATTTCTGGCAATTCTTCAGTCATAGCGCGGACGGGTGTAACAGGATGGATTTAATATTGGCGCGATTTTGCCCCAGCCTGCCTGATCTACGGCAATACCGACTTCACGGCCATCTTTTCGGCAAAAGTCTGGAACAGGATTTTTTCAGACCATCAGATATGGAAAAGCCGCCTGAAAACTTTATGCAGACGGCGCATCCATTATCCGCAAATGCGGATGACAGTGGAAAGCGGAAGCTGGCTTCCGCTTTCCGGATAAACAGATGCTGGCTATACGCAGCCTGTGGGCTTGGGCAGGCCGGCCATTTTGCATGCCCCTTTGCCAGGCCCGGACGGGAAGAGCTCATACACTTCCTTCAGCTTGTAGCCTGTGTTCTTGGAAAGAATGCGGACCATGGGCGCAATGCCATTCTTCTTGTAGTAATCCTGAAGAAAATCAAGGATCTTCTGATGATCCGGGGTAATCTCGGAAATGCCTTCCGATTCCTTGACATACTCCATCCATTCGGGGCACCAGTCGTCAAAACGGAGCAGGAAGCCATCCTCGTCAACTTCAAAGCTTTTACCCTTAAAGGTGATCTCAGCCATGCGTGTGTCCTCCTTGGACAGATGTAATTCTGACAGACACAACGGGATTGTCGCGCCTGTGGCAGCCGGAAAAACGGCTTTTACCAAATTCCCCATGTAAAAAGGGTCTTGCATATACCCTTTCTGATAAGGTTATGACACAAAAAAACAGGTATTGCAAGGAAATTGCCTTTATTGTTTATGCCCCCATAAAGCGCGCCATATCCGCCCGTCAGGCCAGATGCACTTCATTTTTCGCCCAATAGAGCAGATTGCAGTACTCCTTGATTTCCTCAACCAGCTCCTTTTCCGCATCATGGCTTTCCATTTCCCTGAGGCGGATGAAAATATGCCGCTCACCATCGTTATTATTGGATGATAGCACGGAAAGGATGCGGGCGCCGCGTCTGCGCAGCATGTCAAAAATTGGTCGCATTGCCCCCTGCCTGTTTGCAATGGCAAACCCCAGCTGGAAGCCGCCCTCCCGCACTCCTGTAATGTTGACAAGGGCCTTGAACACATCCTGCTCGGAAATTATTCCCTGCAGAATACCTTCCGCGTCCACCACGGGCAGGCCGCCAATCTTGTTGTCAAGCATCAGCATGGCCGCCTTCTCCACCGTGTCCGTAGGCTTAACGGTAATTGGCTTGGGCGTCATGATGTCGCTTGCCTTTATTTCAGCCAGGAGATAATGCATTTCATACATGTCAAGAGTGGTTGCCTTGGATGGAGAGGCATCGCGCACATCACGATCGGATATTATGCCCTTCACATTGCCATCCCTGTCGACAACAGGTATACGGCGCACATTGTTGTCTTTCATTAGCTTTCCAATCTTCAGCAGGGAGGTGTCCGGTGTCACAGTCAAAACACGGGGGGTCATCCAGTTGCGTATAAGCATTCTTCATCTCCTGATTTGGCTGTCACCTGTGCCTGTATGTCGGACATGGGGAATCATCCCGGAAGAGCCAGGCATCGATGACTGCCACATGATAATTTCACCTGCTTTTTTACGCAAGATGCGCCATTAATCATTATGCATAATAATTTCTGCAATAACCTTTGGGGGGGGCCATGCAGCGTGAAAAAATAATCCAGCTTGAAACGGTTGTGGATCATCTGAGCGGGGAGGAAATAGGCATGGCCCTCTGCGCCCTCAATGATGACCCCATGATTCTGGACGCCATATATCTTCCAGGCATTGGCAAAAAAAATCGTCCTGCCGGGCTTTTCCAGGTTCTCTGCCATCCGGGGAATGAGGAAAAGGCCGCGGCAGCAATTTTCAGGCATACCCATACACTGGGAGTGCGGATATCAATGATTGAAAGGTTTGTGCTTCCCCGCTCCGCCACAACAGCCAATGTTTGCGGCCATAAGATACGCGCCAAGAGTTATGAAGTTGATGGTTGTGCCTGCCTAAGGCCAGAGGCGGATGAAATTGCCGCCGTTGCCGCTAATCTTGGCGTGGGCGCCCCGGCTCTGCGCCTGAAAGCCAGCCATACCCGGGATTGATGCGGCTTTTCCAGCAAGAAATAATCCATCCTGCTGCCGCCACATGGATAAAGAGTCTCACGGATCAAAATTTGATGAGTGGAATTTTGCAAATTTCATTTATTTTTTATAAAAAACCTGGCAAATATCCTTGCATATTTCCAATCCGTCAATATAATTTGCAATTATCACAAACATGAAAAAATCATTTTATTGGCACGGCTTAAGACTTTGCAAATTGTACCGATAATATGGCCAGAACTGATTATATCCGAAAACTGTTAATTGCGGTTTCATTGCGGAACGGACCGATGCGCGCATGGTATCCAGTCATTACACAGATCTGACTCCCGCACGAAATGGCAGCACGGGCAGGTGATATATAGTGGCCAGCAATAAAAGTCAGAAAATGGGAATGGACAGGACAATCCTGCATCGGATCGCTCCCCCCCTGGCATTTGCCTTCGCACTCTGCATTCTTGTCGTATGTTGTTACGATTCGGGCTTTACAGGCCTCCCCCCCACAGAAAAACGTTATGTTGCCGCAAAGGCTGGCATTGCCAATCTCCTGCGCAATGACAAAAAAAACATGCAGAGGGAACCCTGGGAAAAGCTGGCCACGGAATTTCGCGATATTTACAATGCAGACCCGGCATGGCCAAACAGGCCTGCAGCCCTTTTCAGGGCAGCCGAGGCATTCGAGCAGCTTGCCACGCGCTCCTGCGCACGCTCCGATGCCCGTCAGGCCATAAACTGTTATGAAACCGTCGCCCTCAGGCATGCATCGAGCAGGCTGGCGGACGACGCACTCTTCCGGGCTGCAAGAATGCGGGCGGCCTGGCTCAGGGATGAAAAGGGAGCGCTGACACTGCTGGAACGCATAAAGAAGCAGTATCCCAATGGCGATATGCTTGGCGAGGCCGAGGCGCTTGAAAAAGCCATAAAGGCCGCATCACGCGGCAGGGCCGCTCCGGAAGCCCTGGCCGCCATTACCCGCCCCACCAGCCAGCTTGCCGATGAGCAGGCGGAAACTGCATCTGCCAAAAAATCTGCCGCAGCCTTTGCCGGCGATCTGCCTTTGCGCTATCGCGCTGCCAAATCCAGAATGACAGCTCTTGGCAAGGACAAGATCAAATCCTGCTGGCGGCAGCCCTGGGAAGAGCTTAGGGAAGAATTTTTAAAAATCCACAAGGCTGGCAAACATCGCCTTGCTGTCAATGCGCTCTTCCAGGCTGCCGCTTGCCAGCAGTCGCTGGCCGCCTGTTCCCGCCTTTCTGCCGACAGCCGCAAGGCTGAGGAAATGTACATAAATGTCAGCCGCCAGTATCCGGCGCATGCATTGGCCGATGATGCCCTGTTCAATGCCGCGCTCATCCGCTGGGATCGCAAAAAAGGCGGCAGCGAGGCCAATGATCTCCTGGAAAAGATTGTTCGCGACTATCCCCGTGGCGACATGGCTCCCCAGGCAAGGCGCATGCTGGCCCGCATGGCTCCAGGGCAGAAGGCCCCTGCAAAAAAGACGGCAGTGGCGGAAAAGACTCCAGAAAAACCCGAGCTCCAGGTTCTGTCATGGGATTCCCATGGCAAAAACAGCGTTGAAATAAGCCTTGAGCTGTCCGCGCCTTCCAAATATACACTACGCAAAATCGATGCTGCCAGGGGGCGTCCTCCCCGCCTTGTGCTCGATCTTGAAAATGCGGCTGTTGTCAGCGATGTGCGCAAAGGTGTCACTGTCAACGGCAGCCTGCTCCAGGCTGTGCGCGTGCGCGACATAAAGAATGGCGGAGCCAGTCTGCAATTTGATTTTCGGGATGTGCGCCTCTTTGAAGCGCGAAACGAGGACGATCCCTGCCGAATAGTGCTTGCCGTGGCTGCAGGTAATGCCAGGCTGCCTGGAAACACCACAACTGTGGCTGCCAAAGGCAAAAAGAATGTCATAGCAGCCAAGGCTCCCCCAACAGCCAGAGCCACCCAGGTGAGCAACATGGCCAGCCAGCTTGGCCTGACAGTCCACAGGGTATTTATTGACGCCGGGCACGGGGGCAAGGATCCAGGCACCAGCCACAACAAAATTACAGAAAGGGATATCACCCTGGATATTGGCCTGGCCCTTGGCAGACTGTTGCAGGCAAATGGCCTTGAGGTAATTTACAGCAGAACCAGGGATCGCGCCATTGCTCTGAGCGAACGCACCCGGCTGGCCAATGTGGCCAAAGCCGATCTTTTTGTATCTGTGCATGTCAACGCTCATGACAATGCCGCGGTTAGCGGTTTTGAGACATATTTTCTGGACTTGGCAAGCAATCCGCAGGCTGCCCGGGTTGCCATGATAGAAAATGCCGCCAGCGACAAGCGCCTTGGAGACATGCAGAACATGCTTGCCGAGGTCATGCTCAATGCCAGAGCCGATGAATCCAAAAGGCTGGCATCCGATATTCAGCGTCTTTCCATGTTTCGCCTAAAAAAAAGGCAGTACAGCGTGCGAGACAATGGCGTCAAGTCCGCCCCTTTCCATGTCCTCCTGGGAGCGCAGATGCCTGCTGTTCTGGTGGAGGTCGGCTATTGCTCCAACACTGCTGAAGCCCGGAATCTTGCCACGGCAAAATACCGCAATGCCATTGCAGAAGGCGTGGCCGAAGGCATACTTGCATATCGCAACCGTCTGCTCAACAACCGTACTGCGGAGAATGCCTTGACGGGCAGACGTGCTGATGCTATGTAGCATTGATTGCGGACAAATTGTCCGCACACTAAATCTGTATATTTATGAGGTAGGCTAAATGCGCAGGCTGCTTTTCTTGGCTTTGGCGATATTCTTGTTGGGCAATGGAGTGACATACGCGGCAGACGCGGCGGCCGTCCCCAACGCCAAAATTGGTGTTGTGGACATGCAAACCATTGCCATGGAGAGTGAGCCGGCCGTCGCTTTTAAAGCTGAAATGGAAAAAAAGTATGGCAAGGAGCGTGAAGCTCTCAAAAAGCAGGGCGAGGCTGTGCAAAAACAGGCCAAGGGCATAAATCCCAAGTCCAGCGAAGAAAAAAAGGTCGCCTTCATTAAGGCCAGGCAAAAACTTGAGCAGGACACCCGCAATTTAATGCGCAAGGCGGAACAGGATGAGGTGAAATTCCGTCAGGATATGGTCTCCCTTGTATTCAGCGCATCATATGAAGTCGCCAGGGCCAAGGGTTACAATTTTGTTGTTGATATCACTGCTGGCGGTGTGCTTTATGCCGACCCGTCCATGGATCTCACCAAGGACGTCCTTGCCCAGGTAAATGAAACCTACAAAAAGAACAAGGACAAGCCGGCTGAAGCCAAAAACGCCGAAAAATCTTCCCAGGCTCCGGCTGAAAAAAAATAGCTTGGCATAGAAATTATTCCTGAAGCCTCCCCAGGAGGCTTTTTTATTAACTTCCGCCCAAAGGAAAAGCCATGAATTCCACACCTCAAGCCATGGACATCGAGCGCATATTGGGCCTGCTGCCACACCGCTACCCCTTCCTTTTGGTTGACAGGGTGGTGGAATGCGTTGCCGGGTCACACATAAAGGCCTACAAAAATGTCACATTCAATGAGCCATTTTTCCAGGGTCATTTTCCCGGTGTGCCCATCATGCCCGGTGTATTGATTCTGGAGGCTCTTGCGCAGACAGGCGGATTGCTGGCGGCATCCAGCCTGGAAGGTAGCCTTGGGGATAAACTGTTCCTGTTCACAGGTCTTGATCAGGTAAAATTCAGACGTCAGGTGGTTCCAGGAGACAGGCTTGATCTTGAATGTTCCAACATGCGGATGAAGCTGAAGCTCTGCAAGCTGGAGGCAAAGGCCTTTGTCGATGGGCAACTTGCCTGCGAAGCCCTGATTACGGCAGCCCTTGGCGACAGGAAATGAACCGCTGACTTCTGCTCATACGGCCTTCATCATGCCATTGCCCCAAGCAGGCTGAGCGCCTTAAGCACATCCTCCACTGGCAGACTGTGCATGTTTGGCTTTGCATCTGGCGGGTATTCAAAGCCAAGATCAAGATAGGCGTTTCTGCCCGCATGTGGGAGCAGGCTGACAGTCCTTGGCCCATATGGCCCCCAGCGCCTGGGATTTGTGGCGCCATGCAAACCCACAGTTGGCGCCCCAAGTAATGCCGCCAGATGCATGATGCCGGTATTGACCGAGATCACTGCTCTGGCATGGCAAAAAATCCCGCCAAGATCCTGCAGACTGTATCTGCCGGCTACGGAACATATGTTGCCTTTGCCGGCACAAAATTTTTTTATAAACTCTTCTGTCCGCCCTGCTTCACCCGGGGCGCCAGTGAAACATACCCGTAGATCTTTTTCAGCCAGTGTGGCAGCCAGGGCCGCCCAATATTCCTCTGGCCATGTCTTGAAAATGCTCCCCCGCCCAGGAGCAGGCCACATATGGCAGAAAACCGTTTTTTGCAGGACTGTTTGGGCTGCTTCATCCACAAGGGGGGGGCACAGGCAGGGCTGGCCTTCAAAATCGCCCCAGACTGCTTTGCCAAGAGCAAGAAAATTATTCAGCTCATGCCAGTCGCCCCTATGCAATGCCACAATATCGTATCCCCAGCTGCGATGTTGACCTGCCGTATTAAATCCCACTGTCAATGCGGCGCCTGAAAGATTGCTGACTATTGCCCCCACTCGCGACCACTGGCTGGTGTCAAACAAAAGATCATATCGGGCTGCCCGTGCATGGCCAATCATAGCCGCCACATTGGTAATGGCAAACGATGCGCTGCCATCCACGCCCCTGATCAGGGGCAAAGCGGCCTCGTTGGCCTTTGATGAGAGAATATCAATCCTGGCGTCAGGGAATCTTTTTCTGAGACCATCTACCAGTCCAGACGCCAGCAGCAGATCGCCTATGGCGCCAAAACATAGGATGCAGATGCTTTGCGGGTTGAAATGAGCAGGAAATTTTTTGGGCAAACGGACTCTGCGCAACATACCGGTTGCATATGCGAGAGGAATGCCGGCATAGAAATCAAGCCTGCGCAAAAAGGTGTTGCCACGCTCACGCGTCAATGCCATTACCCGGATTAAACCCGATGATCAGGGTGCTGGAATGCCTTTTGCGGGAAGTCGCAAACAGGGCTAATAGGCGCCATTTCCATTTATGGCAATGGGCACGGTCTTGGCAAGTATCCATAAATCAAGCCAGACCGTCCAATTATTGATGTAATAGTGATCATATGCCACCCTTTGGGAATAGGTGGTGTTGTTTCTGCCTGATGTCTGCCACAGACCTGTCAAACCTGGTCTGACCATGCAATATTCCTCAAAATACCGGCCGTATTTCTCTTTTTCATTCTCTACTATTGGCCTTGGCCCAACCAGACTCATCTCGCCACGCAGAATGTTGTATATCTGCGGCAGTTCGTCCAGACTGTATTTTCTCAAAAAATGTCCGGAGCGTGTGAGCCGCGGATCATTTTTCAATTTCTGGGTTTTTCGCCATTCTTCTGCCAGTTCGGGATTTTGGGCCAGATAATTTTTCAGCAGGGCGTCAGCGCCACGCACCATGGTGCGGAACTTGTAAATGGTGAAGGGCCTTCCCCCCTTGCCAATGCGCTGATGACGATATATCGGCGCCGCGCCACTGTCCGCATAGATGATCAATGCCAGCAAAAGGCCAATGGGCAATGCAAATGGCAGCCCCAGCAAACAGATGGCTATGTCCATCACTCGTTTGATGGTTTCATTTGGCTTTTTTGGCATTTTTTTACACATATTTATTATGGCATGTCCGCTTTTTAAATATCCATGCTCAGAAGTGGCATACGCCCTGGGCTAATTTTGCGGGCGCTTTTGCGCTGGAGTAGCCATGGCAAATGCCTTATTTTACTGTAAGCGGCCAACTGGCATCATCTTGCAATACGCGGGCCAATACCATCTTATGTCCGCCCCATAAGAGCCGATCCTGTCTGGCAGGGAAAGGTCAAAATTATCATTTGCTATATCGGCGGATTATAAAATATCTTTGCAGTAAAGGCGCAATTTTGCATAATCCAAAAAAATTGGTAAAGCAATAATTTTATTCAAGGCATTTCACTGCCTTGCCATATATGGCGCCCTTTGATAAAAATTCGACCTGTATCCGGAAAGTGGCGCCAAATCATTCTCCTGGCTGGAGAATTGCGCCCATATTACGCCCCAAAGGGGTAATCAAAGGAAGGAATGATGAGGAAATCTTTTTTTGCAGCCTGCGCCCTGGCGCTTTTCATCTTTGCCATAACGGCAGCAAGCCATGCCAAAACCTATACCAATGGCATTGATCCCAATTATCCCCCATTTGCCTATATTGATGAAAAAACCGGCCAACCCGCCGGCTTTGATGTGGATTCCCTGAATTGGATAGCCAAAAAGATGGGGTTTGATGTGAAACATCAGCCCATGGCCTGGGATGGCATAATCCCGGCGCTCCTGGCAAACCAGATCGACATGGTCTGCTCAGGCATGAGCATTACTCCCAAGCGCGCCGAGATGGTGCAATTTTCCGACCCTTACTGGAAAGTGTCCCGCGTCTTCATTGTGCCCGAAAATTCGGATTTGACTGTTGACGAAATTCTTTCAAAGCCAATAAAGGTTGGCGTCCAGCGCGGAACATCAGAGGCCAATGCCCTGCGGGAAGAAATCAAGACAAAAAAATTACCCATTGAACTGCGTTTTTATGATTCCGCCCCCCTTGCCGTAGAGGATCTTGTCAATGGCCGGATTCAGGCCGCCCTTATGGACGAGCTGCCTGCTGATGACGCCATTTCCAAAGGGCGCGCGGTTAAAAAAGCCGGCACCCATGGAGTGCCCGATGATTTCGGCGTGGCCCTGCGCAAAAATGAAAAGGAATTGCGCAGGCTCATTGATGAAGGCTACAAGCATCTCAAGGCTGATCCCTATTGGCAGGATTTGCAGAAAAAATATCTCAACAAGCAATAATGTCCGGAGCCGGGGCGGATACGCCGCCCCGGCACACATGGCGGATTGAGGGTCAGGAAGTGAAAATCCCTCCCAATAAATGAATTCTCTTCTCGTAGTTATCCAGGCTTTGCCAGCCATACTCCCCGGTATTTTTGTCACTGTGGGCAATGTGGCCATTTCCCTCGCCATTGGTCTTTTGCTCGGAGTGCCTTTCGCCATTGGCCAGGTTTATGGGCCGCCAATTGTGCGCCGGCTTGTGGCCACATATGTATGGTTTTTTCGCGGTGTGCCAATCCTGGTGCTTCTTTTTCTCTTTTATGGTTTTTTTATCAGCCTGGGTCTGCCGGCGGAGCCTTTCATCATAGCCTGTCTGGTGCTGGGGGCCACAAGCGCCGCCTATCAGTCCCAGATATTCAGGGGCGCCATTATCAGCCTGCCCGATGGCCAGCTCAAGGCTGCCAGGGCCCTGGGCATGAGCGATGGAGAAGGCATAGCCTGGATAATTCTCCCCCAGGCGCTCAGGCTTTCCATACCCGGCTGGGCAAATGAATTTTCCATTCTGCTCAAGGATTCGGCCATCTGTTTTGTGCTTGGCACACAGGATATTATGGCGCGCACATCCTTTGCGGCCGCCAGAACCCATGAGCATCTGGCTCTCTATGCCGCCGCCGGCCTTATTTATCTGTTTTTGACATGGATTGTGCTGAAGATGCTGCGCAGGCTGGAATATGCCGTCAATGTGCCAGGCTACAGCACTGGCATGGATGGCCTTGATTTTTAATTTTCATGAACCCGTTCAAAATGCTTTCCACAGGTTGGGCAAATGCCGGAAAATGA
Source organism: uncultured Desulfovibrio sp. (assembly GCA_910587035.1). GTDB lineage: Bacteria > Desulfobacterota > Desulfovibrionia > Desulfovibrionales > Desulfovibrionaceae > Desulfovibrio. The sequence goes on along the minus strand of CAJUMQ010000005.1, from coordinate 90,707 downwards.
AGATTTTGTGCTGCGCGCCGAAGGCATAACAAAAAAAATGGGCGGCAAGCTCATTTTGGATGACTGCTCCCTGGCTGTGCGCAAGGGCGGTCTGATGGTGCTCATTGGCCCCTCCGGGGCCGGAAAGAGCACACTCCTCCAATGCATAGATTGCCTGATCCAGCCGGATTCCGGTTCCATATGGCTGGAAAACAAATTGCTAAATCGCGCGGACAAAAAGGAATTGTGTGATTTCCGCGCCAAGGTGGGAATGATCTTTCAGGATTTTAATCTGTTTGATCATCTCACAGCGGAGGAAAATGTCGCCATTGCACTGCGCCGGGTAAAAAAAATGAGTCGTGCCGAGGCAAAAAAAAGAGCCCTGGACGAGCTTGCCCGTGTTGGTCTTGCCAGGAGATCCATGCTCTATCCGGCCCAGCTTTCCGGTGGCCAGAAGCAGAGAGTGGCCATTGCCCGCGCACTGGCAATGGATCCAAGAGCCATTTTGCTGGACGAGCCAACATCCGCTCTCGATCCGGAACTGGTGGGAGAGGTTCTGGCTGTTATTCGAGATCTTGCCGCCAGCGGCATGACAATGATCATGGCAACGCATCAAATGGATTTCGCCCGAGCCCTTGCGAATGAAATTCTATTCATGGAGCGTGGCAAAATTATAGAACGGGGCTCGCCTGCCGCACTGCTGGCCGAGGGTGCGCATACCCGCACCCGTGATTTTTGCCGCATACTTGATTCCGGCGTCTCTGGTGAGGCCAATGCTTGATATGCAGTTTTTATCGGGTGAGCTGCTGCCCGCGCTAAACAAGGGGCTGCTGGTCTCCCTCGCGCTCATTATTCCGGCATCGATATTTGGCTTTATAGGCGGAGTGGCACTGGGTTGCGCGCGCACTTTTGGGCCAGCATGGTTAAGAAAGCTAGGCAATGGCTATACATCACTTTTGCGTGGCGTGCCTCTGGCCATTCAGCTCATGCTTATCTATTACGCCCTGCCAAAAATGGGGATCTATTTCGCGCCTTACGGAGCGGCTCTTACATCCTTTATCCTTTGCACGGCAGCATACCAGTCCGAATATGTGCGCGGCGCCCTGCTATCCATCCGCCGGGGCCAGATTCTTGCCGCCGAGGCTCTGGGTTTTACATCATTACAGACAATCTTCTGGATCGTCATACCCCAGGCCGCCCGGCGCGCACTGCCTGGCTGCGGCAATGAAATAATTTACCTAATCAAGTACAGCTCCCTCGCCTATCTTGTTACCTGTATGGAATTGATGGGCGAAGGCAAGGTTGTGGCTTCGGATACTTTCCGGTTTACCGAAGTTTTCTTCACAGTTGGCCTCTATTATCTGGCCATGGTCAGCGCCGCCACCTGGCTCTTGCACAAGTTGGAAAAAAAGTACGAAATACCTGGGTTTGGCTCCAGATAGGATTTGTCTGCACTCCGGATCAACTATCGATATTTTCCTGCCCCAGCTGCTTTTTCAGCCATGCCTTCATGGCAGGTGTTGGCGCGCCCACACCGCGCCAGTTTCCATTGGTGGCTTTCCAGTCGTCCAGCAGCTCATCTGGGAGCGGCATTGAAAAAATATCGGTGGCATTCTCCGAATTACGTTGCACCAGCCTTATTTGGGGTGGAGTTTCCCAGCTGTCCACAACAAAATAGATGGCCACATCATCCTTGGAGCGCACAGGAGGATACTCGGCGGTCCAATCATTGTTGCCCCATTCCAGATACATGGTGACTGCCTGTTCCGGCGTCAGGTCCCAATCGATATTATATAGAGAAAAATCTTTCAGCTCCGCCATATTGGCTCCAACATTCAATTTAATTTGCAGATTGACTTATAATTATTCCGGCAGGCAATCCCGTGGGAATAACGCATGGCCATTTAAGAAAATCACCTGAATGATGTAAAAGTCAATATTTTTTTCTGGCCATGACACAGCGGGGCAAACCGGCAAGATCATCATAAACCATGCAATCAATAAAACCATTTTCCCCAAGAATGCGGCATACAGCCTCACGCTGGGTCGCGCCATGCTCCAGCAAAAGCGTTCCGCCATCACAAAGCGCTTGGGTGGCCTGTCGTGCAAGCGACCTGATATGCTCCAGGCCATCGCAACCGGAAAATAGAGCCTCATGTGGTTCATATTGCAGGACGCCGGGCATAATCTGGCCAATTTCTGCCGGAGCTATATAAGGCGGGTTACTGACAATCAGGTCAAGACTTGCAGATGAAAAGGGAAGATGAAAGATGTCGGCGGCAATAATTTGCGCATCAAGCCCCATGTTTCTGGCATTTTTGCGGGTTAAACTCAATGCCTGCTGGCTGGCATCCAGCAGAAAGCCCTGCCAGCGTGGCCTTTGCCCAAGCAGGGACAGGCCAATGCAGCCGCAACCGCAGCCAGCATCCGCAAAGGCAATCTCCTGGGCGGGGATCATGCCCAGGGACAGCTCAACCAGCAGCTCTGTTTCGGGGCGTGGCACCAGCACGCCCGGCTTTATTATAAACTCCATTTCATAAAATTCTTTTCTGCCTAAAATATATGCCAGTGGCTCTCCTTTGGCGCACCTTTCCACAAGCATCCGCAAATGGCATGCCTTTTCATGGGAAAGTTCACAGTGGGCATTGATAATACATTGGATTTTATCCATGCCGGCAGCCTGTCCAACCAGTAAACGCGCGCAGAGGCCGGGGCTTTCGCACCCGGCCTCTTTCAATCTGGCCATTGCCAGTCTCTCATGCTCCCAAAGTTTCATTGGCACAGTATGATATTTGTGGCATGTGCCTCAATCAGGCGCATGCGCCCTGTGTCGTCGAGTGGGCTTCATCTCCACTTTTCTTTTGCGTGGCCGATCTTCTCCTGCCGATTTTTTTGGACGCTTCAGATGTGCCGCCAGCGCCACATTTGCCATTCATGGCTTCAGTATCTCCACAGACGCGCTGCTCTCCAGTGGCTGCGGCATAATCAACAAAGACAAGAGGAATGACCTCATCATAATTCTTTACAGGATGCACCTTGATTTTTTTGCGCAGCGATGGGGGTACTTCATCAAGATCGCGTGTATTCTGATAGGGGATGACAACATGCTTCAACCCCCGGGCCACGCCGGCAAGTATTTTTTCCTTGATGCCGCCAACAGGCAACACGCGGCCCTGCAGGGTAATCTCGCCTGTCATGCACAAGTCTGCCCGCACCTTGCGTCCGGACAAGGCTGAAATAAGGGCGGTGGTAAGGGTGATGCCGGCGGATGGTCCATCCTTGGGAGTTGCCCCAGCCGGCACATGCACATGGATATCATTTCGGGTGGCGAAACCAGCATCCACACCCAATTCATCTGCGCGGCTGCGTATGTAGCTCAGGGCAGCCTGGGCGCTTTCCTTCATCACATCACCAAGCTGGCCGGTAAGTTGCAATCTGCCTCTGCCCTTGAGAGCATTGGCCTCCACATTGAGGACCTCACCGCCAGCCGGCGTCCATGCCAGCCCCAGCGCCATGCCGGGCAAAAGCTCGTCATCCTTTTCGGAATCAATAAACTTCGGTGCGCCCAGCAAATCGGGGAGGCCTGCCTCCGTAATGGTGAAGGCCCCCTTTTCTCCTTCCGCCCTCTTGCGCGCAAGCTTGCGGCCAATGGTGCCCAGCTCGCGTTCAAGATTGCGCACCCCGGCCTCCCGCGTGTACTCACGGATTATTCGGCCAATGATTTTATCGCTAATATTTACCTTGTCCACTTCAAGACCGGCATCTTTCATCTGTTTTGGCAAAAGATGCTCTCTAGCAATCTCAACCTTTTCCTGCTGTGTATATCCAGGCAGGGAAATCACCTCCATCCGGTCCCGCAGAGGAGCGGGGATTGTATCGAGATGATTGGCTGTGCATATGAACATGACCTTTGAGAGATCAAAGGGAACATTCAAATAATGATCGCTGAATGTATTGTTCTGCTCCGGATCCAGCACCTCAAGCAGGGCGGAGGATGGATCTCCCCGAAAATCGGAGCCCACTTTGTCCACTTCATCCAGAACTATAACCGGGTTACGGGTGCCGGCCTGTTTGATGGCCTGGATGATGCGGCCGGGCATGGCGCCTATATATGTGCGCCTATGGCCGCGGATCTCGGCCTCATCATGCATGCCGCCAAGTGAAAGACGCTGGAATTTGCGCCCCATGGCTCTGGCTATGGACTTGCCCAGGGAGGTTTTGCCCACTCCTGGAGGGCCGGCAAAGCAGAGGATGCTGCCCCTGGCATTGGGATTGAGCTTGCGCACACTTAAAAATTCCAGAATGCGATCCTTGACCTTTTCCAGGCCACAATGATCCTCATCGAGAATATTTTTTGCTCTCTGTATATCCAGCCTGTCGCGGGTGGTTTTTTTCCATGGCAGTTCAGCAATGCACTCGAGATATGAGCGCGCCACGCCAGCCTCAGCAGAATCGGCATGCATGGAGACCAGCCTGCGCATCTGCCTGTCCGCCTCCAGCTTCACGTCCTTGGGCAGGCCAGCCTCATTAAGCGCTTTCTTTAAGGCTGTAAGATCATCGCCGTAGTCCTCGTCTCCCTCTCCCAGCTCATGATGAATGGCCTTTAATTGCTCGCGCAAAAAATATTCCTTTTGCGCCTTGTCCATGCCCTCCCTGGCCGCTCCCTGTATTTTTGCCTGCATGGTAGCAATTTCCAGCTCATGACCAAGGAGATCATTGACCATGCGCAATCTCTCAAGAGCATCGCTGGTTTCAAGCAGCTGCTGGGCCTGCTCCTGCTTGATCCTCATATTGGCTGCGACAAGATCTGCAAGCCTCCCAGCATCTTCCACACCCTGCAGGACATTAACAATATCCGGAGAGGATATGCCGCGCAGGGAAAGACATTTTTCCGTCTGTTCCCTCACAGAGCGCAACAAAGCCTCCACGGTCGCATCGTCCGGTGCGGGAATCTCCACCAATGGCTCCACATCCGCCAGAAAGAAGGGATCCGTGCGCTCATAACCGGTAACTTTGGCCCGGCCTATGCCCTGCACCAGTATTTTTATGCGATTGTCCGGCATTTTGAGCAGACGCAGAATTTGAACCACCGTGCCCACGCGATAAAGATCATCCGGCCCTGGATTGTCATTGTTTTCATCGTGCTGGGAGCAGACAAGCATTTGCCTGCCACGCTCAAGAGCAGCCTCCACCGCCTTGACGGATTTCTCCCTGCCTATGAAAAGGGGCAATATCATATAATTGAAAACCACCACATCCCTTACTGGCAAAACAGGCAATATGGACGGCATCTCATGTTTTTCGATCTGGTCCACAGGCTCGCTGCAAATCTTTTCGGTTCCGGCATCATCGGAATCGCCGATGCCAGAGAAGGATATGTCCATATCATCGGGGTTGGCGGAGCCACCAGAGTCGGTGGCCGGATTTTCCTTTTTATTTTCTTCTGACATATTTACCCCCGTTTAGCGGAGAATCTTTCTTTGACTTATGCTCCAGGAATCGCCAGATGTCACAATGACATGGTCAAGAAGGCGCAATCCCAGACGCGGTGCAAGATTTTGGAGTTCTTCCGTAAGATCAATATCAGCTTTGGATGGGCTTGGATTGCCGCCGGGATGATTATGCACAAGTATGATGCCGCTGGCCTTGTGCAAAAGAGCCATCTCAAGAACATCCCTGGGCTGAATTGCCACAGAGCTTATGCCGCCCCGTCGCAGCCGCTCCCATAAGATAAGTCTGTTTTGTGAATCCACAAGAACCAGCCAGGATTCTTCATGGGCAAGATTTCCCAGCCGGATTCTGGCCATTTGCGCCACTGCCTCAGGGCTTGCCATAACCGCCCTTTCCCGCAGGGGGGATGCCGCATAACGGGCGAGGAACTCGCGCAGCAGGCGCCAAAGGGCAAACAGCCCCGGTCCAAACCCTTTTATCTGGCATAATTCATCGGGTCTGGCATCCAGAGCGCCACGAATGCTGCCAAACCTTGCCAGCAGTTCTTTTGCAAGGGGCTTGGTATCCCTGCGGGTAATGGACAGCCCCAGGATGAGCTCCATTACCTCATAGTCCTCAACGGTCAATGGCTCCCGCTCAAGCCTGGCGCGAAGTCTTGCGCGATGACCGGACGCATCCGCCTGTTTCATTGTGGTTGACATAAAATAATCAGCATTATGAATTTGGCAAGGGCGGATTTCCCTGCCCGATATTATCGGAGATATGCAACTACAGCGCTATGATCCCTATAGGTTTAAGAGAACCTGCCCGTCAGTCAAAATATAATTTGGCATCGTTGGCCAGAAGAGAAATCTGGAGCATTCATCCGCTGAAACACTCTACGTGTTTCAGCCATACTCGCTGACGTTTCGCGGAAAAATTAAATTCTTATGCCGGCAAAAGCCTTAATGCTCCCGGGTTCTCTGCCCGCTGCCATTGCAAAAAATGCCAGCCACAGTGACTGCCAGGGCTTCCAATGCCTGTTCCGGGGACTGCCTGCCGCTTTTCACTTGCCATTCCGCATCCGCAAGCGCGCAAAAACCGGCGGAAACTCCCTTCAGGCCAATTTTCATGGCCAGGTCACGTTTAAAGGCTGCATCGGAGGGATGCAGCCAGGGATTTTGGCCGGTATTAAGCTGCCACAGGGTGCGAAACTCACGCGCCAGCAGGGCAATGAGAAAAAAAAGCAGTTCACTGGCATTCGCCGAGCCTATATCCCGCCATGCGCCTGCCAGATCCCCCCTCTGCAATTTTTTGATACATGCGAAGGCATCGCTCTCTGGGCTTGAGTAATCCTCGCCAATGCAATTATGGTCAATCTGGCCATCCGGCGAAGACAGCGCAAGTTTTTGCAGAGTATTGTCTATGGAAATGGCATCCGGATTTATCGTCGAGCAGAAAATGGACAGCGCATTACCCTGAAATGTCAGTCCAAGCCTGGCAGCTTTCTTCTTTACATAGGATTGCAGCGCAGCACCGGCAAGGGGAGGTATGGTGGCGACCCACCCCTTGCCTGTGGCATAGGTCATGCACCTTGTTTTCGATACATGCGCAGGTATTTTGTATTTGCCTTTTTCCCAATCCACTTCCAGACAGATAATGGGCCATGTGAAATCCGGTGTGGCAGCAAGAGCGGCGGATAGCCGGCGCCAGGATTCAGCATTCCACTCCTGGGCATTGCGCAACAGCAGAACCCGGCTGTCTCCAAACAGGCCAATTTGGGAGAGCATGTCCCAAAATTTCTGATCCTGCTCCTCATCACCCCAAAAAACATGCCTCTGCCAGCTGCCGGTTGGAGGCGGAAAGCTGGCAAGCAAATTTTCATAATGCTCCCTGAGCAGGCCGTAATCCTGACAGACCAGTATGGAAAAAGGGGGCCTGGAGGCGGGTCTGCCCGGACTGCTCAACTGGCCACCACGTTCACGAGCTTGCCTGGCACGACAATTACCTTGCGCACCTGCTTGCCGGCTGTGTGCTTGAGCACCCCCGCATCGGCCAGGGCGGCCTTTTCAAGATCATCTTTTGTGGCATCGGCGGCAGCTGGCATGGTGCCACGCAATTTGCCATTTACCTGCAGGGCGATGGTGACAATATCACTGGCTGCGGCATTGGCATCCCATTGAGGCCATGGCTGCTGCCCAATATCCGTTTTGTGCCCCATGCGCTGCCACAACTCCGAGCATATGTGCGGGCACACTGGTGAAAGCAATGTGAGAACCGATGCCATGGCGGAGGAAAGAACGGCATTTTCTCCCTCCGTATGGCCAAGATTCTCCCTTGTCAGGTAAAGACTGTTCACAAGCTCCATAATCGCGGCTATGGCGGTATTAAACTGGAACTTTTCAATTATGTCCGCTCCAGCCTTTTTAATGGTCTGATGCTCCTTGCGGCGCAGCTCCCTTGCCATGGCGCTTGTGGCATCCGATTCCTTAGAAGATGCGGCAACCACAGGCAAAAGCCTGTCCTGCTCTTCCAGAAAGAGACGCCAGATGCGGTGCAGGAATCTCGATGCACCTTCAATGCCCTTGTCTGACCAGTCAAAATCCCTTTCCGGCGGCGCGGCAAAGAGGCAGAACAGACGCACGGTGTCTGCGCCGAACTTTTCAATCATAATGGCCGGATCAACCACATTGCCTTTGGATTTGGACATTTTGGCGCCATCTTTCAGAACCATGCCCTGCGTGAGCAGTCTTGTGAATGGCTCAGAAAGATTCTTCGGATAAATGCCAAGATCGCGGAGCGCCTTTGTGAAAAAGCGTGAATACAGCAGATGGAGAATGGCATGCTCCACCCCGCCAATGTACTGGTCAACAGGCAGCCAGTATTTCAGGGCATCCATGTTGAAAGGAGCGGCATCATCCCTCGGATCCGTATAACGGGAGAAATACCAGGAAGATTCAACAAACGTATCCATGGTATCAGTCTCGCGTTTTGCAGGCCTGCCGCAGCGTGGACATTGGCAGTCAGCAAAGGATGGTGTTTCCGGCAAAGGCGAGCGGCCATCATCTTTTATCTTGACATCAATGGGCAGGACAATGGGCAGATTCTCCTCCTTTTCCGGCACCACTCCGCAATGTTCGCAATAAACAACGGGGATTGGAGCGCCCCAGTACCGCTGGCGCGATATATTCCAGTCGCGCAGGCGAAACTGCACCCTGGCCGCTCCTTTGCCCATTTTATCCAGTCCTTCTGTAATGGCCTTTTTGGCATCCTCGTTGGCCATTCCGTTATATTGGCCGGAATTGACCATCACGCCTGGTCCTGTCCAGGCTTCAGTCATGGTAGCCGCGTCAAGAAGCTGATTATCGGGCTGAATGATAACCTTTATGGGAAGATCATATTTTTTTGCAAATTCAAAATCCCTCTGGTCGCCAGCAGGCACGCCCATGACCGCTCCTGTCCCATACTCCGCCAGCACAAAGTTGCCAAGCCAGATGGGAATGCGATCGCCATTGACAGGATTTATGGCATATGCCCCTGTAAAGATACCTTCTTTCTCAAGATTTTCCGATTGTCTGTCCAGACGGTCCATCTGACGTATTCTTTTTACAAAAGCCCGGACATCCCCTGCGCCGTCGTAGCCCTCAATCAGTTTTTCCACCAGAGGATGCTCTGGCGCAAGAGTCATGAAGGTTGCTCCAAACACGGTATCCGGCCTTGTTGTAAAGACCTCCAGCTCCTTTATGCCATCATAATCCTTTTCAAGATCAAATTTGATGCTGGCACCTGTGGATTTACCTATCCAGTTACGCTGCATGCTCAGCACACGCTCGGGCCAGCCTCCTTCAAGCAGTTCAAGATCCTTGAGCAGCTCCTCGGCATAGGCTGTGATTTTCACAAACCACTGGGTCAGCTCCTTTTGCTCCACCCTGCTGTCGCACCGCCAGCAAAGACCATCCACCACCTGCTCATTGGCCAGAACCGTATGGCAGGAAGGACACCAGTTCTGGGGAGCCTTTTTGCGATAGACAAGACCTTTTTCCAGCATTTTCAGAAAGAACAGCTGTTCCCATCGGTAGTATTCCGGCCTACAGGTGGCGATTTCGCGATTCCAGTCGTAGGAAAAGCCCATGCGCCGCAACTGGGAGCGCATTTCCGCAATATTTTCATATGTCCAGGTGGCAGGGTGTACATGGTGCTTGATGGCCGCATTTTCCGCAGGCAGCCCAAAAGCGTCCCAGCCCATGGGATGTAGAACATTGTAGCCCTGCATGCGGCGAACGCGCGCAACAACATCGCCAATGGAATAATTGCGCACATGGCCCATATGAATTTTTCCGGATGGATAGGGCAGCATTTCAAGAAGATAGTACGCCGGCTTGTCGCTCTCATGAGTGCATACAAAGGCATCGCTCTTCTGCCAGTTATCCTGCCATTTTTTTTCGATCACATCCGGCTGGTAGCGTTCCTGCTTCATTTTTCTCCATCCGCCTGACAATTTTTCCATTTATATGCGCCGTCACCGGCAGCGCTGGCTTTGCTGGCCGCTTCGAGAATGCCATCGAGCATGTTGCTGGCTTCGCCAGCGCCAAATCTCATGGCCAGGTCCATAATCTCGCTCTTGATAACTTTTAACGGCGTTTTCTGGCAAAACAGCTCATACAGGGCAAGACGCAGGAGAATCAATTCAATCCTGCCGAGACGGTCTGCGCGCCATTTGTGTGAAAAACAGTTTATGGCGCGGTCGAGCTCCGCCTCATTGCTCCACACACCACGCACCAGTTCCCTTGCCAAAAGGGCCCCTTCGTTCTGGGTTGGCTCCATCTTGTTGCCAGGTATCATTTCAAATGCGCGCCAGAGACTGGACTGATCTGGCACTGTTCTGAAAGACAACCCGTATAAAGTCAAAAATGCCCTGGTGCGGGCATTGTGCCTTTTCAATATGTGCGGATTTCTGGGAATGCGCCTGCGCGCCTTTCGTCTTGAGCCAGTGTTCATCAGGGAATTTGCTCCAGCACGCGCACGGTTTCCAGCATTGCGCCGGCAGCCTCGCAGCCCTTGTTGCCGGCCTTTGATCCAGCCCTTTCAATGGCCTGGTCAATGGTGTCGCATGTGAGCAGCCCAAATCCGATTGGCACTCCGGTTTGCAGCATGACCTGTGCTATGCCCTTGCTGGCCTCCGCGCATACTATATCAAAATGAGGTGTTGCCCCGCGTATCACTGCGCCAAGGGCGATGATGCCATCATACTTGCCTGTACGCGCAAGTTTCTGGCAAACCACCGGCAGCTCAAATGCTCCAGGTATGCGGACATAGGTTATATTGACGGGATCAAGGCCATGCCGCTCCAGAAAGTCAAAAGCGCCCCCTGCCAGACGATCCACAATAAAATCATTAAAACGCGCAGCCACTATGGCCACCTTGAGGCCATGCGCATTCATCTGGCCCACAAGCTGTTTTTCCGGGCCCATACGAGCATCTCCTTGAATTAACAATATAATATGATTGGATATCTACACATTGCCATCAGGCAAAACCGTTTTTTCTTAAAAATTCCAGATCAATCCCCTGCCCACAAAGGCCAGAACGGCCCATTTTCTGGTCATCCGGCCGTTTTTGCCGGAGAATCCTGTCAACATATTTGCCGATGAGATCAGTCTCCATGTTAAGCCTGCCGCCTCTGCGCCAGGAGAACACATTGGTGCGCAATTGGGAATCCGGAATTATATTTACATCCAGATAATTATCTCCGCATGCTGTCACTGTGAGACTTATGCCATCCAGCGCCACAGAGCCACGATTTATTATCTGTGTGGCAAACTCGCGCGGAAAAGCAATCCGGAACCGGAGAGATTCCCCCCTTTTCTCCATTTCCGATATTGTAGCCACACAATCCACATGGCCACTGACCAGATGCCCTCCCAGACGATCGCCCATGGCCAGGGCTCTTTCCAGATTAACCTTTATGCCCGGATGAAGATCGCCAAGATTGGTATGACTCAAGGTTTCCTGCGAGGCATAGGCGCAAAAGGCGCCGCTGTCGTGGCATTCCACACTCAGACAGGCGCCATTGACTGCTATGGATTCTCCGTCCTGAAGATTCTCAAAGGGAACCAGGGGATGAATCCGGAAACGGCTCTGGCTGCCTGCGCTGGATATTGTCTCCACCAGACCCAGACACTGGATTATGCCCGTAAACATTTCAGCTTGACGCAAGCGGCCGCAGGAGAAGATGCGCATCCCCAGCGCAGATGGAAGTCTCGCAGAAACGCATGTCCAGGGCTTCATCCAGGCTGAGGGGGGCCCGTCCGTTGAACAGGGGCCTGGCATCATTGTCGCCCAAAATAAGTGGCGCAAGATGCAGATGGAACTCATCGATATAGCCGGCCTCCAGCATGGACAATGCCAGTCGTCCACCCCCTTCGCACAGGACATATGGACAGCCAAGATCGTTGCGAATGTCCGTGAGCATGAGGGAAAAGTCTGGCACACCGCGCACATTGGGCCCAAGCGGCAGGACCCGGCAGCCAATTTTGCGCAAGGCCTCCGCTGTTGTGGATGCAGTGGCAGCAGGGGACGCGAAAAATACCGTCTGACCAGGTCTTTCCTTCAAAAGATGAAAATCGGCATCAGCCTTGGGAAGACGCGAAGTGAGAATGCAGGCCAATGGCTGTGGGGAGGATTGGCCATTTTCCAGCCTTGAAGTGAGTTCCGGGTTGTCTGCCCTGAAAGTCCCCCCGCCTATAAGAATGGCTCCGCCGCACAGCCCGATGGCCTGGCGCAGTTCATGCGCCTTGCGCCTGGAGGCCTCGCTGCTGATCCAGCGGGAGTGGCCTGTGCGAGTGGCAATGCGTCCATCCAGGGTGGATGCCAGTTTCAGAAGGACATATGGCCGGTTTGTGTTTTGCCAGACCAAAAAATCCGCTATGAGATCCAGGCATTCACGCTCGAGCACAGGGCCAATCACCTCAACCCCGGCTGCCTTAAGCCTGTCCACGCCACCGCTGGCCTGGGGATTTACATCCCTTGTGCCATAGACCAGCCTGGTAATGCCTGCTTCAATAATCGCGTCTGCGCATGGCGGAGTTTTACCCTGATGATTGCAGGGCTCAAGTGTGACAATCATTGTCGCGCCATGGGGATCAATCCCCTGTTCGGCTGCATCTCTGAGACATTCAACTTCAGCATGGGGCAGACCCGCGCCCTTGTGCCAGCCACGGGCCACTGTCTTTCCATCGATCACCAGCACGGCGCCAACAGCAGGATTGGGGTATGTCCTGAAGAGTGCTTTCCGCGCAAGTCCTATGGCTTCGCGCATAAAAGGCTCAAAATCTCTCCCGGTCATGGTCATCACTCCTTGCCTTGCGTTGAACACTCCCTCATGGGGAATGCATCCAGAGACCTGAATTCAAGCCTCTCAACACGGATCCCCGCCTGCCGCAACAATTCCCCACCGAGATCATCGGGATAGGAATCGGCATAATAAATCCTGGTAATGCCGCAATTAATAAGCATCTTGGCACACAATGAGCATGGATGATGCGTACAGTACAGTTCGGCATTGGCAATGCTTATGCCATATATGGCGGCCTGTATGATCACATTCTGCTCGGCATGGAGGCCGCGGCATATCTCATGCCGCTGGCCCGATGGAATGCCAAGCTCCTGACGCAGACAGCCCACATCAAGACAATGGGCCAGGCCCGCAGGCGCACCATTATAGCCGGAGGCGAGAATGCGGCGATCCTTGACGGCAACCGCCCCCACCCTGCGGCGGCCACATGTGGAGCGACCGCTGACAAGATGGGCAATCCCCATAAAATAATCCGTCCACGAAAGACGTTGCGGTTTAAGCTGTGCCTGCATCATGCCTGCTGGTTAATTCTCCTATTGCCATGCGAAAAGCGGAAATGCGGAGGCGAAATCCTCGACCCTGCGGCCAATGGCCGCCAGACGCACGGAATCCTTGTAATTTTCCAGCGCCTCCACAATAAAGGAAGCCACAGTGCGCATGTCATCCGCCCCCATGCCTCTTGTTGTGAGCGCTGCGGTGCCAAGCCTTATGCCTGATGTCACAAAGGGAGACCTTTTTTCAAAGGGAACAGTGTTTTTATTGACCGTTATACCTGCCTGATCCAGGGCAGCCTCGGCATCCTTGCCTGTAATGTCGGTGGCGCTCAAATCAACAAGCATCAAATGATTGTCCGTGCCGCCAGAGACCAGCGCAAAACCAGCGGCCTGCAAGGCCCCGGCGAGGATGGAGGCATTTTCCACCACCTGGGTGCTGTATTTTTTAAATTCCGGCTTAAGTGCCTCGCCGAAGGCCACAGCCTTGGCGGCAATGACATGCATCAGGGGTCCGCCCTGAATACCTGGAAAAATCTGGCTGTTGATCTGCTTGCCATTTTCGCTGCCAGAGAGAATCATGCCTCCTCGCGGTCCTCGCAAGGTCTTGTGCGTCGTGGTGCTGACCACATGCGCATGACCTATGGGAGAGGGATGGATGCCGGCAGCCACAAGCCCCGCTATATGCGCCATGTCCACAAAAAGATATGCGCCTACGGAATCCGCTATCTCCCTGAATTTGGCAAAATCTATAAGCCGGGGATAGGCGCTGGCGCCGGCCACAATCATCGCCGGCTTATGCTTTCTGGCTATTTCGGCAACTTCATCATAGTCTATGGCCCCCGTTTCGCGGTTGACGCCATAGCTTGTGAAATTGAACAGCCTGCCCGAAAAATTGACCGGGCTGCCATGGGTCAGATGCCCGCCATGGGTCAGATCCATGCCCAAGATCGTATCGCCCGGCTTAAGAAACGCAAAATATACCGCCATATTGGCCTGGGAGCCGGAATGTGGCTGCACATTGACATAGTCGCAGCCAAAAAGCTCCTTTGCACGCTCCCTGGCTACGTTTTCGGCAAGATCCACAAATTCGCATCCACCATAGTAACGCTTGCCGGGATAGCCCTCGGCGTATTTATGGGTCAGCACACTGCCCTGCGCCGCGCGGACTGCTGGAGAAACAAAATTCTCGGAAGCGATGAGTTCCAGCTTTCGGGTCTGGCGATCCGCCTCCTTGTCTATGATTTCAGCAATTACCGGATCCGTAAGCAAAAGTTCAGCCATCAGGAATATCCTTTATCCCATCCTGTGTTTTAAAAAAGCCGGGGCCTCATCAGGAGACAAACATCTCAATCACCAACAGCCCGCACAGCAGACATCCAAAGAACAATGCAAAATACGCAATCTTTGCCTTGCCTAAGTCCTTGCGAAAGCAAGAATATGACGTCCTTAATCCTGCCATTTTTTCAGAATTATACTGGCATTTGTGCCTCCAAAACCAAAGGAATTGCACATGGCATATTCGCATTCACATCTTTCGGAACCACTGGACAGATAGTTGAGATCGCAGGCTGGATCGGGATATTCAAGATTGACCGTCCCGGGGAGGACTCCATCATGCAGAGCGAGAGCCGTAAAGACTGTTTCTATGCCTCCAGCCGCTCCCAAAAGATGCCCGGTCATGGATTTTGTTGCCGAAATTTTGAGGTTGCGGGCATGATCGCCAAAAGCGATCTTCATGGCCTTTGTTTCAGTGCTGTCATTAAGCTGGGTGGATGTGGCATGGGCATTGATATGGGTGATGGCCTCCGGAGCAAGACGGGCATCCTTCAGAGCCCTGGTCATGGCTGTGGCCATGCCTTCGCCGGTATCCAGTGGTGCAGTCATATGGTGCGCATCCCCGGAAGCTCCATAGCCCACCACCTCGGCATAGATTTTCGCGCCACGCTCCCTGGCAGCATCCAGATTCTCCAGCAACAGAAGCCCTGCCCCCTCACCTATGACAAAGCCATCGCGTTTGGCGTCAAAAGGCCTGGATGCCTTCTGCGGTTCATCATTATAATGGGTGGAAAGAGCCTTGAGGGCAGTGAAGCCGGCGACGCCCAAAGGTGTTATGGTGGACTCCACACCGCCGGAAATAAGACGGTTGGCTCTGCCAAGCAATATTTCACTGAAGGCTGTGCCAATGGCATGAATGCCGGATGCGCACGCAGTTGTGGTGACTATGTTTGCCCCCCTTGCGCCGATGAAAATGGAGATCTGCCCTGGAGCCATGTTTGAGATGAGCATGGGGATCATGAAGGCGGAAATCTTGTTGGGGCCAGCCTCCATCAATTTTGTATGCTGGGCCTCAATGGTCTGCAAACCTCCAAGGCCAACACCAAGCACAACTCCTAAATCTTCTTTTGTTTTTTCATCCAGTGTAAGGGAAGCATCCTCAACCAGCATTTTGGCCGCCGCCACCGCGAACTGGGTGAAACGATCCATCCGCTTGGCCTGTTTGGCCGTCATGTAGTTTTCCGGATTGAAATTTTTGACTTCTCCGGCAATGCGGGAGGTATATTCGCTCGCATCAAACAGGGTTATGGGGCCTATGCCGGATTCACCTGCCACAAGCCGTTTCCATGTAGTACCAATATCATTGGCCAGCGGCGTTATGCCGGAAACTCCAGTGATTACAACGCGTGGACGTGGCATTACAACTCCTTTGGCCGGTATCGCTCCCGGAAAACTGCAATTTATTTCTGCACAGGCCTGCCACTGATAATGGCGAAAGCGTGGCCTGAAACAGAACTACACATGCACTCTGCCCCGCAAGCCGCTTGCCGGGCGGATGCTCACAGCCATGATCAAGAATTGCGCATGGGTTGCGCCGCATTGCCGGGCATTTTCCAGAATTTGCCTTTGTAATCAAGGCGAATGCCCACTGCCTTGGCATGTTCAGTTGAAATTATCCCAATTTCAAACATGATGCCTGCCCCTGCAGACAAGCCTGATCCACCTGCTTGCCTGGCCTGCACAGACCGCATTGCTGTCTTGCGCATATGGCCAGTTTTTTGGACAAATGCAACCGGGATCTGCTGTCTGCCTATTCGCGGCGCAGGAAAAAACGCTTATCCTGCGCCGCATGGCGTCTATTTCTTGTTTTCTATATAGTCAATGGCGTCCTGAACTTTGAGGATTTTCTGGGCGTCATCATCGGCTATCTCAATGTCAAACTCCTCTTCCATGGCCATGATGAGCTCTGTGAGATCGAGGCTGTCCGCGCCGAGATCCTCAACAAAGGATGCCTCAGGCTTTACCTCATCCGCGCTCACACCCAGCTGTTCCACAATGATTTTATTAACCTTGTCCGCGACTTCCGACATTTCTTCCTCCAGATATTACAAAGTCAGGTTTGGCACACGCCTTGCCCCCGCAAGGCGCGAAAAGCATATTTAACAATAAATCCCGCCATTTACAGCGAGCACCTGACCGGTGATGTAGGCTGCGCCATCTGATGCAAGAAATGCCACAGCCGCGGCCACATCGTCAATTGTGCCCATGCGTTTCAGGGGTATGGCCTCAACGTAGGCAGCCTTTGTCTTCTCATCAAGTCCGGCTGTCATTTCCGTCTCGATAAAGCCAGGAGCCACAGCATTGACAGTTATCTGCCGCCCGGCAAGTTCTTTGGCGCAGGCCTTGGTCAAGCCGATCAAACCGGCTTTGGCAGCGCTATAATTGGCCTGACCAGGATTGCCCATCTGGCCAATGACGGAGCTTATGTTTATAATGCGTCCCCGCCGCTTGCGGGTCATTATCTTTGCCGCCTCTCGCATGCACACGAATGCTCCGCGCAAATTCACATCAATCACCAGATCAAAAGTCTCATCCTTCATCCGCAGCAGCAGGCCATCCCGGGTAATGCCGGCATTGTTCACCAACACATACAGATTGACCCTGTCGCGGATCTCGCTGCCAAAAAAAGCCTCGATGGCCTCAGGTTTGCCAACATCCAGGGCAAAAGCCCTGGCGCTGCCCCCAGCTGCCTTGATGCCATCAACCACCGCCTGAGCTTCCGCCGCCCTGCTGGCATAAGTGATTATTACCTGCAGGCCGGACGCAGCCAGGGCATTGGCTATGCCCTTGCCAATTCCCCGTGAGCCGCCTGTGACCAGCGCGGTGGGAATTTCCGGATTAAGTTCGCCTGTCATCTATCCTGTCCTGAAATTGGCTGAACCTGATTAAATTTGCTTCTGGCCCCTTGTGTATATCCAAACCAAATAAATTTCAAGTTGTGCGCCCGGGCCACTTGACAGTGCACGCCGCAGCTCCAATATAGCCTATGTCTATTAAAAAACATGGGCGCCAGTCCGTATGGTTGATATTGGGTCAATCTCAACTGTTCCGCGCCACATTACCCCCACATATCAAAGGCAGGCAATGAATCGATGACAATGCTGCAATGGGCGGCCCTGGGAGCCATAATGCTGGCGGCACTTGTTTTTTGCGCGCGTATTATGAAGCGCGGCCTCACCACTCTGGATGACGACCGCAAGCAGTGCATTGAAAAAATACGTCTGGGAGAGAGGCAACTCGCGGAGGATCGCAAGAATATTCCGGCAGCTGACCACATGCTCCTTGTCAGGGCGGCTGTGGAGGATCTGATGCGCCTGGAGGGACGGCCCGAAGGCTTCTCCATCACAGATCATGGCAATGCCTGTGAGCTGCATTGCCCCACCGGAGACTGGCGCATTGAGCTGGCCATGCGCGAACTCAATCTTCGCTCCACCAAAAAGGTTGTACATGGCCGTTGCCTGTGGCTTTTAAGCGGCAAGGACTGCCATGAAACACATGCTGATCCCGCGAGCCTGATGCGCAGCCTCAATCAGCATCTGCATGAAAGCATGGCCGTGCCAGGAGAGCCAGAGCATCTGGCACGCAGACTTGCCCATGCAACCGTGCACCCGCGCAGACAGGGCAAGGCGTCACAGGCCAGCCGAGCCTGAAATGGCTGCGCATCTGATCTTCCTGGCCGAAATTTGCCGCAATCCCAAAAAGATCGGGCCAGGCAGATTTCGCCCATGTCCCCGCCCATTCTTCATAAGTTTAGCCTTTACCGCCAAACAGGCTGCCCATTATTCCTCTGATGATGGTTCGCCCTATTTCCCTTCCTGCCGAGTTGCCCGCCTGTCTGGCCACCGAGTTGAGAAGATCGCCAATATCCGTGATGGGCTTTCTTGAAGCTATAGCCCCGGTTTTGGCCGTTTTTTTTCTTTGCTGGCTTTTTACCGCTTTTTCAGCCTCCCTGGCCCTTTTTTCCGCCTCTTTTTGGGCCAGCAGGGCATCTGCCCTGGCGGAGAGAATCTCATAGGCGGATTCCCTGTCCACGCTGTGGGCATATTTGGGTGCAAGGGGAGATTTACCGAGAATTTCCGCGCGGGTGGCATCGGTCACAGGGCCTATATGGCTCTGTGGTGGCACCACTTTCGCGCGCTCAACCACTTCCGGCGTACCGTTTGAATCCAGCAGGGAAACCAAAGCTTCGCCAACAGCGAGATTGCCAATCACCTCGGCGGTATTGAAATCCGGGTTCGGTCTGAATGCGCTTGCAGCCGCGCGCACCGCTTTCTGATCCCTGGGGGTGAAGGCTCTCAATGCATGCTGGATTCGATTGCCCAGCTGTCCCAGAATGGCATCTGGGATATCCGCGGGATTTTGGCTCACAAAAAATATGCCTGCGCCCCGGGAGCGTATCAGTCGCACAACCTGTTCAATTTTTTGCAGCAGCACGGGAGGAATGCCTTCAAACAGCAGATGCGCCTCGTCAAGAAAGAATGCCAGTTTGGGCATGGCGGCATCGCCGGCTTCCGGCAGCCTTTCATAAAACTCGGACAAAAGCCAAAGCAGCACACACGAATAAAGGCGCGGCGAATTGACAAGCTCAACAGCTTCAAGAATATTGATCACTCCCTTCCCATTTTCGCTGCGCAGAAGATCCATGACATCCAGGGCCGGCTCGCCAAAAAAATTCTCCCCCCCTGCGGATTCCAGACTCAAAAGGGCCCGCTGGATGGCGCCTATGGTTGCCGGTGAAATCTGCCCATATTTTGCCCTGTAGCTTTCCCTTTCCTCTCCCACATGCAGAACCATGCTGCGCAGGTCCTTGAGATCCAGCAACAGGAGGCCATTGTCATCCGCTATGCTGAAGATTATCTGCAACACGCCGCTTTGCACATCGTTTAGCTCAAGAAGGCGCGCCAGAAGAAGCGGTCCCATGTCACTGATGGTGGTGCGCAGGGGGATGCCCTTTTTGCCAAAAACATCCCAGTAACAGGCCGGACAGCCATGGGGAGCGTACCCGATGTCTTCCAGCTTCAAATCCCTGACCCTTTGGGCGCCCTTTGCCGACATGTCCGCCGGTGCTGAAACCCCGGAAAGATCACCCTTGACATCAGCCATGAACACGGCAATGCCCATGTCGCTAAAGGTCTCGGCAAGGGTCTGCAAACTTACGGTCTTGCCCGTGCCGGTGGCGCCTGTTATCAGGCCATGCCTGCTGATCATGCCGGGCTGAAGGCAGATCTCCCGGCTGCCGGCCATGGCAATCAATGGTCTTTTTTGGGTATCAATCATGTGTCACTCCATCGCTGGTTTCATGCCGGCTTGTCACTTGGCAAGCAGTATCCAAGCCGGTCCCTTCGCGTCAAGAAAGCTGGCCACATAATTGGCCCTGTCATCACCACCGCAAAATATATCGATGCGGTTGCGTTTTATGGCCCCCCCAACATCCTGGGCAAAGCCAATCCCGCGCAGTGGCACGCGGTCATTTTTTTGATCAGGGATATTGACCCCATAGGCGACCACTGATCCCAGCGGAATAAAACCGCGATCCGTGGCCAGGGAAAGCCAGTCATCCACGGTATGCCCCATTGCCCCGGTAGGTCCGCGTCCACCAAACTTGAAGAATACATAGCTTGGATTTTCATGCAGTATTTCGCGCACTCGGTCCGGATTGTTGGCAAGCCATTCCCTCTGTTCAAATATGTCGCCCCTCTGCAGCAGTCCCTTTTCCCGCATTATTCTGCCGGAGCTTTTATATTTGTGGCCGTTCTGGCCCGCATAGTTGATATAGGCCTGCGTGCCGTCATCGAAAATAAGCCGTCCGGAGCCCTGAATCTCCAGGAAAAATACATCCACAGGATCGGCAGCCCATGCAAGTTCCAGCCCCTTGCCGGCGAGCACCTGTTTTTCCTCTATGGTGCGCCGATCATAATAGCGGCCCCTTTTTCTGCGCACGGCACCAAGATCCGGCGGCACAGCGTAGATTGCCTGCTCATATCCCGGTTTGCGTGTTCTGCTGGCGCGCACCTGCGGCTCATAATAGCCTGAATAATCAATGCCGCCGGGAATGGCCACCCATTTAAAATTTGTTTCCAGCAATCCGGGATTTTTGTCCAGCATGGGCAGAACCTCCCTAAGACGCCGCAATGTCTTTGCAAGCTCCCCCCAGGTGACTTTTAAATGTTTTTTATCAATGGCATAGGCTGTCTGGGGCTTGCTGTTGACATAGGCCAGAGACTTGCCGATGGTTGCAGACATATCCGTATAGCTTGACAGATCCTGATTTGCTGGTGAAAGATTCGCCACAAAGCTTTGCACGCTTTCATCCAGCTCAACCTGGGGCTTTAAAGGCTCCTGCACGGATTCCGGTTGTTTTTTTTCCGCGCATGCCGCAAAAAACAGGGGCAGGCAAATTATAAACGGCGCAGCCAAACGCGTCACAGACAAGGCCGAGATTTTATGCATGATTTTCCAACTCCTGAAATATGGCTCCCGCACAGGGTTTCTTACGGCGAAACGGACTGCATGGGGATTATGTACTATGCGGAGTATTTCCATCTTTTTGAAAGGGCGCGCAGCGAATATATTCGCGATTGCGGCATGAGTTACGCGGATGTTGAAAAAAAAGGCATTCTCCTGCCGGTGCGCGAAGCCCAGTGCCGCTACCGCTCACCCGCAAGATACGACGATCTTGTTCTGATCCGTGCCGGCATCAGCGAATGGCGCAGGGCGTCCCTCCGTTTTGTATATGAGATCTGGCGTGAGGACAAGAATCAGCTGCTCTGTGAAGGCATGACACAACATGCCTTTGCCAATCCCCAGGGCCAGCCGGTAGCCGCTCCCGATTGGTTTCGCGAAATGGCGCAAAACAGGCGCCCCGGGGCCTGATTTTCTCCCATGGCAAACACATGTCGCCACCCCGCGCTGGAATCCCGAATCCGGGGCCTGTGCCTGGCGGATGCCGCCTTTGTCCTCTTCGCGGCGATATATGCGTTTCTGGCTCTGCATGGGATATTGGCAATGTCCGGCGATGGCGCCATGATCGATGGCGATCTGCAGACTTACGCCCAGGCCATGGCCGGTGAGCATTATTCGGCTCTTTTTACCAATGATCCGGTACTTGGATCGGCAAATGCGGCAAACAGCATCCCCAACATGCAGCGCATGCTGGCCGATCATCTGACCCCTGGCGACAGCTACGCAGTGGGGCTTTTGCGCGCCGGCGCCGTGGCCATATTCATCTTTTATGTGTTCTGGTATGTTTTTGGCCGCTGGTTCTTTGGCAGGCCAGTTCTCGCTGCAATACTCTCCCTGCTCATGGGCATCACCGTATGGACAGGGTGGGGAACATTCTGGGGGGTCACTCATTCAGACCCGGTGCCCCGTGTATTTTTCGCGGCCTTTTTTCCACTGCTGCTGATTGTCGCCCTCAAGGGCTTCTCCAGACCATACCTGCGGCCTGTGGCCATGTTTTGCGCCGGGCTGGGCATGTGGATACATGGTGTGAACGCGCTGAATTGCGGCGCCATGTTTTTTACTGCATTCCTGCTGTTTCGACCGGCATCCATCTCCCCAAGGGCGCATTTTGCCAACTGTATCCTCTGCCTGGCGGCATTTCTTGCCCCGGTGCTTTATTATCTTTGGCCATCGCTTTTACAGGGGCGCCCATTCAGCGACAGCGAACTCGATGTTTTTCGGGAATATCTCGCTGTGCGCTGGCGCCAGGATTATGCCGGCTTTGGCTCGCGCATTCTTGCATTTTTACATCCAGCAAATCCCACCTGCCAGGTTCTTGTGGCGGGCATTGTCTGCGGGGTGCCCACAGCCATGCTTGGCAACCAGCAGGAAAAAAATCTTTGCAAAATGATCCTGGCCTTTGTCCTTGCCCTGGCATGTGTAAGCCTTTTTTGCTGGGCTGAAACCCGCTATGCGCCCGAGTTTGGCAGGCTGCCCATGGGGCATGAGCTGGTGCGCGGGCTGCGTTTTCTAACCCCGCTCTCCTGGCTTCTGGCTGTTTGCGCAGTATCCATCCTTGCATGCCGTTTTGTGCAAAGACTGCTGCTCTGCGCCCTGATTGCCGCGCTGGCGATTTTAACCACGGATCGCCAGTATGAAGGGGCGCAGTTCGCACTGAGCCGATTCGCCGGCATTGAACTGCCCCTTGTGGCAGATGCTACCCGTACGGTCAGGGAGGCAACGGACTACAGGGAAATGATCATGGAGGTTGGACGTATTGTGCCGGAAAGGGATCTGGTTTTCAGCAGCGGAGAGGATATGGCCGTGCGCTATCTGGCCCATCGCCCTCTGGCCTATACCTTCAAGGATGGCTACGCGCATTTCTACAACAAGGATCTGGAAGCGGCCAAAAAATGGCTTCAGTTTGAAAAACTGATGTCTAAGGGGGCGGACGGCCTGAAATCAGCCTGGATGCAATCCGGCGCGCCCTGGCTTTTGCTGCGTCAGGAGCAGCTTACTCCGCAGCTGGCAGCCCATGCCTCAAAACAGATGGAAAAAAATGGCTGGCTGCTGCTCAAAAAAGCCGGGCAACACCGGAGCATTGATTCTGATACCTGAATCTACATTTCATCATCCAGTCTGCGGAAAGCATCCTTGCTTGCTCCGCAGACCGGGCAGCGCCAGCTGTCCGGCAGATCCTCAAATTTTGTTCCTGGCGGAATCTTGTGCCTGCGATCACCGCGGTCCGGGTCATAGACATAACCACAGTTTACTGTCTGGCAGCGCCACATATCATGCGGATTGCTCATAATTGCCTCCATTTTTGCCCTGTCAAAGGGCCTCTTTTGTGATTATTTCACTATCTTGACCACAGGTAAAGGGTGAAGTATGTTAAATATTCAATATAATATGGCGTGTACCGGCTAAAAAAGCCACATGCCATGGCGCCTTGGAGCTATGGCGCATGCAAGCGGCCATGAGGCGCCGACGACAATTGATCCTGGCGATAATTTCCGGGGTAAATATATGGCATATGCCTATTGAAAATAGACATATGCGCCCGGCCTCAGGAGCGGACGGGGCGGCCAATGGCGACACAGCAAAACGCGGTTTTGCTGTGAAACGCCATGCCATTATGGTTGAAACTGGGACAATTTCAGCTGATGTATGCTATATATTGTGAATCATAGGGGTGAACATCGTCCGCCCTGGCTTACATGGATGGAAGTAAAAATATGAATTGGGATTGGGACAAGCTACAGGAAAAACGGCAGAAACAGCAGGCTGGCAGGCGCCCCCGCCCTGAGCCACAGGATGAGGGGGATGATGTAGAATCCGGCCGTCAAAAACCCCGCAACGAGCGTTATCTGCTCCATGGCGGCGCAGGCGGCAATGACCAGAATCCGTTTCAAAAGATTTCAAAATTCAAAATGCCAGGCCGCAAGGTTGTGCTGCTTGTGGCACTTGCCGCAATGGCGGTGTGGCTGCTTTCCGGCATATACATAGTCAACCCGGATGAACAGGGGGTTGTGCTCCGTTTTGGCAAATACAACCGCACAGTGGACCCTGGCCCCCACTATGCGCTGCCTGCTCCTTTTGAATCCATCTACAAGCCGCAGGTCACCCAGGTGCTCCGCAGCGAGGTTGGTTTCCGCTCGGTGGGGCAATCCACCACATTTCAGCAGGGGCAGGTCCGCACCATTGCCGAGGAAGCGTCAATGCTCACCGGCGATGAAAACATAGTCAATGTGCAATTCAGCGTTCAGTACAAAATTAATGATCCTGTGCAGTATCTGTTCAATGTGAGCGCGCCAACGGCCCTTGTGCGCAACGCCGCAGAGGCGGCCATGAGGGAGGTTATTGGCAACAGTGAAATTGATTCCGCCATAACGGATGGCAAGCTGAAAATACAGAGCGAGGCCACGCATCTGCTCCAGGAAATCCTGGACAGATATGGCGCGGGCATCAAGATTATCGCAGTGCAGCTTCAGGATGTGCATCCGCCGAAGGAAGTCATAGACGCGTTCAAGGATGTGGCAAGCGCAAGGGAGGATAAGAGCCGGATTATCAATCAGGCAGAAGCCTATCGCAATGAGCTTTTGCCCAAGGCTCGTGGACAGGCTGCCGCCCTGCGCAATCAGGCGGAGGCCTACAGCGCAACCCGCGTCCGCAGCGCCGAGGGTGAGGCAGCCCGCTTTGATGCTCTGCGCAAGGAGTACGAGAAGGCTCCTGATGTCACCCGCAAGAGGCTATATTATGAAGCCATGGAAGATATTTTGAGCAAGTCCGGTGAAAAGGTGCTTCTGGATTCAGCCGCTGCGGGCAAGGCACTCCCGTTTTTGCCCCTTTCCGGCCTTAATGCTCCCGGGGCCACTCCCCCACCCATGCCAGCCGCCAGCAATCCCAAGGCGCCGGAGCAGACAAAGTGAGCAAACATCCTCTTTTAACATCAATTCTTGTGATAGTGGCCGTGGCATTGCTTAGCCAGTGCTATTTTACCGTGCATCAGACCCAGAAGGCCATTGTGCTCCAGCTGGGCGAGCCATTGAGCGAGGTTTACGGGCCAGGGCTGCACTTCAAGCTGCCCTTTATCCAGAATGTCGTTTATTTCGATTCCCGCGTGCTGGACTATGAGGCCCGCTCCCGCGAGGCTTTCACGGTGGATAAAAAGGCCATTGTGCTGGACAACTACGCGCGCTGGCGCATCATCAACCCCCTGCAGTTCTATCGCACCATGCGCACCATACCTGGAGCGCAGGCAAGGCTTGACGATGTTGTCTATTCCCAGCTCAGGGCTCTTGTGGGCGCCTATACCCTGACCCAGGTCGTAAGCTCCCACCGGTCCGCCATCATGAAGGAGGTGACGGACAAGGTCTCCGAGCTGATGAAGCCATTTGGGGTGGAGGTGCTTGATGTGCGCATCAAAAGGACTGACCTGCCAACTGAAAACCAGAGAGCCATCTTTGAGCGCATGCGTGCCGAGCGCGAACGCCAGGCCAAGCAGTACCGTTCCGAGGGCGAGGAAGAATCCACCCGCATCCGCTCTGATGCCGACAGGCAAAAGGCGCTCATTCTGGCTGAAGCTGCCAGGGAGGCGCAAATGGAGCGCGGCCGCGGCGATGCCCAGGCTGCTGGCGAATATGCCAGGGCCTATGGAAAATCTCCTGATTTCTATGCCTATCAACGCTGGCTGGAGGCCATGCGCAAGTCCTTCAGGGAAAACAGTAAAATGGTATTAAGTAACGAAACACCCTTGCTTAATATGCAGAAATAGTGCATTCCCGCATTCGCAATGATAGTTTTCATTAATTTTTCACTCTGGCGGCAGCCGCTCAGACCTGCCCCTGCCGCCGGAGGAAATACTGTGACTGTAAAAAAATCCAGCCCCCCAAGCCTTGCGCAGCGAGGCAGCATGACAGGCAATCCGCTCACCCGCCTGATTTTATCCCTGCTGTTTTTCTCCATCCCTGCCACGGCCTGTGTCGCACAGTCCACAGCCCCTCCGGCTTCCGTCTCTGCGGAAACTGCTCAGGCTGAGGCCACGCAAGCCATTTCCCCTCGCATCGCTCCTGTCTGGGACGGTCTTGTGCGCAGGCTTGCCAAAGACGGAATATCCGGCCCCAGGGTTGATGCTTTTTTTGCAACACTGGCTGCCAGTCCTACACAATCCCCCATGGGCCGCAAAATAAGGGAGCTTTACAATCGCCGTTTTTTCCCTTCGCCCAGGGGCAAGCAGCAGGAGAAATATTACAAGGGAGTGGTGACTCGCGAGAATGCCAGCCTGTGCCGGCAATACATTCACGAGCATCAGGCGGCCTTTGATCACGCCTGGCGAGCCTATGGCGTCCCTCCCGCCATTGGCAGCGCCCTGCTTTTTGTGGAGACACGTCTTGGCAGGGTACTTGCCGATATACCTGAAAACGCATTTTACACACTGGCCAGCATGGCCATAAGCACGCGACTGGATGACATAAGCCAGTGGTTGCCGCGACTGAAAGGCTATGAGAAGCACACAGTCTGGATTGATGAAACCATGCGCAAGCGTGCGGACTGGGCATATCGGGAAGTGCGGGCCCTGGTGCAGCACATGCTGACAGACAATATCCAGCCGGACCAGCTGCCAGGCTCCATTTACGGCGCCGTTGGACTTTGCCAGTTCATGCCATCCAATATTTCGGTTTATGGAGCGGACGGTGACGGCGATGGCCGGGTGAATCTCTTCACTGATGCTGATGCCATAGCCAGCCTCGCCAATTATCTTGCCAGACATGGCTGGAAAAGGGATATGTCGCGCGAGGCCATGCACAGGCTTTTGATGACCTACAATCATTCCACTGTCTATGCCAATACCATTCTTGCACTGGGCGATCTTGTCGCAAATCCCTCCGCGCAGCAGCTTCCCCGGGGCGCCAAAGATAAACAGGGAAAAACTTTATGACTTCCCGCCTTGTCATAACGGGCATGGGCGCAGTGACACCCATTGGCATTGGCGTTGAGGAATACTGGCGCAACCTGATCGCTGGCAAATGTGGCGTGGGGCCAATCACTGGATTTGACCATTCGCGCCTGCCTGTGCGCATAGCCGCGCAGGTGAGTGGCTTCAATGCCGCCGATCTGCTGCCGAGAAATGTTGCCCGATCCAGCGCCACATTTATCCAGTACGCCTATGCCGCAGCCACTGAGGCACTCACATCATCAGGCCTGGCTATCAACGCCCATGCCGAGGAAATCGGCATCTGCATGGGCACAGCCATGGCAGGGGTGACGGATCTGTCGGCAAGCGGAGCCGCCTACATGGCCAGTGCCACAGGTCGCATAAGCCCGCATCTGGTGCCTGCCAATCTGGGCAACATGGCTGCCGCGCAACTTTCCATCGCCCTGGGAATCCATGGCCCCGGTCTTACATTGAACACAGCCTGCTCCGCTGGAGGGGACGCTCTCATGAGCGCGGCCCTGCTTATTCTCTCCGGGAGCGCCAAAGCGGTTGTTGTGATGGGCGGCGAGAGTATCCTCTGCGCTCCCATAATCTCAAGCCTGGCCCAGGCCAGGGCCCTCTCGCGCAGAAATGATGATCCAGCCACGGCATCCAGGCCCTTTGATCTCAACAGGGACGGTTTTGTGGTCGGGGAAGGCGGCGGAGCCCTGTTGCTGGAAAAGGAAGATGACGCGCTTGAGCGCGGGGCGGACATTCTCGCAGTTCTTGCAGGCTGGGCCAACACTCTGGACGGCTATCACATAACCGCTCCCGATCCGGAGGGCCGCGGCGCAGCGGCCTGTATGGCCAGGGCTCTTGAACACGCGGGCATGGCGCCTTCCGACATCGGCTACATCAATGCCCATGGCACCTCAACCCAGCTGGGCGACAAGGCCGAAACATTGGCCATGAAGCATGTATTCGGGGGTATCGCCACCGCTCCTCCGGCCAGCTCCACCAAGGGGGCCACCGGACATCTGATGGGAGCTGGCGGCCTTACCGAGATCATTTCCTGCATTCTGGCCATCAAAAACGACATTCTGCCGCCTACCCTGAATCTCACCACGCCAGATCCGGATTGTGATCTGGACTATGTGCCAAACCGGGCCAGACCAGCAAAAATAAATGCCGCCATGTCCAACTCCCTTGGCTTTGGCGGCCAGAACTCAAGCATAATCATTTCCCGCTATAGACCAAAGGAGGCAGACAATGCCCGCGACCTATGATGTGGCCCAGTTCCGGGATAATTTTGAACATGGCTTCACCTGGCTGAATGGTTTTCTGCGCAATACAACACGGCTGCATGACAAGCCGGCAATGTGCGATCCGGAGAGCGGCCGCCGCTGGACCTATGCGGAATTGAACGCCGATGCCAACCGTCTGGCCAATGCAATGATCGACGGCGGGCTCGCGAGAAATGATGTTCTAATGTATATGCTCTTCAACAGCCCGGAATTCGGCTTTTGTTACATCGCCGGGCACAAGAGCGGCGCCATTGGCT
The DNA here is from genome assembly GCA_910587035.1 of uncultured Desulfovibrio sp. Classification (GTDB taxonomy): domain Bacteria; phylum Desulfobacterota; class Desulfovibrionia; order Desulfovibrionales; family Desulfovibrionaceae; genus Desulfovibrio. The sequence goes on along the minus strand of CAJUMQ010000005.1, from coordinate 62,199 downwards.
GCCCTGTCAATTTTCGGCTTTCCGCCGGAGAGCTGGCCCTGCAGATTGATGACAGCACTCCAAAAGTCTTCGTATTTGATGAAAGTTTTGCCGATGTTGCCCGCAATGCGCTGGCTCTGGCAACGCATAAACCGGATATTGTTCTTTTTGCAGGCAAACCAGGCAATGAACTGCCCGGCGAGACAAACCTCGCCGGATACATGGCCAAAGGATCGGTGGAAAATCCCCAGCTGCCATTCAGGCCGGACATTTATGACGAGACTGTCCGCCTCTATACTTCCGGCACCACCAACAGGGCAAAGGCCGTGCCCATCAACTCCATAAATGAGGTACTTTCCTCGCATGATGTGCTCATGCACTTCCCCATGAATGCCACAGACCGCACCATGAACATGACCCCCTGGTTCCATCGTGGCGGCCTGCATTCCGGAGGCCCCACACCTACATGGTATGCCGGCGGCGAGGTAGTAATCCTGCGGGAGTTCAACCCGCGCCGCTGCCTGCAGATCGCCCAGGATGAAAAGGTGACTTTCCTAATCGGCGTGCCTTCCATCATCGCCCTGCTTGCCAGGGCGCAGACGCATGCCCCGGCGGACATATCCTCCCTTAGGGGAATTGTCACCATGGGCAGCCCTTTTGAGAAAAGCGTCTGTGAAAAATACATGAAGCTTTTCACACCCAATATTTTCAACGGCTATGGCACCACTGAGACCTTCTGGAATACATTCCTGCGCCCCTACAATCTGCCGGATATGGCCGGCAGCGCTGGGCAGTCCTGCACAGATGACGATGTGCGCATTGTCCATGTGCGGCCTGACGGCGCCCTGGCGGAACCGGATGACCTGGTTGCCATGGACGGCAGCGAAGTTGGTGAAGTCATTATACGCTCGCCGGCAAAATCTACGGGATGCTATGTGAACAATCCCGAGATGAACAAAAAGAAGTTTTACAAGGGCTATCATTATACGGGCGACCTGGGAACATGGGACAGAAACGAATTTGTCACCATTGTCAGCCGCAAGGATGACATGATCATCAGCTCTGGTGAAAATATATATCCCACCCAGATCGAGGCCATACTCAATGAGCATCCCAAGGTCGCGGAATGCGCTGTCATAGGCGAGCCGGACAAGAGGCACGGCCAGTGCGTGGCTGCCTATATTGTGCCAGCCGAGGAGGGCCTCACCATTGATGAGCTGAAAAACTATTGCGCCAGCCATCCCATGCTGCCGGCATTCAAGAGGCCAAGACATTATCACATTGTTGATAGCCTGCCCCATACTGCCACGGGCAAGCTGATGCATTACAAACTGCGCGAACAGGCGATGTCTGCTAAGGATTAGAAGGAGGGATCCAAATGGAGGCCAGGCGGATACTTGAGCCATTGCTGGAGAATGCTGATATAAAAATTGACGGCACAAGGCCCTGGGATATTCAGGTTCATGACGACCGCCTTTACAAAAAGATATTTCAGCAGGGCACCCTCGGCATTGGCGAGGCTTACATGGACGGCTGGTGGGATTGCCAGGCCATGGATGTAATGTTCTGCAAGGCCATCAAGGCGCATCTGGAGAGCAAATTCAGCCTCAACAGCCTGCCCGGCCATCTCCTGTCTCTCTGGCAGGCCATCTTTAATTTGCAGACATCGGACAAATCCCGCGAAGTGGCCAAAAAGCATTATGATTTTGGCAATGACATGTTTGAATGGATGCTTGGACCAACAATGAATTACAGCTGCGCCTACTGGCGCAATGCCGACAATCTGGATGCCGCCCAGAATGCCAAGATGGACCTCATATGCCGCAAACTATATCTTGAGCCTGGCATGAAAGTTCTGGATATTGGCTGCGGCTGGGGCAGCCTGGCCATGTACATGGCCAGCCATTATGACGTGAAGGTGACAGGCATATCCATATCCAGGGAGCAGATTGAATATGCCCGTAATAGGGACACTGTCGGCAAGATTGAATGGGTACTTGATGATTATCGCTCCCTGCAAGACAAATATGACCGCATAGTCTCTGTGGGCATGTTTGAGCATGTGGGTTATAAAAATTATGGCAGTTTCATGCGGGAGGTCCGCAATCTGCTTAATCCTGCCGGGCTGTTCCTGCTGCATACCATCGGCGCAAATCACCAGCGCAAGGGCACGTACCCCTGGGTGGACAAATACATATTTCCAAATGGGATGCTCCCCTCCGAGGAGAATCTTACCAAAGCATTTGTGGATTTGTTCATCATGGAAGACTGGCAAAACTTTGGCGCGGATTATGACAAGACCCTCATGTGCTGGGCGGCCAGGTTTGAGGAGGGATGCGAGCAAAAACGCTTCAAGTGCGATGAGCGCACCCGCCGCATGTTCAGGTATTATCTCCTTAGCTGCGCTGGCGGCTTTCGCGCGCGTGACATGCAGCTTTGGCAGGTTGTGCTAAGTCCCTACGGCGTGCCTGGCGGTTATGTGAGCGTTCGCTGATCCAACATGGAAAAAAAGCAAAAAAATGCATGTTCTGGCTGCCAGGGCAGCGATCATCCTTTCGTAAACCTGCCCTGGCTCCCCGATGCCGGTAAAAACGCCAGCCTGCCCTCTCCGCCCACTGATGAGGAATGCTTCAGGCTGTGGGATAAATATGGGATGCTGGACAATGTGCGGGCGCATTCCCTGCTGGTAGCGCACATAGCCACGGCCATGGCCAGGAGGGCGGCCAGTCTTGGTCTGCCGGTTTCCGTGCCGGAAACCCGGGCCTCGGCCCTGCTGCATGATCTGGCAAAAACATGGTGCCTGCGCTATGGCGGCAGCCATGCCCTTCTTGGCGCGGCCTGGACTGTGGCCGAAACAGGCAATTACAGGATCGGCCAGGGGGTCATCCTCCATGTACACTGGCCCTGGCAGCTGCCGGATGGGCCGGCCATCTGCTCCCTGCCTTTTTTTGTGATCTATGCGGACAAGCGGGTCAGGCATGACAAATGTGTGACACTGTCTGAGCGCTTTGAAGACCTTCTGGTGCGATATGGACACACGGAGCAGGCCCGCGCCGGCATTCGCAGTACATACGGGCAGGCCAAGGAAATGGAGGCACTGCTCGCAAAATATCTTGAATGGAGTTTGGATGAGAATACTTTTGATTGCGGGCGGCTGGTCTAGCGAAAGAGAGGTCTCCCTGTCTGGCGCAAAAAGCATCCGGCAGGCGCTCATCGCCAATGGCCATGAAGTCACTTTTTTTGATCTGCTCACCGGTTATGACAATTTGCTGCAGATGGCAAATGCCCATGATTTCGCCTTTATCAATCTGCATGGAGCGCCTGGAGAGGATGGCATGATTCAGGCCATGCTGGATTCCATTGGCTGCCCCTATCAGGGAGCAGGCGCAGCCGGCTCCTTCCTTGCCCTGCACAAGGCGGCGGCCAAGCAGATCTTTCGCTTCAATGGCCTGCTTACGCCTGACTGGCAATTCCTGCCCCAAAGACCGGATTCCGCCTGGCAGCCATCCCTGCCCTATCCGCTCTTTGTGAAAAGCAATACAGGCGGCTCATCTCTGCATCTCTGCCGCGCCAGGGACAGGGCCGAGCTTGACAAGGCTCTGGAACAGATTTTCTCCTGCGGCGAAGAAGCGCTCATTGAGCCGGAAACTTCCGGCAAGGACATAACCTGCGGCATATTGGGCAATACGGCCCTCCCACCTGTTCTCATCGAGCCTGTTGCCGGCGATTTTTTTGATTACGAAAGCAAATATGCCAAAGGCGGCTCAAAGGAAACCTGTCCCGCGCCAATTGATGATGCGACCACCCTGAAAATCCAGGAAATTGCATTGCAGGCGCATGCGGCACTTGGCCTGCAGGGCTGCAGTCGCGCCGATTTCATACTCAATGACGAGCTGGGTCCTGTGCTTTTGGAGGTAAACACCCTGCCGGGCATGACATCCACAAGCCTTGTGCCACAGGAGGCTGCAGCCATAGGCATGGATTTTCCCGCCCTGGTTCAGAAACTGGTGGATCTGGGCCTGCAGGATCATCCAAAAGGACGGAAAGATTAGAAGTCGTACCGTATTTAATTAAATGACTTCTAGCCATTAATCAGGCCAGCCAGCATATGCGGATAGCTGTTGGCCTGTCCAAGCATGGCCATCGCCGCCTGTGTAAGCACCTGATTGCGCACAAACTGCGTCATTTCAGTGGCTACATCCGCATCGGATATTCGCGCCTCTGCGGCCTGCATATTTTCTGACTGGATGGCAAGATTGGTCACCGTATTTTCCATCCTGTTCTGCAAGGCTCCAGGATGGGATCGTATTTTGTCCTTTTTGACAATGACATCATTGACCCGCACCAGGGCCTCCTGGGCTTTCTTCTGGGTGTCAATACGGATAAGATCCCCGTCTGATCCAGCACTCCCCTCTCCAGCCCACATTTTAATCTTCTGGCGAGCCAAACTGATTTTCTTGCGCCTTGATTTCGGCTGGCCTGCTTGCAGGCATTTTACAGGCTATGCCTGAAATTTTCTTTGATCATGCAATATCATACAAGACCGCTGTCCCAAGAACGGCCACAATGGCTGGAGAGGTTTGAATAATGGCCATATGCACCACCATACTCCGACAGCCTTCGCCAGATATAGAAATCTGTCACATGCAAATTATGCAGCGGACTTTTCCGCCGCATTTTCATAGCCACTACCTGCTTGGCTGCCTGCTGTCCGGAGATAAATTCATGCGCTGCGGCCAAAAGGAGCTGCGCATTAAACCCGGGCAGCTTGTGGCCATCAACCCGGGGCTGCCGCATTCTTGCAATAGCAGCTGCGGAGATGATGGCGAATGGTTCTGCATGCACATATCGCCGGCATACATGCGTGGTTTGCATGGCCTTGTCCCAGCCTTGCCGGCAAGGATCAGCTTTTCAAAAATCATTTATGAATGCCCTGACATGGTTGGCGAATTTCTGGCAATCACAGATGCATGGGGAAAAAATCAGGTCCAGAGCCTGGCAAAACTCGGCAATCTCCTCCGCAAACTTGTCTTTTTGGAGTCCACAAGGCGCCAGAGTGGAAAAAAAGAAAGGGAGTCGGCCGCTGTGCAATCCATATGCCGCTTTTTAAAAAACAACTGTCTTGAACAGATTACACTGGACGATGTACCGGAATGCGCCAGACTGGGTAAATTCCGGATGATTCGCCTCTTTTCCGGAATTTGCGGCATAACCCCCTACCGCTATCTTGAGGCTGTGCGCCTTGATGCCGCCAGATCACTCCTCAAAAATGGATGTTCCCCGCTGCAAGCCGCCATGGATACAGGCTTTTATGATCAAAGCCATTTCAACAAATGCTTCAAAAACACCATGGGACTGACTCCAGGGCAATTCAGGGCGTCATGTCTCTCCGGTCACGGCAGTCATGAACATCTTTAATAATATAAAGGTTGCTGGCCACATTGCCGCCATCTGCACCATTCTGGTGTGGGGCATCACCTTCATCTCCACCAAGATACTTCTGGCCGCATTCACACCTCTTGAAATACTTCTTCTGCGCTTTGGCATTGGCTGGGTGGTTCTCTGTCTGCTCTGCCCGCGATTTTCCTGGCCAAACAATCTACGGGATGAGGCGCTTTTTGCTGCAGCCGGCCTAAGCGGCGTCACATTGTATTTTTTACTTGAGAATGTGGCCCTCACCTATACCTTTGCCACAAATGTCGGCGTAATCGTCACAGCGGCGCCATTCTTCACTGCTCTGCTGGCCTGGCTGCTACATACAGGCGAAAAGCCCGCACCAGGTTTTTTTGTCGGTTTTTTGCTGTCCATGGCTGGCATTCTCCTGGTAAGCCACAATGGAGCAAGCTTTCAGTTGAGCCCTTTTGGCGACATTCTGGCCCTGATGGCCGCCATGGCCTGGGCAGTCTATTCGCTTATAACCAGAAAACTCGCAGTTGCCGGGCATGGCAGCCTGCAAACCACCAGGCGCATCTTTTTCTATGGTCTGATCTTCATGCTGCCTTTTGTGATCCATGAAGGATTTCATGTTGAAATCGGCGAGCTTGTGGAGCCCACAAACCTGCTGAATATGCTTTTTCTTGGCATGGGTGCCTCCGCCATCTGCTTTGCCACCTGGACATTCACACTACGCGCGCTGGGGGCCGTTGCGGCCTCCATGTATATCTATCTTGTGCCTGTGGTCACCATTGTCACCGCAGCCATAATTCTCCATGAGCCCCTTACCTTTACCGCCTTTGCCGGCATATGCCTTGTCATAACCGGTCTTGTCATAGCCCAGAAAATGGGCCAGAGCCGATAATCTGGCGTCAGCATTCGGACAGCAGCCCGTCAAAATTGCTATCCCTATATATAACCACCTGAAATTTATATTTATTATTCATGTGGCACATCATTTGCTATTCACAGGTAAAAAATGGTGAAAATTTGGCAGATGGTTGCTGGCATTTTCCGGCTTCTCTGCGGGAGGTTATATGAAATCAATGTTCAATAGCCAGATTGGCCTTATAAGCCGTGTAATGGATATGCAGCTGCAAAGGCAGAATGTTATTCACAGCAATCTGGCCAATATTGAAACCCCAAACTACAAGCCGCGTGAAATTACTTTTGAAAAAGAATTGCAGAGCGCCCTTGGGCTGGATATGCGCGGACGCATGTCCACCACCAGTGAGGGGCATATGCCGGCGGCTTTCAATCCTGACAATTTTGGTCCGGAATGGTCAAAGCAGTTCAAGCCCCGTCAAATTCATGGCGAGGATCGGGTGAATATCGATAAGGAAATGGCCAAACATGCCAAAAACCAGTTGCAATACACGGCGCTGACACAGGTCATAAGCAAGTCATTTGAAGGTCTTTCCACAATAATTCAGGATGCCAAGCAGGCATAGCCGGAGGCGAGCATGGATTTTCTCACAGCGATGGACATCAGCGCGTCCGGCCTCTCCGCCGATCGCACGCGCATCAATACCATAGCAATGAACCTGGCAAATGCTAAAACCACACGCACGCCTCTCGGCGGTCCATATCGCAGGCGTTCTGTGGTACAGGCTGCAACAGATGTTGATGACCCTTTTTCTGTGCATATGCGTTCCGCGCTGGATCGCGAACTTCAGGGTGTGCGCGTCCTGGGCATCACCCAGGACACAAGACCGCTCAAGCAGGTCTATGAGCCTGGACATCCCGATGCCAACAGCGAGGGCTATGTGTCCTATCCAGACATCAATGTGGTGGAGGAAATGGCCAATCTTATGACGGCTCAGCGCAACTATGAGGCCAATGTCACCACAGTGGAGGCATTAAAGGGCATGTTCAACAAGGCCCTTGAGATAGGCAAGGCCTAGTGGACAGATTTGGGGGGATGGCGGATATCCGCCGGATTATTCCGATTGAGAGAGATTGAGTATAAAGGAGCAGGATATGAACATACAGTCAACAGGCTTCAAGGCATATTCGGATGCTGTGGCGCATTTCAACAAGGTGGAAAGCTCGCTCAGGCAGGGCTCGCCTGTAACCAAACAGAATCTGTTTTCGCGCACGCTGGACCAGTCCCTCTTGCGCGACAGGGTGGACAAGGGAGAAAATTTTGGCGCCCAGGCCGATTTCATAAGCTATCCGGATCAAAAGCATGTGGCGGTCACACAAGACAACAGCTTTACCAACACCATAAAAAATTCCCTCAACAAGGTGAATGAGCTGGAGACCGCAAAGGCCCAGGCAATAACAGATTTCGCATCCGGCCGCACACAGAACGTGCACGATCTGATGATCACAATGCAAAAGTCCAGCATGGCCATGAAACTGACCAGCGCTGTGCGCGGCAAGATACTGGAGGCCTATAAGGAAATTGCCCGCATGCAGTTCTAGGGTATTGCACCTTTATCCTGCTCCCAATGCCGGCTTCGCCCAGAGCGGAACCGGCTTTTGCATATCCCTCTCCCACTTGCTAGAGCAAGCCAAATAAAGTAGCTTTTCAGGTGCTTAAATAATTATATAGTTTCGGAGACGCTCATGGCATTTGCCGATTTTCAGAAAAAACAGGTGCAGGGCAAGCATCAGGCTGTAGTGCGTGAATTTTTCACCAAACAGAATGGCCATTTTATTTGTGTCACCGATGATCAGACTTTTCTGGCGCTTTTGCGCAACACTGTCAAAAGTCTGGCCATGAACAAAAGCGGCATGATGGATTATTTCCCGGATCCATCGCGCGTGCTCAAGGCCATAACGGATGACATGACAGCCAAACGAACCACAGCCCTCTTCATTGAACGTACCATGAGCGGCACAGGGGACACCAATTTTCTTATCCGCCAGTTCAGGGAGAGTTTTCCCCAGCTGCGTATTTTTGCCATGACCAGCAATGCGGACAAGGGGCGGCTCATGCTTCTGCATGAGGCCGGTGTGGACAACATCCTTGTAAAACCCATCAGCAGCGTCGATCTGATGGAAAAAATGGCCACATCCCTCAAGCCGCCCAGCGCTGTAAAACAGCTTTTGGACAAGGCGCGCACCTTTATTGTGCGCAATATTGGCCTGGATGCCCTCAAGATAACACGCAAGGTGCTGGAGGTTAAACCGGACAGTGCCGCCGGTTATGTGGTGATGGGCGATGCCCTGCGTCTTGCCGGTGAGCAGGACAAGGCCCAGGCTGCCTATGAAAGGGCGACCAAACAGTCTGAAAACTATATGGAGCCTCTGCAGAAACTGGCTGATCTGGCCAAGGAAAAGAATAATCCGGACATGCAGTACGAATACCTCAAGCGTCTGGATGAGCTTTCGCCCCTGAACAGCCAGCGCAAGATGGAGATGGCCGAGCTGCAGATGGCCAGGGGCAATACCGACGCGGCCAAGGAGCTTTTTGATGGCGCCATGAATCGCACATTCAAGGATGCCATGGCCCAGGTGGCCGCCGTTGCCGAAAAAATCGCCATGTCCCTGCAGGAATCCGATCCTGCCCAGGCGGAAAAATATCTGCGCAAATGCCTGGATCTCAAAGGTGATGATCTGACTGTCGACGATCTCACTACCTTCAACCAGTTGGGCATTTCCCTGCGCAGGCAGGGCAAGCCGTTTGAGGCTATCAAGGAATATCAGCGCGCCCTGAAAATCGCGCCCAATTCGGCGGAACTGTATTACAATATCGCCATGGCCTATTATGAGCACAAGGAGAAGGAAAATTCCATCCGCGCCATGCTCAAGGCATTTTCCCTCAACCCGGCTTTGCCCAATGCTTCGGCCAATATAGCCTATAACATGGGCCGTGTTTTCGCCACCGGCATCACCAAGGACAAGGCCAAGGGCTGCCTGAAGATAGCGCTTGAGATGAATCCCGAATTTTCACAGGCCAAAGAGCTTCTGGACAAGCTGGTGGCCGAGGAAAATGCCTGATTTAAATTTAGCAACAACCTGAAATGCCAAAGACCCCGCACCAACCATTGCTGCGGGGTCTTTGGTTTTTTGGAGTGAGTATAGGGAATTTTATAAAATATTCCAGGCTATCTCTGCCTGTGGCCAGGGCACAGTGTGACATTGGAGCAACGACTATACCCCTGTAAATTTGCGATGCCACCCTTGATATTCATTTTATCACCATTTTTCGCATGGGATATTTTTATTGTGCCCATACTCTGGAGCAAATTAAAATGTTCCGCCGTAATCAGCACACACCCCATGCGATCATGCAGCACAGCAGGGAACTTGACCGGTTGCATATAAAATGTGCCATCGCGATGGTTTCTGTGCTGGTAATTGTTTTTTAAAATCTCACAAGTGGCGCAGTTCATAATCCTCTCTCCTGCATAAAAGTAAAAATTTTCTACGATTTCCACACCCATCTTTTCACTGCTGAATACTGTTATCCCTTTCCGGTTGCATTGCGGGCCGCGCAGCCCCCTTGCAGCGCACCCACAATTCCCTGTTTATGATTGGAGCGCTAAAAAGCCCGTAGGTACCGGCACTGGCCATGACGCCCTGATTGGCCCCGTAGCCGCCCAAAATCTCGTATCCACCCTCCCCACAAATCTTGCCGGCTTTTTCCAGGCAATGACCGGAATTAAGATAGGCGCCGGAACAGTCTATGGCATACATGGGCTGTCCATCCGGGCCAGTCACCTGCTTTGCCACGGCACATCCCTGCATGGTCAATAAAGCACATATCAAGATTACAAGCTTATACTGTCGCCAAAGGCTATCAATACACTGTTTATAAATAGCGCCCTTATTCATATTCACCTCCATCCGTGCTTTTTAAATATTTAACTGCAACAATTAAGTCAATAATAATTTTATAATTATCAATCTTTTTTCTTAAATTCCAATATTAATTTCTGATATATAATAGATACTTTAAAAGTTATGATAGTAAAAACTTGATAGGTAAAAAACTTTTTTATACACGTTAGAAGAGAGTATAAAAGTTTAATGTATGAATATCTTGATATATTAAAACTTTAGCATCGCTTTTCTAGAGTGAAAGAAAACTTATGTGAAACTTTTCTTGGTGTAACTATAAGTTAGCATCACTTTTCTTGGGAATATCCAAGTTGAGTGCATCACTTCTTGAGAGCGACAAAAGTTGCCACGCTTAAAAGTTTTTGCTCCCAAAAGTTGGCTATGACAATTCATGCTGCAAAAAAAGAGACGTGAATAAATCTGGAAAGCCTGAGCTCCCAGGGCCAAAAGTCCAAATTTGCCGCCCGGCTTTATTTCCATTTTTTAATTGCTTGCAGGCAACGGAAAGCGCTTGCCTGTGCTGAATCAAAAAACCCCGCATCTCTGCGGGGTTTTTTGCCATGAGAGCTATGCTCTTATGCAATATTTGCCAGTGGGGCGGTCTGCTGCTCAGGCCCTGCGGTATATATATCCAAGCAAACACCCTCTATGGCAATCATGTGTTCGCCCATTTCCGGAAAGGCAAGCCTGTTCATTTTAAGGCCAGGGCCATTTACCTCGCGGATATAGGAGGCCTGGACAATTTTGGCATTGATGGCCATCAGGCCGGCAGCAAATTTGCAATCCACGCCAAGCTCCACGGTAAGCTCGATTCTGCCTGAGAGAGTATCATTGAGGATGCGGGTGCGAGAGCCCTGTATGGTCTGGATTTTAGGCGTCAAATCTATCTTGATTTTTCCCTCTGAGGAGAGGGTATCTCCGGCTATGCGGCAGCAGGGTTGCATCTGGTCTGTGATATTAAACAAAAAATGTTCTGGCTGGCTGGTCTTGTTGGAAATAACCAGCATTATCCCCCTTATTTTGACATACTGGATATTTTGTTCCTTTTTGCTGCTGTCGCCAGACGATCTGGTATATGTCCAGATATCAAATGTTTTATTTGGGCGAACAACATTATCCTGCAAAAGAACCTGGCCGCGCGGGTCGTCAACCTTCAGCAGCGAAAGCCTGCGCTGCTCTATGGCATGGATGCGCTTTTTCAGCTCCGCGATCTGTTCCAGCGGATCGGCCACAGGAGGATAGAAAGTATCCTTTTGGCCATTGCGGCTTTCATCGTCATAGCCATTGATCATGATGTCGCCGCGCGCAAGACGGGCTTCCGCTTTCCACATGCGAATGGACACAGGATCAGCGGTCTCTTTCTCATGCCTCAGCACATAGACAAGGCAGGAAGATGGATCATTTGTGCCCTCAGCCAATACCTCGTACTCTTTCCCTTCCATCGTGAAGGTCATGCCCTTCATGAAACTTCCCATAAAATTCCCCCCGCAATCTAGAAGATCTGGATACCGCGTTTATGAACAGCCGTATCGGCTTATTGCGCAGGGGCGCACGCAGCCATGCCGCCCGAAGCAACATGGTTGGCTTAAATACCAAATCTTGCAAGATTGCAGATAAACTCTAGACATAAATCTGGATAAATGCAAATAAAAAAGAGGGCATATGGCAGGTATCAGCTGAAATTGTCCCAATTCCAGCCATGCGTCCCTACGCTACACAGCAACGGATTTGCTGGCAAATCCATCCGCGTAATTGGCGCAAGGCGGTTAAGGAGCATTTAAAAACGCAAAAGCATTACTGGACGACACGGCCGCTCTCACGCCCGGCCACGATGTCTGTTTTCAACAATCATGCGCCATATCGCAGCCTGATTGACAAATCAGGCTATTATTGCAGACATTGACCATAAAAAATGGCAAGCACCGGGATATTAACGGAAGATTTTTAAGGCGCCTTCGGCAATTCCCCCCAAAATATCGATAAAGCCGGTGGTAATGCCGCCAATGGCATTGAGCACCATTTTACCGGCGCCTATGGATGTTTTGGTTTGGCCAAGTGGCCCATACACTCGCAAGGGAAAATCAGGCAGTCCTTTCATATTGACATTCAGGCTGCATTCAATCTGTTTTGTGCCAAGATTGAGCCAGCCGCCCCCGGATACCTCCATGCCTGGCCCTGTCATCGCAAAATCATTGCTGCGCAGGACGCCCTTTTCAATTTTACCACTGGCCTGCGCCCTGGTGAACACGGTTGGCTTGCCATCCGCTGAGCCATCCTTTTTTGATGACTGCCAGGAACCATTGCGCATGCTGAAGCTAAAGTCCCCGCCAAGCACGCCAGGCATCTGCCCAGGACCGGTCATGGTTGCCTCCAGCCTGGCATCCAGGTTGCCCCTGCCTTTCAAAACGCCATTAATTTTGCGGTCCTTTGCAAGAGCGCCCAGGTCAAAATCATGGACTGCAAAAATACTCTTGAAAGCCACCCCTCTGTTGAAGTCCATGCTGCCTCGGCTTTGCATGGGCGCTCCATAAAATGTGGCTGTGTTGGGCCCCAGAGTCAGGCGCCCGCCATCCAGTCGCATGGGCATCTTCAGACTGGACACCTTTACGCCCCAGGCCAGAAGCTCATTCACACGCAGCTCGCCTGTGGCCGCAAATTTTTTTAAAAAGCCAAAATCCCATTTGCCATTTTTGGGAGAGCTTTTTTTGCCGGCTGTAAGGTTTTCAAGATCCGCCTTCTCCGCAGTCAGGGAAAATTCAAAGAAAGGTTTGTCATTGCGCTTGTGGCAGCTCAAGGAGCCGCTGACTGCCAGCTGGCCTGCGCGGGCGCGAATTTTCCCCAGTTTTATCTGCTTCTGGTTGCCGTTAAAATCCGCAGCCAGGGTTGCCGTGCGCATGGCAGAGGGAACCTGGACCCCGCCAATTCCCAATTTTGCCAATGTCTGCTCAATATTTACATTTTCTGTCTGAAATTTGCCGGAGAATTTACCTCCACCCGTAATGCTCGCGTTGCCACTGGCATTTATCCCCACAACGGCCAATTTAAACTTTTCAACCTCCAAATTGCCGGAATCACATCTGGCTCGCCCTTTAAGCGTCGCCTTTGTGCCTTCCGGCAAAGGGCCGAACTCCTTAATGGCCAGAAGGCTGCCTTCAGCAGGCAGGTCGCTGAAAGACACGCCATGCGCGCCAAACAGCAATCTGCCATTTAGCTCGCCTCTGGCCTCATAATCGGAATTCTTCAGCATCCCGCGCCATTTGCCAGTAAAACCGGCGCGCTTTCCGTCAAAATTCGCGCCTTCCAGGGCCACGGCAGCCTCCAGGCGCGTGAAAATTCCGTCCAGCCCCGGTAAAGCCGCCTTGTCACCGCTAACGGAGATCTGACCCCGCAGATTGGCAAGAAACATATTGAGCTTCTTGCCCCTGCTCATGACTTTCACATCGCCATAATAGCGTCCCTGCCGCAGCGGCAACAGGGGCATCGCCTTTCCCAGTGGCGCGCCATTTACCTGCCTGGCTGTGGCAGTGATGCTTATGGGCAGGCTTTTATCCGCACCAAGGATGCAACTGCCTGTTACATTGCCGCCATAAAAGGATGCCTTGCCATCCAGCAGCACATCCTCAAGGCCGGTTTTGTCCATTTTGCCCGGATAAATCCTCAAACTGGCATTTTCCAGCAGCAGAGGTCCATAAACAAGTTTGGCAGCGGCCAGACGCACATCATAACCTATCCCGGTTTCTCCTGGCTCAAGGGGCTTGCCCGGCATTGGTGTGAGGGGCGGATAGGGAAATGACGGAGCAAGCGGGGAAATGCCAAGGGATTCCGGCACAGCGAGGCCCAGATTTGCCTTTGCGGATTTCAGATCCAGGGCCACCACAGGTTTGGCCCATTCGGCGACAGATCCATGCCCAGTGAATACCGAGCCAAGGCATTCCGCTTCTATTTCCGATACCTGCAAGCCTTTGGGAGTAATGCGAAAGCGCAGCCTGGCATTGACAATATTGTCCAGAGCCAGCTGCAGACCAGGGGCGAGATTGCGGGCAAATCCCAGCCACTGGGTCAGACTGAGCCTGTGTGCCTGCAGTTCCCCAGCAAGGGCAAAGCCATCCTTGTGTTCTGGCAATCGCAGGGAGCCGTCAAATCTGCCGCTGTCGCAATCAAGCTGCCATTCAAATCCACGCAGCCTTATCCTCTGGCTCTGCGCGACGCGGCTGGCCCTGCCGCTGAGTGAGACAGGCACAGCCGTGCCGGCCAGGTCAAGATCTCCAGCCAGGGACAAGGAACTGTTCCAGGCGGCCTTTGAGCCATTCAGCTCCAGCTGCACATGGATATCGCTGGCAACGTCCTTGATGAACATATGGCCGCCAATCTTCAAATTGCGGCTATCTGTAAGGATATATGCCGGCGAGCCCTTGCCGGTGATGGTTAAATTCTCTATGGCTGCCAGGCATTCATTGTCCTCTTCAAGACGCACTGCAGCAAGATTGAACTGGCCATCAAGTCTAAGGCCGCTTTCCACAGCCATTCTTGTCTGCAGGGATTTGAAAAGGAGCCTTGAATTATCCCTCCCCTTTATAACAGCCTCTCCCTGGGCTATGTCCACATCGCAGGACAGATTGTCGATGAAAGCATCTTCGCCACCGGCCTTGTCCAGATGTCGCGTTACCAGCCTCAGGCAGTCGCCTGGGCGTGAAAGGGGCAAATCTGTTGTCGCATTGAGCCTGGGTCTTAAAAGTATTATCTGGCCTGGCGAAAAATTTCCACGCAGAATTTGCATGTAGGCCGGACGCATAAGCAGCCAGGATACCGTGAAATCGAGCTTGTCGCCTTTAATGGCCAGATCACTGATTGCTATGGCCGGCAAAGGAAGAAGGGTCACATCAACGGCCCCGAAAGAAAATTGCAACCCTGTGCGCGCAGAAATATCGGCAAGATATTTGTTGGCCAGTTCGACTGGATTTTTTTGGAGATACCAGTAGAGAATCCCCAGAAAGAACATGAATACAAGGAGGAGCCCAGCGCAAATGCGCATTCCCCACCGCAAAAATAATTGTGTGCGTGTCATTGCCCGGGTTGACGCGGAAACCTGTTGAAATTAACCAGATATATGAAGCCGACTATGGCGATGAGGGTGCTTTGCTCCCCCACTGCGCCCTGGCTTACAAGCCGGCATCGCGGCAACGGGGCTCCGGCGCAAAATCCAGCTCAAGCCCCGGATCGGCAGGGGCAGCGGGATTGACCGGCTCTTCAAAGCTCAAATGCAGAAGGGGATCGTGGCCGGCTGCATCCGCCATTGCACTGACAGAAATCGGCTGGTCTGTGTCATCCCGTTCACTCTCCAGTTTGTCGAGGCGGGATTCCACAGCCCGCAACAGCACCCGCAGCTGGGCATGCTCCTCGCCCAGCACCTGGAACTGGCCATCAATACGGTGCACAAGGTAATAAAACATCACCGCAAAACCCAAAAAGAAAAAAAACATGAACAGCATCAGAAAAAACATTTTTATCCACACCCCTTATTACGATCGCCCTGTATTTATATACATTGATGCAAGCCATTTCAAGGATTGCCAATGAGAGACGCTCCCCGTCTGGTATATGCGGACAGGTCTGGCAACATCCGCGATCATCCCACACTGCTGATGCTGTGCCAGAGCGGACCGGGCTTTCGCCGGCCGGAACCGGAAGAGCTAATGCCCCTGCCAGCCTCCAGCGATCTTTTTCTGTTGCCGGGGCGCAGGCCAGCCGGGCTGAATCCCGTGGACGGCAGTCACAGGGAGGGCCCTGGCCTGGCGGTGGCAGCCTTCGCCGCGCCAGGGCATACCCTCTCGGCCCATCCGGCATATCATGAAGATGCAGCCGCGCCTACATTGCCCCTTTTTGCATATGGGGCGGTGGGATATGCCAGAGGCAAATTCTGGGTCTGCGCCAGCAAGGTGGATGAGGATCGCCGCCAGTTTTTTTCCGCCGCGAATTTGCGCGGTATTACCGCCGGCAGCGCCAAACTTCTGCGCCAGTTTCCCCGCAATCGCCTTGTGGGTCACATCATCAATAATTGCGTGCGCCGCTATGCCTGCCCGGCTGCCCGTAACTTCGCACTTGGCAGATATGAAGCGCCGCTGCCCACAGCCCGCTCCTGCAATGCCGCGTGCATTGGCTGCATTTCCGCCCCACAGCAGGATGCGCCTGTGGCCGAAACACCCCAATGCCGCCTTGCCTTCACTCCCAGCAGCCAGGAGATAGCCGAGGTAATGCGCATCCATGAAAGCAGGGAAAAGGTCCGTCCCATCTATTCTTTTGGTCAGGGCTGCGAGGGCGATCCCCTTGTCAATGCGCCCCTTCTTGCGGAAAGCATAAGGATATTCAGGGACAATGGCGGCCATGGCACAGTAAACTGCAATACCAATGGCTCCAATCCCGCAGGGGTGGCCATGCTTGCGGATGCCGGGCTCACCTCGCTGCGCGTCAGTCTCAACAGCGCAATGCCGCAAAATTACGAGGCCTATTACCGGCCCCGCGGCTATTCATTTGCCGATGTGCGAAAATCAATCTGCATAGCCCGCTCAAAAGGGATTTTTGTCTCATTAAATCTCCTCTATTTCCCGGGAATCACCGATACGGCGCCAGAGCTGGAATACCTGTCCGATCTGGTGAGAACCTGCGGTGTGGCCATGATTCAATGGCGCAATCTCAATATTGATCCTGCCTGGTACAGAAAAAGAATGCCGGCAGCGGAACCTATGGGCACCCTTGATTTTATGCGGGCATTGAAAAAATGCTGTCCCTGGCTGAGATATGGATATTTCAATCCCTGGCTTGGGGACAGCGCGAAACTGGACGCCCCCATGCCCGCATGACAGGCCATTGCCGCCGCGCTGGCCTGTATGAACACAATCCATGGCGCCGGATATTTGGATTTGTGCATTGACAGATGAGCATATTTGAGATATGTGCTTCATTCCTGTGCAATTATGCGGATGCGCTGTGGCTTTTCCCCGTTAAGCGGCGGTTCATCCCCATCTGGTAGAGAGCAGGCAATGTAAGGAGCCATTAATGAAAACATATAGTTTGACACCCCGGGACATTGACCGCAAATGGTATGTGGTGGATGCCAGCGACAAGGTGCTTGGCCGTCTTGCAAGCCAGATTGCCAATCGTCTGCGCGGCAAGTGCAAGCCCGAATATTCCCCACATATGGATAACGGGGATTATATCATTGTTGTGAACTGCGAAAAAATCCGGGTCACCGGCAACAAGCTGACAGAGAAAAAATATTACCGCCATTCCGGCTGGGTGGGCAGCCTCAAGGAGACATCGCTTGAAGCCATGCTCGCCCGTCATCCCGACAGGGTGATTACCCTCGCGGTGCGCGGCATGCTGCCAAAAACAAGGCTTGGCCGCGCCATGCTGAAAAAACTCAAGGTCTATGTCGGTCCGGATCACCCGCACCAGGCGCAAAAACCACAGCCTCTGACACTGCCTTTTCAAGGAGCTTAAGGCATGAGCGAAAAATTTGAATACGGCACAGGCCGCCGCAAAACCGCCACAGCGCGTACGCGCATTTACGCCGGCTCTGGAGCCATAACTGTCAATGGCCGCGCCTGTGAGGATTA
This sequence comes from uncultured Desulfovibrio sp., assembly GCA_910587035.1. GTDB lineage: Bacteria > Desulfobacterota > Desulfovibrionia > Desulfovibrionales > Desulfovibrionaceae > Desulfovibrio. Next base: position 44,383 of record CAJUMQ010000005.1, on the reverse strand, counting down.
CTTTCCCCGCAAGACACTGCAAATGATCGTGCGCCAGCCACTGGCCCTCTCCCGTCTTGCGGACAAGCTTGACGTCCGCGTTCGCGTTTCAGGCGGCGGAGTCACAGGCCAGGCGGAAGCAGTGCGTCATGGCATCTCCAGAGCATTGCTACTTGTTGATCCGGAGTTGCGCGGAGTACTGAAAAAAGCCGGTTTTCTGACCAGGGACGCCCGTAAAAAAGAACGCAAAAAATACGGTCTGCGTGCCGCCAGAGCACGTTACCAGTACTCAAAACGTTAATTGGCAAAGCCCTTGCGGCTGCTCAATCTCTCATGCAAGCGGGCCTCTGGCCCGCTTCATTTTATTGTTAGCCATATGCCCGCAAATACTTCCCAGCCTGTTCTCGAATATTCATACGAACATGCATCCACCAGGGCCACCACAGGCTTTTTCTGCTGCATTCCCAAACCGGAGCCTGAATTTGACAGTGCATTGCAAATTCTGGTGGGACGGCCCCACGACACATTTTTGCACAGGCATGTGCTGCAATTAATGGCCGATCTGCCTGATGCTGCACTCCTTGATCTGGCCAAAGAATGCAAACCTGAGCAGACAGACAGAGCCAGACTGCTCGCCTGCCTGATGCTTGAGCTGGCAAAGACGGGCAGGATTGCCTTTGAAAAGGAACGGCCTGAACTTGCGCCACAAACTGATCTTACTCCATTGCCAATTCTGTTTGGCAGCGGTCACGAGGACAGCCTGCAGATTCGTGAATGCTTTTTTCAAAACATTCATGCCCACAAACCCCTGCCCATATCTGTATCACCCGACCCCGAGCCTGTGGCCGGATGCACAACTCTTGCGGATTTACGGGCCGGTATGGCAGATACCACAGGTGAAAGCGTGCCCGATGCCCGGGCAACCGCAACTGCGGCCCTGGAATATCTTACCGAATCGGAACTGGCGACATTTCCGGAAATGCGCCACGAAGCCTCCCTCTCTCCCATCGCCCTGCTGCGGCAATGGCCATTGAATTTAAAAATCACAAATGGCCGCAATGCCCATACGCTTTCCGGCATTGCCACCGCCTATGGCCGCGGCCTTTCCCTTGCAGCGGCCAGGGCATCCTGCCTCATGGAAATTGTGGAGCGGTCCTGCGCTTATGCATCCATTGACAAATTGCAGGTTACGGGCAGGGATATGGAACTTGAACGCCAATCCCATGCACAGCTTGGAGATCAGGCTATTGATCCAGTCACTCTGGGCGCTCCGGAAATATCACGCCAGGCTCGGCTGCATTGGCTACCGTCAGAAAATGCGGCCGGCCAAAAAATATATGTGCCAGCTTCCGCCGTGTTCCTGTTTGCAAATCTGGATGAACCAGATTTTTTTGAGGATGCCGGCTCCACCGGCCTGGCAGCAGGCAATACTCGCGCACAGGCCAGACTGGCCGCATTGCTTGAAGTGCTGGAACGCCACGCCCATGCCACAACCCCTTTTAGCCCGGACACCTGTTTTCGCATCCGCAGCCGGGATGAACGCATTCAGGGGCTGCTGGATGATTATGCGGCTCGGCGCATCCATCCCCTTTTTCAGGATCTGCACACAGAATTTGGACTGCCCGCATACCGCTGTTTTGTCGTGGCGCCCGATGGTGGCATAGCCCAGGCCACAGGCTCTGGCCTATGTGGCGCCAGGGCTGCCCTAAGCGCACTGACTGAGACCCCCTGGCCCTATTCCTGGGCCACGCCCGCACCCTTTGGCCAGCCAACCAGGCCACCAGACTGGCGCCTGCCACTGGTATGGCTTGAAGACCTGCCGGACTACAGCCTGTCTGGCATTGAGGCCAATCTTGCGCTTCTGGAAAAGACCCTGGAGGCGAATGGGCTTATGCCAGTCTATGCTGATATCAGCCGCCGGAATATGCCATTTCATGTAACACGGGCCCTGGTGCCGGGATTGGCCACTTATGCCGATTTTGATGGCGTGGCTCCATTGCCGCCACTGCTTCTGGCCCGCGCCCGCAGGTTGGGGATGGTTTTTTAGGCGACAGTGGCCGCATTGTTGCAATTACTCCCGTACACCCATGGCCAATGTCCGTTTTTATATCTGTTCAATATAAATAAAGGTGTTTTTAATGCATGATCACAGCCATTATCTCCAGCGTATTCTTCTGAGCCGTGTCTATGACGTGGCGGTGGAGACACCATTGGAAGAAGCGACTACCCTTTCCCGTCTGCTGGGCAATCGAGTCTATCTGAAAAGGGAGGACTTGCAGCCTGTCTTTTCCTTCAAACTGCGGGGAGCATATAACAAGATGGCCAGACTGGGCCGCGATGAGCTGGCGCGTGGGGTAATCGCGGCTTCTGCAGGCAATCATGCCCAGGGCGTGGCGCTCTCTGCCAAAAAGCTTGGCTGTGAGGCCACAATTGTCATGCCTGTGACCACTCCGGCCATTAAAATTGGTGCGGTGCGCCGTCTTGGCGGCCAGGTTGTGCTTTTTGGCGAATCATTTACGGATTCCTTTGAACATGCCCTGGATCTGATCCGGCAGACAGGCGCGATTTTCATCCCGCCCTTTGAAGATCCGGATGTCATTGCTGGCCAGGGCACCATAGGCATGGAAATTCTGCGGCAGCATCCCGGTCCGCTGGAGGCTGTATTTGTGCCCATTGGCGGTGGCGGTCTGGCAGCGGGCGTGGCAGCCTATATCAAGAATTTGCGCCCTGAAATTCGTGTCATTGGCGTTGAACCTGTGGATTCCGATGCCATGCGCAGGTCCATAGCCGCGGGCTATCCCGTGGCACTGGATGAAGTGGGCCTGTTCGCGGATGGCGTGGCCGTCAAGCAGGTTGGGGAGGAGACCTTCGCCATCTGTCGTGATCTTCTGGATGAAATTGTCACCGTCGACACAGATGCCATATGCGGGGCTGTAAAGGACATTTTTGAAGCCACACGCGTTGTGGCCGAACCGGCAGGAGCTTTGTCCCTTGCAGGCCTGCGCGCATGGGTGGGGCGCAACCAGATACGCGATAAATCTCTCGCAGCCATCATTAGCGGCGCCAACATGAATTTTGACCGCCTGGCACATGTGGTGGATCGTTCCGAAATAGGCGCCGAGCGCGAGGCGCTGCTCGCCATAACCATTCCAGAAAAGGTCGGCAGCTTCCGCAAATTGTGCGCAATAATCGGCAACCGCAATATCACCGAGCTTTGCACACGCTTTTCAGATCCGGAAAAGGCGCGCGTGCTTGCCGGTATAAAAATCAGCGGGCGCCAGGATGTGGCGGAGCTGCTGGCAGAACTGCGGGATCAGGGGCTGGATGTAATCGATCTCAGCGATAATGAGCTTGCAAAATTGCATCTCAGGCATCTGGTGGGCGGCAACTCGCCAACTGTGGCCAATGAGCGGCTGCTGCGCTTCCATTTTCCGGAGCGGCCAGGCGCCCTGCTTAACTTTATGGACGCAATGCGGGTGGAATTCAGCATAACCCTATTCCAGTACCGGTATCATGGCGCCGATTATGGCCGCGTTCTCATGGGTTTTGATGTGCCGGAAACCAAGAGAAACGACTTTGAGGATTTTCTGCGCCGTGTGGAGGCAATGGGGTATGCTCATGCGGATGAAACCGGCAATCCGGCCTATAATCTGTTTCTGGGCTGGCATGGCAAACAATCATAGTGGCGCTGCCTCAAGGCGTGCCAGCAGCAGCTCGCGGCCCTGCTCCACAATATGGCCAACTTCCTCGCCACATTGCGGGCAGGGCTGCCACAGGGCATCCTGTTCCTCTCCGCCAAATCTCGCATTGCACATGGCGCATCTCAGTTTTAGGGGGAGGCGTCGCAACTCCAACACCGCCCCCTCATGGGGAGTTCCTGCCACAAGACTCTGAAAACAAAATTCAAGAGCCTCCGGCATTATGCCGGCTATGGCGCCATAATCCACCCGCAAAGCCAGAATACGCCCGCAATTCTGCCGGGCCGCCTCCTGAAGGGCCACAGCCATGAGGCTTTGCGCCACAGCCATCTCATGCATTGCCAACCACCCTTGTCACTGGTGTAAAACAAAGCAGCCCGGGTCTGTTCCCTCAACTTGCGGCAAATCCGGATTCCTCAATTATACGTTTACAGAGCTCGCTTTTGTTCAGGGTATAGAGATGGATGCCCGGAGCGCCAAAATCCAGCAATTGTCTTATCTGGCGCAATGCGAACTCAATGCCGGCCTCGCGCACAGCCTCCACACCGCCTTTGGCGTTGGCCTCTTCCAGGCCCAGATAAAATTTGGCAGGTATATTGACGCCGCACAGGGCCAGCACTCTTTTAAGGGCATTAAATCCCTGGATTGGCAAAATGCCGGGAATTACCGGGGTATCAATATCTCTGGCTTTGAGGGAATTTACCAGGGAGAAATACTCACGCACATCAAAAAAAAGCTGGGTGATGGCAAAATCTGCGCCGATGGCCATTTTGTTGGCTGTATGCAGCCGATCCAGTTCAAATGTCGGTGATTCCGGGTGTGGGGATGGATAGGCCGCCACACCTATGCCCATGTCCGGATGTGTTTTCCTGATAAAATCCACAAGATCGGCGGCATGGCGAAAATGTCCCTTTTCCCAATCCCATTCACAGTCACGTGGGGGGTCTCCACGCAGTGCAAGCACATTGTTTACACCAGCAGCAGTAAGCTCATCGAGGTATGTATCCAGATTTTCCGGAGACGCGCCCACGCAGGTGAGATGCGCCATGGCCACAAGATTTCTGCGCGCAAGCTCCCCTGTGATCTCAAGGGTCATTTTGCTTTTTGAGCCGCCGGCTCCATAGGTTACAGATACAAATAGAGGTTTAAAAGCGCCAAGAACATCCGCGCATTCAAAAAAGCAAGACAGCGCATCCGGATCCGATGGCGGAAAAAATTCCAGTGAAAAAAAAGGCCTGTCCCGCTCAGCAATCATCCTGCCAATATTCATGCTCGCACTCCGCATATCCCTTGTTATATATCACTATATCTAGATACACTTATATAATCTGCTTGCCAAATGCAACAACAAAATTTATTGAGATTTATGGAACGGGGAATGAAATCAATCTGAGATTACCAGATGGAATATGCCAACAACCCATGACCCTTGCGGAACCCGCAACAACATGACTGCGGGGATGGCTGCCATCCTGCGCCTTTGCCTCGCGAGATTCCTGCTGCCTCTGCTGCTATTGGCTGCGACTTCGGCATTGGCAAATTCCGTTTTGGAAAATTCCGCGCAGCAAGGCGCCGAGGAGCCCAAACAGGGGGTCGATGCCAGTGGCAGGGCGCAATGGCTCAATCTTGAGCCAGGTCTCGATTTCTGCGAATTTCGACTAAATGACAGCGATTCCAAGCTCACTGTTCTGCGAATTGATCCGGAGAGGTTTGATTTTACCCTGTGCGCCAGCAGTGAGGATGGCAAGGCTCCACGCAGTCTGGATCAGTGGGCGAAGGAAAAGAATCTTCTTGCAGCCATCAATGCCAGCATGTATCTGCCGGACAATCGCACCAGCACAGGCTACATGCGCTCTGGCTCCCATATCAATAACCCCCGCATAATGCAGAGATTTGGATCTTTTTTTCTTGCCGGCCCGCGCAAGCCAGGGCTCCCTGGGGCCATGATCATAGACAGGGATCAGCCAGACTGGAAAAGCCTGATTGAAAATTATGATCTGGTGGTGCAGAACTATCGCATGATCAATAACCAGCGAAGAATCCTCTGGAGCCCTGGCGGCCCATTGTATTCGATTTCAGCCATTGCCCAGGATGGCTCTGGCCGAATACTTTTTTTGCATTCACGCAAGCCTGTGGAGGCCTACAACTTTGCGCAGCAGCTTTTGCACCTGCCGCTGGACGTGCGCACCGTGATGTATGTGGAAGGGGGGGGGCAGGCAGGCATGCTCATCCATGCCAGCCACCTTCGGCGTGAATTTTCCGGCTCGCATGCTCCATCCCTGCTTGTGACTGGCAATTTCAAGGCTCTTTTGCCCAATGTGATTGGAATCCGCCCCAAAAAGCTGCCTCAAAATGATTCTCCATCCTGAAAAAAACTTTACAATGGCGAGAGGATACGACAAAATTGTTTTGCTGCACGGGCATATCCCAGCAGCTGGGCTAAAACCGCCCAACCGATATTAAAATATATGAGGCATTATATGACAAAACTTTTACAGGTTTATAAATGCGAAGTCTGTGGCAATATGGTGGAAGTGGTCCATGCAGGCGACGGCGAGCTGGTCTGCTGTGGGCAACCCATGAAGCTCATGGTCGAAGGCGCTACAGATGGCGCTCTGGAAAAGCATGTTCCGGTAATTGAAAACTGGAAAAGCGGCTACCATGTGAAAGTGGGCAGCGCCAGACATCCCATGGAAGAAAAGCATCACATTGAATGGATCGAGCTTTTGGTGGATGGCGCCAGTTTCAAGAGATACCTCTCGCCCGATGACGAGCCCGAGGCCTTCTTTGAAGGCATCACCGGCAACAAGGCCATTGCGCGCGCCTATTGCAATCTGCACGGCCTGTGGAAAGCCGAAAAATAACATTCCGCAGGGTATTTAAGGCCTATGCGCCTGAAGCAGCTCATGGCCTTGACCGAAATTGGTCCCGGGCAGCTATTATTTCCCAGGCCAATTTCAAAAAACCTTATATGATAAAATTCAAAGGAGCTTAAAATGGCAGCCAATTATGTATGCAGTGTTTGCGGTTATGAATATGAGCCCAAGGAACATGACAATGTGGCCTTTGAAGATCTGCCCGATGACTGGACCTGCCCCGTTTGCGGCGTAGGCAAGGATCAGTTCAACAAGATCTAGTCTTTTCATAAAACGTGCCTGCGAGGTTGTGCCAGCAGCCAATTCAATGGTTGAGTGCGACAATGGTATTTGCGGTCATTGCTGTGTCAAATGGCATTTTACGCAAACCATGATGCTCCTCGCGCATATATAGCAAACTGTTGGCCCCGTGGGGATTTTCCCCGCGGGGCCGGTTATTTCACAAAAACAGCAGCACGGGGTTAAAATATGCAGCCTGTTGAGATAAAAAAGAACATTTACTGGGTAGGTGTTGTGGACTTTGACCACAGGGATTTCCACGGCTATTCCCGCTGCCCCGATGGCACCACATCCAATGCTTTTTTGATCAAGGATGACAAGACGGCGCTTGTGGATACGGTTTCCCCGGGCAATGCAGGCACCCTTCTCTGCCGCCTTGCCAAGATCATGCCGCCAGAGAAGGTTGACTACATAATCTGCAACCATATGGAGCTGGATCACCAGGGTGTGCTGGCAGAGATTGTCGAGCGCGTCAAGCCGGAAAAAATCTTTGTCTCCCAGCTCGGCCTCAAATCCATGCAGGGCTATTATGCCGACCGCGGCTGGCCCATCCAGGCTGTGAAAAGCGGCGACACCCTCGATCTTGGCAGCTATAAAGTCATTTTTCAGGAAACCAGAATGCTGCACTGGCCAGACAGCATGGTTTCCTATGTGCCTCAGGCCAAACTGTTGCTGAGCAATGACATTTTTGGCCAGAATATCGCCAGTTCCGCCCGTTTTACCGATACTTTTGATGACATGGGCGAATTTGTGCATCGCATCAAGGAATACTATTACAACATAGTGCTACCCTACTCCCCCATTGTGCTGAAAGCCCTGCCTGTGGTGGAAGGGCTGGACATAGACATGATCGCGCCAGACCATGGCCTCATCCACAGGGGCGAAAAGGCCGTGCGCTTCATCATCGATATGTACCGCGAGATGGCGGAGCAGAAACCCAAGCCCAATGCCCTCATCTTTTATGATACAATGTGGCAATCCACAGAACAGATGGCTTATGCCGTATGCAGCGGACTTGAGGAAAACGGCGTGCAGACGCGCATCATGTCCGTTAAGAAAAATCATCACAGCGCGATCATGACCCAGCTGGCGGATTGCGGCGCTGTTCTGGCGGGCTCGCCAACCCATAATAATGGCATAATGCCGCTGGTGGCTGCCCAGCTTTGCTATATGCACGGCCTGAAACCGCTCAACCGCATAGGCGGCGCTTTTGGCTCCTGCGGCTGGTCTGGCGAATCCCCCAAATACTTGCAGCAGCAGCTGGCGGCCATGCAGATGGAAATGCCTGCAGATCCAGTAAAATGCCTCTGGCGTCCCACCAAGGATGTTTTCAAGGCCTGCCATGCCCTGGGCAAGACAGTGGCCGAAACATTGAAAAAGAAATGCCAGCAGGCATAAGCCCATTCCAGGCTGGAGTTTTAACACCGCCACCCGGCTAGAAACTCCAGCCTTACCCATATCCGCAACATTTTTTCAAGCGCGACAGCTTCATTACCTTAGCCACCTTGTGGTCCCTTCACAGGCCCCTCCCTTCCATGCTATTCTTGCCTTGCGCATATTACTGATGCTGCTCTTGCGGCGCGCAATCTCTTCTACGTGATTGCGACCCATGCCGCTTGACGCGATATTGGCCGGATCTCTGGCGATTTTCAGGGCGCATGGCCCCTTTCACTTTTGCATGGCGGTCTGCTGCCGCCATTAGAGGTTGATAATGGACACATTGTCACTGATGGGCACAGGCTTCCTCCAGGCACTATCCCCATTAAACCTGCTCATGATGGCTGTGGCTACAGCTGTTGGCGTTACCATTGGCTGCTTGCCCGGACTCTCGGCGGCCATGGGTGTGGCCCTGCTCCTGCCGGTTACATTTGGCATGGATCCGGCTACCGGCCTTATTATTCTTGGTGGCATCTATTGTGGCGCAATTTTTGGGGGATCCATCAGCGCCATACTCATCCATACGCCAGGCACCCCCGCATCCGCTGCCACCGCCATAGAAGGCTACGAGCTTACCCTGCGCGGAGATGCCGCGCGGGCGCTCACTGTGGCATGCTTCGCTTCCTTCTGCGGCGGCCTGCTCAGCTGCATATCCCTTTATTTCTTTTCACCGCCACTGGCGCAGCTGGCCATGAAATTTAAAAGTCCGGAATATTTCTGGCTCTCCCTTTTTGGCCTGACAATAATCGCCGGTGTCTCCTCAAAATCCATGCTCAAAGGCCTCATGAGCGGCGTCATTGGCCTCCTCATCTCCACCGTGGGCATGGATCCCATGGAGGGCGTGCCCAGGTTCATGTTTGGCCAGAGTACCCTTTATAATGGCGTGGACGTGACATGCGCCCTCATCGGTCTCTTCTCCATGTCGCAAATCCTCATTCTGGCGGAAAAGAAAATAAAGGCCAGACCCAAAGCCACAAAATTCAAAAGCAAATTCGCGCTGTCCTTCAAGGATATAAAGCGGATCTCCCCCACCATCATCCGCTCCTGGATTATTGGCAATATAGTTGGCATCCTGCCAGGCGCCGGAGCATCCATAGCCTGTTTCATTGGCTACAACGAGGCGCGCCGCTTTTCAAAGCACAAGGATGAGTTCGGCAAAGGCTCCATTGAGGGTGTGGCCGGCTCCGAGGCGGCCAACAACGCTGTCACCGGCGGCTCCCTGATTCCCATGCTCACCCTTGGCATCCCTGGCGAATCTGTTACCGCGGTACTCATGGGCGGCCTGATAATCCATGGTCTGCAGCCTGGTCCGGAACTCTTCACCACCTATGCCGGCATGACTTATACATTTTTTGCGGGATTTGTGCTGGTGCAATTTTTCATGCTTGGCATTGGCCTGCTTGGCTGCAAGGTTTTTGCCCAGATTTCACGCCTGTCGGATGCGATACTCATCCCGGCCATCTTCCTGTTATGTGTCGTGGGCTCATATGCCATTCACAACAACATTGTGGAAGTGGCCATAATGATGATCTTCGGCGGCATAGGCTATCTTGTGCGGAAATTTGACATGAACGCCACAGCCATTGTGCTCGGCCTTATCCTGGGCCCCATCGGGGAAAGGGGTCTGCGTCGCTCCCTCATGCTCAGTGATGGCGATCCCTCCATTCTCTTCTCCACACCCATCTGCTGGACGCTCATAGCCCTGTGCATATTTGGCCTGCTTTCCCCCATGCTTATGGATCGCATGGAAAGAAAAATGCGGGAGCGCCATGGCGCATAATGGGATTAAAAATTGTCAATGAAAATAAGAAGCCATGCGCAGCGAACATGCAATATTCGCTGCACATGGCTTCTGACAATTAAAAATCTGTTTTGACCAGACTTATCCAGCCCTGGCTTCTATTCAGCTGCGGCAGGCTCTTCTGTGGCCAGCGGCCGGCCCTTCAGCTCGGAATTGAGCATGTAAAGGCCCTTGGCATCGCCACCAAGAAGATCATACTTGGCAATCAGATCGCCTGTGCTCTTTTCCTCTTCGCCCTGTTCGGCAATAAACCATTCGAGAAACTGGCAGCAGCGAAAATCGTCAACTTCCCGGGCCTGCCTGAAAATGGCATGAATCAGGCCGGTAACATACTGCTCATGCTTAAGGGCAGCGGTAAGTGGCTCACGAAAATTGCTGAAGCTGACATTCGGCGCGTCTATGGCGTTCAGTTCCACTTTTTCATTGTTATCCTGCAGATATTTCAAAAATTTAAGGGCATGATCCAGCTCTTCCCTTGCCTGAACCTGAAACCAGTGCCCAAAGCCATCGAGATTTTCCCCATAATAGTAGTTGGAGAAGGCAAGATAAAGATAGGCGGAATAAAATTCCTTGTTAACCTGGTTCTTGAGCAATGCCGCGACCTGGCTATTCATTTTTTACTCCATGTTATAATGTTCGTACCAATGCCATGGCCCAAAAGCGCCACGTCCATAATTTAATTGCGGTTGCCCTGTTTGACAACCACGCAGATGCCCAATTTTCAATTTGGCTTAAAAAAGAAAAGGGGCCCCATGGCCCCTTTGAGTTGATGCCCCTTGAGACTAGATGAAGACAAAATAGGTGAGAATTGCGAACAGGGGCAGCAGAATGCCGCAGGACCAGGCCATATAGCCGAAGAAACTTGGCATTTTGACGCCCTGGTTTTCGGCAATGGAGCGCACCATAAAGTTGGGCGCATTGCCTATGTAGGTATTTGCGCCCATGAACACGGCGCCGGCGGAAATGGCAATAAGAGTGGTGGCCATGTCCGTCATCAGGTGCTGTGGATCGCCACCAGCTGTATTGAAGAAGACGAGGTAGGTTGGCGCATTGTCCAGGAAGCTGGAAAGAGCGCCGGTCAGCCAGAAGTACATGGCATTGACAGGCTGTCCATCCGGGGTGGACACCATCTTGATAAGGGAGGAAAGAGCGCCCTCGGTCCCTGCCCGCAGAATGGCGATGGCGGGAATCATGCTCAAAAAGATGCCAAAGAACAATTTGGCTACTTCTTCAATGGGTGCCCAGGAAAAACCATTGAGGTCGCGGCATTTGCGGCTGGTGAACTTCATGGACAGGCCAGCCATGCAAAGCAGAAGTAAATCGCGCATGAGATTCTGCCCTTCCACCGGCACGCCATAGATCTCAATCCATGTGCCCCAGTTGACCATGCCGGAACCGAGCACCAGAAAAACCACGCCCAGGAGGAAAAGCAGGTTTATGGAACCATCCAGGCCAATTTTTTCCTCTGCCCCATTGGGGTCATGTGGAGGAACCGGGCTGCCCTCTTTCTTGTAAAGCCAGCTGTCCACCACAAAGAATATGGCCAGCAAAGCAAGAGCCAGGCAGCAGGTTTTCACAAAGAGATGCGTGGTGGTCCAGAAAAAGCTGACACCCTTGAGAAAGCCAAGGAAAAGCGGGGGATCGCCAAGAGGTGTAAGGGAGCCGCCAATATTCGCCACCAGAAATATGAAGAAAACAACGGAGTGCACCCTGTAGCGGCGATGCGCATTGGCCCGCAATAGAGGGCGGATCAGCAGCATGGCAGCGCCTGTGGTGCCCATCCAGCTGGCCAGGATCGTGCCAACTGCAAGAATGCCGGTATTGACCACCGGCGTCCCCACCAGGGTGCCCTTTAGACGCACACCGCCGGCCACTGTGAACAGGGCGAACAGGAGCACGATGAAAGGGATGTAATCCAGGAGAATGATATGCAAAAACTCGTACAGGGCCACACCCAGACCGTAAACAATGAAGCAGGGCACAAGAAATGCAAGACCCCAGAAGACTGAAATCTTGCCGAAGTGATGCTCCCAGAAATGAGGCAGCGTCAATGGCATGATGGCTATGGACAGAAGCATGCATGCAAAGGGAATGACCCAGATAGCCGAAAGCTGCGCGCCTGGCAGTGTGGGATGATGCCCCTCTGCTGCCAGTGCCAGATCAGGGGCGCCCAGGGCCAGACAGGCAATGGCGGAAAAAAAGATTATGGGCAGTAAACGAAATTTTGACATGACGCTGCTCCAGTTAAAATTTTAATCGAATGCCCTGTTTTTTCTTTTTTTGTAGGATAAAACCGCGATTCTGGCAATATGCTTGCTCTCAAAAGTTTTTTCTGCCAGAAAAGGGCTTGCCTGCCAAATAATCGGGTTTGCCGCCATGGCCTTTGGAGCGGAGTTGCCGGGTGCAGAAAATACGGAGAGCAGTGAATAAAATGGATATGGATGATTTGAAGAATGATGGGGAAGATACTACGGCCAGAATAAGAACTCCGGAAAGACAGGCGCGGATGGCCGAGGTTTTGCGTCAGAGGCAGGATGACCTGACGCTTGTGCTCGCCAATATCCATGATCCCCACAATGTCTCTGCCATCTACAGGTCATGTGACGCATTTGGCATAAGCAGGGTGCATCTGTTCTACAGTCGTGAGGCCTTTCCGGCCCTGGGGCGCAAAAGCTCCGCTTCCGCCCGCAAATGGGTGGAGAGCGAAAGACATACAGATGCCGCATCCCTGGCGGCAGCCCTGCGAGGCCGCGGCATGAAAATCATTGCCACCACTTTCAGCCCCGGGGCAAAACCTCTTGCCGGCTGGAATTTTTTGGAGCCGGCAGCCATCATTCTTGGCAATGAGCACAGCGGTGTTGATGATGAACTGCTGGCCATTGCGGATGGCGAGCTTTATATCCCCATGCGTGGCATGATACAGAGTCTCAATGTGTCTGTGGCAGCTGCCGTAATCCTGGCGGAGGCGGCCAGACAGCGGGATTTGGCCGGTTTTTATGCAAGACCGGCCCATGAGATGCCAGATTTTGACAGACGTCTGGCCAAATGGCTGGAAAAATAGAAGATCAGCGCCCCGCGTTCCGGATCCTGACTATTTTTTTTTCAAAACCGCTGCCATTCCAGTTAAAAAGCACCTCATTTTCCAGATGCGCAGGCAACATGCCATCCTGATTCCAGAACAGGGGCGTTGCCACCAGTCCATCTCTGCCAAGACATATTTGCACAGAGCTCTTCACCTGCGCCGGCAGTTTGTGCTTTTTGGTGAAGAACTCCCCTGTCTCCGGCTCTGGCGGCGTATCCACTGGCACAAGGCGCCCTGATGAATCCCTGCGCCAAAGCTCCAGGGAGCATACAGGCTCCCCCATGGTCCCTATGGCCACGGTGGTGCTGCCATCCGCCGGATTACGGAAAAGACGCAGCCCCATGGATTTGTCCCTGAAAGGGAGAGCTTCGATTAGCATCTCCTCTGGGCTTTCATGCACAATTTCCCAAAAGTCCGACTCTCCATTGGAGAGCAGTTGCTGCTTTTCCGCCTCAGGCAAACCTTCGGGAGTGTTTTCAAATATGCTGTCCGGCAATATGGAGAACATCTCCCTAGCATCGATCCATTCAGCCCGGGGCAAGCCGGGAATGGCAATGCAAAAGCAAAAAAATATTTGAAAGATTACATATTTTGCATTTATAGACATGTTTTCAATCCATCCGGTAGATGCTCCACTAGAGCAGATTAACTTTGAATACCTGTAAAAATCCAAAGCCTTAAAGGCCGCCCGCTTGGGCTCCCGGGCTGATGGCGCTTGCGCCTGGGCGATGGCCGGCAGGGCAATGCTAGGGCATTCAGTAAATGAAATTGCTTCAAGTAAAAATTTTTATACCAGCAAGGAAGCATCCTGTCCAGCCATGCTCCGATTGCACACATGACATAAAAAAAGCCCCTTGCGGGGCGATGAAACTGTCTGCTGCAAAACCTATTTGCCCTTTCCTTCCACTGGCTCCTTTTGCGCATTGTCCTGGGCCTGGGCCGCTTTGGGCGCATCTGATGCTGGCGCCGGCTGCGCAGCTTCCGCCTGTGGCAGCTGGATGGGCTTAAATTCGACCTTCTGCTTGTTGATCACTTCCATGACACCGGCTGTGACATCTGCAGTCTGGCCGTAAGAGGCCATAATCTCGCTGTAAATCAGCATGTCATAGCCTTTTTGCTCCCTGTAGGCATTGAGAGAGGCCTTGATGACATCCTGAACCTGGTTGGCTGCATTCTGTGCCTCGGCCTGCAATTTTTGGATGGAAGTTGAATATACTTTTTGAAACTCCTGCTGGACCGCTTCATCAGCGGGATTCTTTTCCATTTTTTCCTGGAGGGCTGCCAGTTTTTCCTGCATGCCGTTCTGCTGCGCCTCTATGAATTTCATGGCTTCCTGGCCAGGGATGCTGTCACGCATCAGCTTTTCACCGTCCACAACGCCTATTTTTGGCATTGCTGTCTGTTGCTCCTGGCAGGCAGGCAGCAGAAAGGCCATTAGGGCCAGCATTGGTAAAACAAATTTAATTCGCATTTTTACTCCTGGTATATGGGAATTCCGGCAGGCGCCGGCTGGGAAAATAGTTCCAGTCTAACCGGCATCATGACATTGTGTGGGGTTTAGCCCATTTTTTGGCAGGGTTCAAGCTGTTTTAATGGAGTCTTCCCAATAAATAACTGGTGTCTCAGTTGGACAGGGGCTGCAGAGCAGTGCTGTAATGCTCCTTCATCCTGCGCACCTTGTTGACAAAATATCGGGTTTCCCGGGCTGGCAGTCTGCGTGGCAAATCGGCATAGAACTCCCCTGCGCTCATGGAGTTGATCTTTTCCACAGCCTGGCCATTGGTTGCGCCATACAGGCGCAAAAAGCGGTTTGGGCCAAGATTGTATGCTGCTATGGCGCAGGATTCGCGCACATCACCATTAAGAATGTCCTGAAAGTAGCGGTTGAACAATATATGCAGATAGGCTGTGCCATAACGGATATTGATCTCAGGCACACTCAATTGCTCATAGCTCACCTGTCCACGATGGCCATAAAGAAAGCGATGCACCTCATCACTGGCTGTGCTGGGCAGAAGCTGCATGAGCCCCATGGCGGACTTGTTGCTTACAAGAGTGGGCGTGAAACCGCTCTCGCTGTGGATAATGGCCATGACAAGCTCAACACTGAGATTGTATCTTTTGGCAAAATTCTCCACCAGCTCCCGGTAATGGCTTTCACGTCCAGATGAGCGTGGCGGCGGCAGGGGCGCATCCTCGGCCACTTCAATCAGGGCTGGTTCAGCCTCCTGCTTTTCTTGTGGCGCAGGCCTGAAAAGACTATAGCCGGCAAGCAGATTTTCCGGCATGACCCAGCGCAGGGGCCTCCCGCTCAGATCCAGGGCGTCATCCCGGCCATAGGCAACAGAGGCGAATAGCCGTGGCGCGGATGCCCCATCCTGATGCAGCAGGGGCGCAAGGGTGCCGGAATTTGCCTCAACAGTGTGCGAATTTTCCATGGGCCGGTGGAAACTGCCGGCAACATGTTTTGCGGATTCCATGGCAACAATGCCAGGTGCATCGGCGATAAACTGAAAGGCCTCCACAAAAGCCCTGTCAAGAAAGGCTGCATCCGCATCCCTGCGCATGGCCCAGACGCGCATCCCGTCGCCATTATTTTCTATGTTCGCAGGTCGCTGGCTATCCTCCACTACCCGCAAATAGTTTGTTGCTGGCAGGCGCAATTCGGCCTCCGACCCGCTCCAGAACTGCATTGACAGGCAGATGGCAAGCGCAGACACAAGACAGCCATAGATGGCGAAAAGGATTTTTTTATCACATCTTAACTTCATTTCCATAAGGGGACAGAGTGACATGTTTTTGTTTTTCCAAAACAGATGCAAAAAACATGCCTATGGACCATGATGTTTTTGGTTCAACCGGCAGGACGCATGACCCATGTCTCCATTTCCCTGAATTCTTCAGTCCAGTGTTTCTTGTATTCCATCCGCGGACCCGTCACAGGACCCATGTCGTAGCGCTCCAGGCCAAGTTCACAAAGCCAGCATACCTTTTCGAGTTGCAGCAGATTCCCTGGGGAGAGATGGCGCAGGCTGTCATCAAAACTGAACTGCTGGCCGCGATAAATGCCACCACAAATGCCTCCATATATAAAGCCGACATCCCGGCCATCAAGTTGCGCAAAAATGACAAGAGCCGCTTGCGTGGCAGCCTGGCGCCGTATCAGGGCGCCATAAAATTTGCTGGATTCCGGCATTGTCATGCCGCACTGGCGAATGCCCTTCCAGCTGCGCTCCTCCACAGCCAGCATGCGGGCATACAGGGCTGACGCCTCCTCCGGATTTTCCGGTCTGCATCTCTCAAAGGTCATGCCCGCCTGTGCAGCCTTTCTGGCGGCCTTGCGCAATTTGGCGCGGTGATTGGCCGAGCGGCGCGAAAACCAGCCATCGAGGCCGCCCGAAAGAGATGCCGATGCCTGAACTGATTGACCGTAGCGATAAAAATCATATTGCCCGGCAAGTATGGCGAGCAAGAACCTGGTTTTATTGCTGCCAGGCACAATGCCGGACAAAAGCACATGGGGATTTATACCACTGTTTTCCCAATCCATTTTTGCCGCCAGCATAAGCACAACCGATCTTCCGCCAAGCAGGGGCGTACCGAACAGCCAGCTGTCCTCCACTGGGGTTGCCCATAGCTGGCCATCTGGATCCGTATGGTGGCAATGGAGAAAAAGGCTCTCGCCATCTGTGGCGTACAGTATTGGACGGCCTGGATGAAAGACCTCATGGTAGGCGAGATTCCAGGAGGATGCGCTGCAGACCGGGTCTGCATTGGCCGGATCGAGGGCCAGATGATCCCAAAGGGCAGTGAATGCCTTGAAACTCCCCGGCTCAAGATCCAGGGCATTCTTCAGTAGAGACCGGTGATACATGCTTTATGATATTTGTTTATATTATAGGAAAAAATCAGGTTTTGAACAATTTGCAAATTTACGCGATACACTGCCATTTTAGCACACAATATGCAGCTTGCAAACTGCGTCTGCAAACAGGCCCGAGGCATGGAGCAACTGGCTGGCACACATTTAAATATGCCAGCCAGTAGTTGTCAAATGACATAAATTGGGTTATGCCAAATGTGGACACATTGTGGCCTGAGGGGTCAATAAGCGCTCGCCGGCATTTGCGCCCTGCTTGCGCTTTTTTCAACAAGCAGAGCGCCTGGGTTACGGTGTGCAGGGAAACACGCTTTCATGACCTGCCTTTTTTGCAGTCATGGGTTTTGGGTTGGCCCGCAATACGGGCGCATCACGCCAGGCGTGATTAAAAAATTAGTGGAGGAAAGGCAATGGCAAAATTTGAAACCCACATGTTGGACGAGCTTGAAAGCGGCCCGTGGCCGAGCTTTGTCTCGGACATAAAGCAGGAGGCCGCAAACAGGGCCGCCAACCCCAAGGGGCTGGATTATCAGCTGCCTTCAGATACGCTTGACGACCTGCTGGGCCTTTTGGAACTGTCATACAAAGAAAAGGAAACCCACTGGAAACATGGTGGCATAGTTGGCGTTTTCGGCTATGGCGGCGGCGTTATCGGCCGCTACTGCGACCAGCCCGAGATGTTCCCCGGTGTTGCCGCTTTCCACACCATGCGTGTGGCGCAGCCCTCCGGCAAATACTACAACACCGCATTTTTGCGCGAACTTTGCGACATATGGGATCTGCGTGGCTCCGGCCTGACCAACATGCACGGCTCAACAGGCGACATAGTCCTGCTTGGCACCCAGACCCCGCAGCTCGAGGAAATATTCTGGCAGCTCACCCATGACATGAAAAATGACCTGGGCGGCTCCGGTTCCAACCTCCGCACCCCTGCCGCATGTCTTGGCATGTCCCGCTGCGAATTTGCCTGCTACAATACCCAGGACATGTGCTATCAGCTGACCATGGACTATCAGGATGAGCTGCATCGCCCTGCATTCCCCTACAAGTTCAAGTTCAAATTTGACGGCTGCCCCAATGGCTGCGTATGCGCCATGGCCCGCTCCGACTTCGCGGTGGTAGGCACCTGGAAAGACGACATCAAAATTGATAACGAAATTGTCAAGGCCTATGTGGGCCAGGCCATCAAACCCAATGCTGGCGCCCACGCCGGCCGTGACTGGGGCCCATTTGACATTGAAAAGGAAGTCATTGAGCGCTGCCCGAGCCAGTGCATGAAGTGGGATGGCCAGAAACTGACCATCAAGACCGCCGACTGCGTGCGCTGCATGCACTGCATCAACACAATGCCCAAGGCATTGCACATTGGTGATGAGCGTGGCGCCACAATTCTGCTTGGCGCTAAGGCTCCGGTTGTTGACGGCGCCCAGCTCGGCTCCGTGCTGGTTCCCTTCATTTCCTGTGAAGAACCATATGATGAAATCAAGGAAGTGATTGAGAAGATCTGGGACTGGTGGATGGAAGAAGGCAAGAACCGCGAACG
This sequence comes from uncultured Desulfovibrio sp., assembly GCA_910587035.1. Lineage (GTDB taxonomy): Bacteria > Desulfobacterota > Desulfovibrionia > Desulfovibrionales > Desulfovibrionaceae > Desulfovibrio. Next base: position 25,808 of record CAJUMQ010000005.1, on the reverse strand, counting down.
CGTGGGCGAGACCATGAAGCGCCTGTCATTCCAGAAGCTGCTTGAGGCCACCGAAATTGAGCCGCAGCCCTGCCAGGTGAAACATCCGCGCACAAATCCGTTTATCTTCTTCAAGGAATCGGAAGTTCCTGGCGGCTGGACGCGTGACCTGGCCGCATACCGTCAACGCCATCAACGCTAGTCAGCAAGGGGGATACCGTAATGACTTTTATTTCCGCGGGGTATGATCCGAAAAAACCCATGGAAGGCCGTATTTCCGACATTGGCCCTCACAAATACAATCAGTATTTTCCGCCCGTAATTGCCAATAACTTTGGCAAATGGGTATATCACGAAATTCTTGAGCCAGGCGTGCTGCTGCATGTGGCTGAAAGTGGCGACAAGGTTTACACTGTCCGCGTCGGCGGCAGCCGCACCATGTCCATCACGCACATCCGTGAAATCTGCGACATAGCGGACAAATACTGCGGCGGCTTTGTGCGCTGGACAACCCGCAACAATATTGAGTTCATGTGCACGGACGAAGCCACCATGAAGGCTCTGCGCGATGATCTCAATTCCCGTAAATTCCCGGGCGGCTCCCAGAAATTCCCGGTGGGCGGAACAGGCGCATGCGTGTGCAACATGATCCACACCCAGGGCTGGGTTCACTGCCATACGCCTGCCACAGACGCCTCCGGCCCTGTGAAATGCGTCATGGATGCCCTGTTTGAGGAATTTGAGAACATGCGCATGCCGGCACCTGTGCGTGTGGCCCTTGCCTGCTGCATCAACATGTGCGGCGCAGTGCATTGCTCCGACATCGGCCTTGTGGGCATTCACCGCAAACCGCCAATGATTGACCATGAATGGGCTGACCAGCTTTGCGAGATTCCCCTTGCTGTGGCGGCATGTCCCACAGCGGCTGTCCGTCCCACAACAGTGGAATTCAAGGGCAACAAGGTTAAATCCATTGCCATCAAGGACGACCGCTGCATGTACTGCGGCAACTGCTACACAATGTGCCCGGCTCTGCCCATTGCCGATGGTGAGGGCGACGGCATTGCCATCATGATTGGCGGCAAGGTCTCCAACCGCATCACCTGGCCGGCATTCTCCAAGGTTGTGGTGGCCTACATTCCCAATGAGCCCCCGCGCTGGCCAACACTGACAAAGACCGTCAAGCACATTGTTGAAGTCTATGCCGCCAATGCGCGCAAATATGAGCGCGTGGGCGACTGGGCCAACCGCATTGGCTGGGAGGAATTCTTCAAGCTCACCGGCCTGCCATTCACGGAACAGCTCATTGATGATTTCCGCGAAGCGGCCTATTACAGCTGGCGCCAGTCAACACAGTTCAAATTCTAGGGTTTATGGCCGGCGCCCGAGGGCGCCGGCCACGCGCACTCCGCGCAGGGCATCTTTCCGGATGCCATGACCATCAGACAACTGGAGTCAAAAATGGCAGGCGCCATTACGGAAGAAGAAAGAAAGGCTGTTGTGGATTTTCTCAATGGCAAGTCCGCTGCAAAATCCAAATTCTATTTTCAGGATTTTCTGCAGGTGTTTCCGGACAAAAAGCCAAGAGAAGTCAAAAAAGTCCTTACCGCGCTTATTGATGATGGCACCCTTGAATACTGGTCATCCGGTTCCACCACAATGTATGGCCTGAAAGGTGCAGGCAAGCAGTCTCATGCAGAGGGCGAGGAATAGCCGCAGACCTTTTGCCGGACAAAATCTAGAAATGCCGCAAGAAATTGCGGCATTTTTAATATGAGCCGCATAAAAACCTGGAACATTCACCAGTTGAAACGCTATGCGCGTTTCAACCCTACACGCTGGCGTTTCGCGTAAAAATTCAATTTTTCCGCGAACATCAGCGCGGGCGCTTGAGAAGGAACGCTCCATTTGCCTATTTTCAATCGGCAAATACTCCAAAGGAAGAAGTATGAAAAAAAGTGATCTGGCAATTCTCGCCTTTTGCCGGCTGGGCATTGCTGGTCTGGCTCCCAAAGCTCCTGGCACATGGGGCACAGCCCTGGCATGCGTGCTGGCCCCTTTTGTCTTCATGCCCCTTGCCTATTGGCTTCGCGCGGTGATGCTGGCCGCAATCTTTGTATTGGGAGGTCTGGCCGCCACCAGAGCGGAAAAATTGCTTGGAAAGAAGGACCCGGGCCAGGTTGTCATTGACGAGCTTGCAGGGGTGTGGCTTGTGCTGCTGCCTTTTCCACAGCCTACATTCTGGCTTCTGCTCTCCGCATTTGTAATGTTCAGAATTTTCGACATAGCAAAGCCATGGCCCATAAAGGCCTCTGAAAACTGGCTTCCAGACGGCTTTGGCATAATGATCGATGATATAATTGCCGGCGTCTATGCGCTTGTGTGCGTAGCTGCCATGTACTGGATGGGTATATTATAGCGCATGCCTATTGAAAATGGACATACACACCGCCCGTCAGCGAGGGCGGACGAAGCGCACAATGGCGAACAGCAAAACCCGATTTGCCGTGAAGCGCCATACGTATGGTTGAAATTGGTACAATTTCAACTGATACATGCTTCATGGACCCTGCGGGATTACTTCATGCGGTAGGTAATGCGCCCTCGCGAAAGATCATAGGGAGAGAGCTCAACCTTGACCCTGTCGCCTGGCAGGATTCGGATATAAAATTTGCGCATCTTGCCGGAAATATGCGCCAGCACTTCATGACCATTTTCCAGCTCAACCTTGAACATGGCATTGGGCAGAGCTTCCTGCACCACGCCGTCAATTTCTATTGATCCCTCTTTTGCCATGTAATTCCTCCATATGCATTGCCAACAAATTATTAAAGCATCATGCCCTGGCGCATATTATTAAATTAAACCTTTTCAGGCAATGGCGGCCAGGGCATGGGTTGATGCCATTCTATGGCAGCAAAGTCACCTCATATGGCTCTACAAGATACCTTTTGGCAACATCCATCAGTTGCTGCGGGCTGACCTGGGCTGCCTTGTCCACCAGCATCTTTTGAAAATCGGCCGGGTAATCAAGGATCTTGTCCGTGGCTGCCTCACCCGCCCTGGATGCCAGGCTTTGTCTGTCACGCAGATAGTCACCAAGCAGGCGGTTGGCGCCAGTCTTTAACGTGGCCGCGTCAAAAGGTCTGGTGCAGATCTCCGTTATTATTTTGGCAAAGCCCTCTTTGGCGCTGGCAATTTTGTCTGGCGTTGTGCCAATATAAAATGCCATAAATCCCGTCTGGGGCATTGAACGGTTAAAGGCTGTCACCGTATAGCCAAGCCCCTGCTCATCGCGCAATCTGGTAAACAGTATGCCGCTCTGCCCCGAAATGATGGACTGAAGCAGCATGAGGGCGGGAGCATCCTCGCTGGTGGGTGGCACGGTCCTGAATATTTGCATATAGTGCGCCTGGTTGCGCCCCGGCAAGTCAAGGTTCAGGGTATGGTTCGCACCCCAGTGTGGCTGCCCGGCCACAAACCTGTCGCTATGTGGCACAGGCAGGCTTTTGGCGAATGCAAGCGCCATATCCCTCTTGAAGTCTCCCGCAATGGCCAGCACCCATGGCTGCGCGGCCTGTCTTGTCCAGAAATCACGCACCGATATGACATTAAAACTGTCCAGCGAGGCATCACTGCCAAGGGAATCATAGCCATATGGCTGATTCTCCGGGAACAGGAAGGGATTGAGATTTGCAAATACATAGGCCAAAGGCTGATCCTTGCGCTGGCGAATGGCAGCCTTCATATTGTCCACTTCCCTTTTCAACTCTGCCGGATCAAAACGTGGTTTGCGGATTATATCCTTAAAGAGGCCAAAGAAGTCCATATTAAATCTCGATGGCCCGGTCAGTGAAATTCCGAAAGTCTGCAAGCCAGCACGGGCCGAGATGCTGCCAGCCCTTTCGGCCAGCCAGCGCTCCATGGCGACATTGTTTTTATCACCCGAGCCGTCTGTGAGCAGACGGGCCACCAGCGCAGCCAACCCCTGTTGAGCCGGCTCCAGCATACAGTTTCCGCCTGGCAGCATAAAATCCAGTGAAATATACGGCGCGCTGTTGTCTGGCAGGAGGATTAGGGAGCAGCCATTGCCCAGATCGACAAACTCAGGGCTGCCGGCTCCTTTTTCGTGCTTCTCCGTCTTTATGGCCTGGACGGCGGCTGGCCAGTTCTTTTCCATGACAGCCGCAAAATCAGGAAGCTTCGCATCCTGTGGGGCAAGCACGCGAACACGCGCATTTGTTGAATCCAGCCAGTTTGTAATCGCTGTCTGTATCTGGGGAAAATCGACATTTTTTTGGGTAAAGCGCAGATTTTCCTCTCCCTGCTCACCCCCAAGGTCGAACTGCACAGAACCTTTCCAGGCCACCAGGCCATTCAGGGTTTCCCCGGCCCTGTCCATGCTGTCCTCAATATTGAATTTGGCGCGGGCAAGGGCCGCCTCATTAAATGATTTCGCAGTCAGTTTGCCGAGGTCTGTTGTCAGTTCGCGCCAGAAATCCTCCACCTTCGCTGGATCAAGCACCGCGGTAATGCTCAACAATCCGGCTCGGGCCATGCTCATGTTGTCAACGCTGATGCTCTCCACCAGCTGTTTTTCATATTTATATTTTTGATAAAAGGTTGAAGTCCCATCCCCACCCAGCAGATAGCAGAGAATGTCAATATCTGTGGAACGAAGATCATGCAGCCCGGGAACAGGTATGCCAATGCCAAGATAGACCTTGCTCCAGGGGCCAGTGCCAATCTCCACCTGCTGGCTGCCTGTGGCTGCCGCATCAAGATCTATGGGCTCTGCCACAGCAAGATCCGATGTGTTTTTAAGGGAGCCATACTGCTTTTGGGCATATTCCAGCACCGCGGCAGGTTCAATATCTCCCGCCACCAGCAGCATCATGTTTTGCGGCTGGTACCACTTTGCAACATATGCCCGCAGATCATCCACAGTAATGGAGCGGATGGTGTCTTCAAAACCAATGATTGGCCTGCCGTAGGGGGTATTTTTCAGGGCCGCCACCTGCAGATTCTCATAGAGCTTGCGTTGCGGAGAATCCTCTCCGCGCTGCAGTTCCGAAATCACCACATTTTTTTCTGTTTCCAGCTCGGCAGCATTCAGCGTGGCCTGAAAAGCCATATCGTGTACAACATCCATGCCAACGCGCCAGTGAGCTGCAGGCATATCCGTCAGATACCATGTTTTGTCAAAGCTGGTGGCGGCATTTAAATACCCCCCCAAAGCCTCCACATCCTTTGCCACCTGGCCCTTAGGGCGATGGCTGGTGCCCTTGAACACCATATGCTCAAGCACATGGCTGATGCCTGCCTCGTCCGGTTTTTCATTGGCCGAGCCTGCCCGCACATAAAGCCTTGTGCATGCCAGGGGAAAGCGGGCATCGCGCAGAATATAGACCAGCAGGCCATTGGGCAGCCTGGTGATGATCTCGCCGGGGGCAGGCTGCGCATCTGCCTGCGTGGCTGTCTGGGCATTCTCCTTTGCGTGGCCTGGGCCAGGGCAAAGGCACAATGAAAGCGCAAGTGAGAGACATGTTAAAAAAAATCGCATATCGGCTCCGGTAAATCTCTTTATTTGGTCCCCTGGCTACACATCAAATAGCATTTCCAGATCTTCGCGCGTCAGGGACTTCCAGGTATCCTTGCCGGGAATTATGGCCTCGGCAACGCCACGCTTGGCTTCCTGCAGCTTCAGGATTTTCTCCTCAACAGTATTCTGGCAGATAAGCTTGTAGGAGAAGACCTGCCTTGTCTGGCCTATGCGGTGTGTACGGTCGGTTGCCTGGCTTTCAACAGCAGGATTCCACCAGGGATCATAATGAATCACATAGTCGGCGCTTGTAAGATTGAGACCTGTGCCGCCAGCCTTGAGCGAGATGAGAAAGATGGGAATATTCGGGCTCTGATTGAATTTGTCCACCTGTTCAAAACGATCCTTGCTGGCGCCATCAAGATAGCAGAAGGGAATCTGCGAAAACTCAAGCCACTGTCTGATAATGTGCAGCATCTGCACAAACTGCGAAAAAACAAGCACCTTGTGGCCGCCCTCAACAATATCCATCGCCATGTCCTTGAAGGCGTCAAACTTGCCGGAAGGCAGGTTATTGGAAAAGCCAGGCAAATCCATCTTGAGCAGGCGCGGATGACAGCAAATCTGGCGCAATTTCAAAAGCGCGTCAAGAATGGACATCTGGCTCTTGGCAAGACCTTTTTCATCCACATCTGCCAGCACCTGCGCCCTGAGCTTGCGGGCCAGGGCCGCGTAAAGCTCGGCCTGGGCATCCTCCAGGGCGCAACAGGTCACACTCTCGACCTTTGGCGGCAGATCCTTGGCCACCTCCGCCTTGGTGCGCCTCAAAATAAATGGCCGCACCCGTGTGCGCAGATAATCCAGTGTCTCCGCATCCCCATCCTTGATGGGTTTGACTATGCCACGCTGAAATGCATGCTGGGAGCCAAGAAAGCCCGGCATGAGAAATTCAAACAGGGACCACAACTCAAAGAGATTGTTTTCAATGGGTGTGCCGGAAAGGCAAAGGCGCATGCGGGAGTTGATGCGGCGCACAGCCCTGGCAGTAATGGTGTTGGGATTCTTGATGTTCTGGGCCTCATCCAGAATCACGGCATTGAATTCATGTTTCTCCAGCTCCTCCAGATCGCGGCGCAGTAGCGCATATGTGGTGATAATCAGATCCGACTTCTCAATATGCTTGAACATGCCCTCGCGGCGGGTGCCATAGATGGTAAGGCGTTTTAATTTGGGCACAAATTTGGCCGCCTCCCGCTCCCAGTTGGGCAGCACCGATGTTGGCACTACAATGAGATTTGGGCCGCGGAACCTGTTTTCCACCATGTACTGGATAAAGGCCAGGGTCTGCACTGTCTTGCCAAGCCCCATCTCATCGGCCAGGATGCCGCCAAAGCCATATTCGGAAAGAAAATTGAGGTAGGCCAGACCCTGTTTCTGATAGCTGCGCAGACTGGCCTTAAGTCCCACGGGCGGGGCAATGGGGCGGACCTCCTTGAAGGAGCGTATTTTTTCGCGCAGCTTGTTCCAAAAGGAATCAGTAGAGGCATTTGGCAAATCCTCAAGCAGGCTGTCCAGCACCGGCGCCTCAAACTGCATGAATTTCTGCTGCGGCGGCTTGGCCGGGTCAAGACCCAGGGCTGTAAGCTTGTGGGATATCTTTTCAAGCCATGCCTCGGGCAGGCTTGTGTAGGAGCCATCCTTCAGCTGCACATAACGCTTGCCTCTGGCCCAGGCCTTCCAGATTTTCTCCAGTGGCAGGCTTTGGCCTTCATAATCAATATTGATGTCCAGCGAGAACCATTTTTCTTTTTCATTGCTTGTGACCTGGGCGGAAATTGCCGCCTTGGCAGTGCGGATTTTATATCTGGAAAGAGCCTTTTCGCCATAAATGCGATAGTTCTGCACAAGGCCTGGATAATAGTCCAGCAAAAAGGTAATGGCCTCCTCCGGCTCCAGAAACCACAGTTTGTTGGACCTGGCCTGAAACTGCATGGACGAGAGCTCATTCATCAGCTGGCTTTCCTCTTCCTGATGCCTGCGCACAAGATAGGTTTGCCCGTCATAGGCATAGCTGCCGGTCTGAAAATCCGGATTGGGGCCAGGCAGCGTAAACTCTCCATGCCTCGTCTCATAAATATTGTCTATCTCCAGCGTGAGCAGGCTGCCCTCTTCATCCAGAAACAGTTTGGGATTGTAGGTGGCAGGCTGAAACACCGGCTCCATAACCTTGAGGAATTCCTGTGGCTCATACAGTTCGGATGATGGCAGCCGCGTCCACACGCGATCCAGAAACTCTGAAATATCCTCATGGGGCACCAGCGGACGCTCATATATAAGGCTGCGCACCAGGGCGGGATTGAGGCCTGTTTGCACAGGATAGAAATTGTGCCTGTAGCACACCCAGAGGGGCATCTGCCCATGGAAGGTCACCGGATCCTCCTCCGAACCTCCCTGTCTGGCTCCTGCATCGCCATGCGCCAGGATGGGCAATGGAGCCCGCCCCTCCCTTTTCAGATAGACATCAAAGCTGAATCCGGCATCATCCAGATTTGGTTTGAGCTTGAGGGCAAATGGCGCGCTCTCGATGCGGCAGGTCTTGTCCGTATCCTTCCATAAAAGATAGTATTCGTTGCGCACCGCCCAGAAAAACCAGGACGTAAGCCCGGCCGGGATCTCAACCCTGTGGCCATAATAGTCAAGATGCTGCCCTATCTGCCTTGCAACATCTGGCAGTTGCGGCGAAAATTCGCTCCAGTCGGGATTCTGGATTATCTGCTGCAGTGTAATCTCGTTATGTACGCTGGACAGGCCGGACTTGTTCTGCCTGCCCCTGAAAAAGGAGATTAAAAGCCGTCCCTGCTCCGGTTCAAAACGAAATATCAGGTAGTGCCTGCCGGGCTCCGGCTCCATGGCCGTGGAAAAAAAACTGCGAAAACTCTGTTTCCAGTCCACCAGGGGCGGAGCCGATTCCGTCGCATCCCCCTGTTCCTTGCGCAGTTCCTCCACAAGGCGCAGGGCAAGAGCAGCCACATGGCGGCAGATGCCCGAGAAAGCATCGGAGCAGTTGCATTGATGTCTGGTGCTGCGATCTGTAAGGGTGAAGCTTAGGGATGGAGTATATACCTGGAGATCCTCTCCCTGAATTACAGCCTGCACCTCCCAGGTTTCACCTTCCTGGATATTAATTTTTTGCGTACCGCCTTCCGAAATGATATAATAGGCGGCATCGCGTATGTATTCCGGCACACTGTCATGCAGAAAGGCCTGGCACATTTCGCGCACGACGCTATGTTCTGAACGGCTCATCAGATCCCCTTGATGCAGCTTCAAATAAACGATTGGCAAACAAGTATTTGCGTATAGATTGCTCTAGCACAAAACAGAGAATAAAATCAACTATGTTCTTTAGTATATTGAAAATCATTTATTTTTCTGCCATTGCCCTTTTTTTGTTTTCACACACCCCCTGCCTTGCGCAGGACGCCGAAAACGCCGATGATGGCGACCGCATCATCTTTGGCACCATTGGCGAGGCCTCAAACCTTATCTCCTACCTGAGCACAGATTCCGCATCCCATGAAGTTGCAGACCTGCTATTTGTGGCACCCCTCCGCTACGACAAAAATCTTGAGCCGGAAGTCTGGGCCGCGGAATCCTGGAAAATTGAGGACGGCGGCAAAAAAATGATTTTCACCCTCCGCAAGGGCATTCTCTGGGAGGATGGTGTGGAACTCACAGCGGAGGACATGGAATATACCTGGCGAATAGTTACGGACCCGGCCACAGCCAGCCCCTATGCGGAGGATTTCGCCAGGGTTAAAACGTTTCGGGTCCTGGATCGCTATACTTTTGAAGTCACCTATGAAAACTTCTTTGCCAGGGCCGTTGCCAGCTGGATGAGCCCAATTCTGCCCAAACATGTTCTTGAAGGCCAGAACATCCGCAATACACCCTTCAGCCGCAAACCCATAGGCGCGGGCCCCTACCGCCTGAAATCCTGGGATTCCGGCAGCAGCATAGTGCTGGCGGCCTCGCCCACATATTTTGGGGGCAAGCCCCATATATCGGAAGTTGTGTACAGGATCATTCCTGATGAGGCGACCATGTTCATGGAGACTCGCGCCGGCAGGCTGGATGTGATGAACCTGAATCCTCTCCAGTATCTGAGGCAGACGGAAGGCACATTCTGGCAAAAGGAGTATCGCAAATATCGCTATCTTGCCTCTGTCTATATTTTTCTGGGATTCAACCTGGAGCATCCCACTTTTAAGGATGCTCGCGTGCGCCAGGCCATATCCATGGCCATCAATCGGGATGATCTGGTGGCAGGGGTGCTTCTTGGCCAGGGTGTGGCCGCCTTTGGCCCCTACAAGCCGGGCACCTGGGCAAGCCACAAATCCCTTGAGCCCATAAGGCAGGATCGGAAGGCGGCCAGGGAATTACTGGCCAGCGCCGGCTACCTGCCCGGTGAGGATGGCATTCTGCACAGGAATGGCAAAAGGCTGGAATTCACCATTCTTACCAATCAGGGCAATGAGCAGCGCATATTGACGGCAACCCTCATCCAGACCCAGCTTGCGGCCATTGGCGTGGACGTGCGCATCCGCACAGTGGAATGGGCGGCCTTTATCCGCGAATTTGTAAACAAAGGACGATTCGACGCCGTCATACTTGGCTGGACCATAACGCAGGATCCGGACATTTTCCAAATCTGGCATTCCTCCCAGGCCCATGATGGCGGCCTTAATTTTGTCCACTACCGCGATGCCGAGGTAGATGCCATTCTCGAAGAGGCCCGGGCCAACCCGGATCAGGAGCAACGCGCCGCCCTGTATGCCAGACTTCAGGAAATACTGCACAGGGATCAACCCTACTGCTTTCTTTTTGTGCCATATGCCCTGCCCATCGTGCAAAGCCGCTTCCAGGGCATTGAACCGGCACTGGCGGGCATAATGTACAATTTTGAAAAATGGTATGTGCCCCGCTACCTCCAGAGATACTCCGTAACCAGCCATGAAATGCCAGCCCTTGCGCAATGATTTCCGCGGTAGGCCCCGCATCCTGCACGCTTGAAAAACACGGGGCCCATAAATATATTGCGCATATGTGTCTTTTGACACATAATGGGACTATGCTGGATACTCCGCATAACTGAATTGAATGTGGCGCAACAAATGCCCGGGGAAGCCCCTGGCTTTGCGCCCGGCCCCGGGCCGGCAGGCAGCCCCTGCAGGCAGGATAAATTTCCAAGAGGCAAAGGCTTGTGACTACCGGTCAAAAAAGATTTTTGCAGATTTCCTTTTTTGTTTTTGTCACCTGCATGGTGCTTTTGCTTTTCCATCGCTTCACCCAGCAGAACAATGAGCGTATTCAGGAGCAAAACCGGGTATATGCCGAGGATGCGGCCCGGCAGACGGCCATGCGCATCAATGATCAGTTCAACTTTTCCCTGTCCCTCATTGTGCGTTATGCCCATTTTGCCTCCTTCTCCATGGAAAATGGCCTGGTTACCCGGCAAATGCTGCGGGATATAGAAGAAAGCTCTCCTTTTAATGCCGTGCGTTTCAGTGATGCCCTGGGCATTAACCATGCCCCGGATGGTGAAAAAAATGATGTTTCCGACCTCGAGTTTTTCAAGCAGGGCATCCAGGGCAAATCCGGCGTATCAGTTGTGGAAAATTCCGGCCTTTTTCATCAGACTGTGCTTGGTTTTTACGCACCCCTAGTGCGCAATGGCAAAATTCTTGGTGTGCTTCGCGGCACATACCTGGCAGACAGTCATTTGCGCACCCTGCTCAAGACGACATATTTTGGCCATCCATCCCATGTTTATCTTTGCGCGGCAAATGGCACCATCATAGCCAATTCCAGCGACAAGACATATACCGAAAATGTTTTTCAAATTCTCCTCAATGATGGCCTGATAACGCCCCAGACCGCGCTTGTCGGCCAGCAGTTGCTGGACAAGGGCGAATCCGGCTCCATCATCAGCGAAACCGCAGAATCAGAAGCCAATATCAGCATAATGCGGTTGCCAACCTTCGACTTTTTCCTGGTGCAGACCTTTCCCGCGGCTGTCACCAGCGCCATGGTAAAAAACGCCAACATGGCCGGCATCCAGCTGGAGATCAGCCTTCTCGCGCTCTCCGCCCTGGTGGCCCTTTTCCTGATCATGCGCGCGAGAATCCAGAAGAGGTTTCTCCAGAGACAGAACCAGCTATACAGCACCATAGTCAAGGGCATGGCCACCGTATTTTCCCCCAGCTATTACCTTGTGGATGTTAGCTCTGACAACTATGTGGCCATTGACGGCCTTAATTCCCTTTCCAAAGGTGAATTCAAGCCCTCAGGCAGTTATGAGCACATGCTCAAGGATTATGCCGGGGATCTTATTAATGAAAATGAAAAACAGAATTTCTTCAACTTTTTTTCACGGGATGATCTGCTGCGTACGCTCTCCCTTTCCGACTTTGCAGTCTATGAATGCCAGTTGATGCGCGATGGCAAACAGCTCTGGGAAAATCTGATCGTGGCCTGTGTGCGCCGCCAGGAGCATGAGCCTGCGGAAATCCTCTTTCTTCAGCAGGATGTCACGGCCCTCAAGATGCGGGAACTCCAGGCGCAGCGCAAAATATCGGATATGAACCGCAAGGAGCGGCAATACCGCCTGGCAGTCACCTCCAATGCCGTAGGCGCATGGGAATTCAATGTCACCAGGGATGAATTGCAGGAAGGGACCATTGTGCAAAGCGGAACCCGCGAGAACGCGGCCCTCGGCGATCTGGCACCTGGCCGGCGTGTATCCGATATTTTTGCGGAATGGAATGCATCCGTTCTGCCGGAATCCCAAAAGGAATTCAGCAAAATAGCAGATCTCAACTATTTGCTCAGCTGCTTTGAAGCCGGAAAGATGGAAATTGACCTGGACTACTGGCGCACCGATGCCGACAGGGGCGAGATCTGCCTGCGCCAGGCCTTTTATATGACACGTGATGATTTTACCGGCGATATAATGGCCATGACCGTGCTGCGTGACATCACCAGCCAGGTTAACGATCAGAGGATGCAGACCAGGGCTCTGAAAAATGCCCTCATGCAAGCAAAACATGCCAATGAGGCCAAAACAACATTTCTCTCGAACATGTCCCATGACATTCGCACTCCCATGAATGCCATAATAGGTTTTGCCACCATTGCCTCCAGCCACCTGGATAACCGGGATCAGGTGCGCGACTGCCTGCAAAAGGTTCTCTCTTCAAGCAATCATCTGCTGAGCCTCATCAATGACATTCTGGATATGAGCAGAATCGAGAGCGGCAAAATGCAGATCAAGGATCAGGAATGCAACATTTCTGAGCTCATGCATAACCTTATGAATATTATTCAGCCTCAGGTAAAGGCCAAAAGGCTGAACATGTTCATTGAAACCTTCGAGGTGATCAATGAGGATGTAATCACCGATCCCCTGAAACTGAACCAGATATTCATCAATCTTTTGGGCAATGCTGTCAAATACACCCAGATGGGTGGCACCATATCATTTCGCATAGAACAAAAGCCGGCTTTTAAACATGGCTATGCCACCTATATCTTCACTGTGGAAGACAATGGCATTGGCATGTCGCAGGATTTTGTGAGCCATATTTTCGAGCCCTTCACCAGGGAGGCCACCACCACAAAGAGCGGCATCCAAGGCACAGGTCTTGGAATGGCCATCACCAAAAACATTGTGGAATTGATGGATGGCTCCATAACAGTGGAAAGCGAGGCCGGTAAAGGCAGCATATTTACTGTGACCCTGACTTTCAAGCTCCAGGAATCCCGTGCGGATGACAAGAAACTTGCAGTGCTTGAGGGCAAAAGGGCACTGGTGGTCGATGATGATTTTCATATTTGTGATGCTGTGGACAAAATGCTCAAAAAGCTGGGCATGCGCTCCGAATGGACGACATCCGGACGCGAGGCTGTCTACAGGACGCAAATAGCCCATGATGATAATGACCCCTACGACACATACATTCTGGATTGGCAGATGCCGGATCTGGATGGTGTAAATACTGCCAGAAAAATCAGGCGCATTGCCGGGGATGCCGCACCCATAATCATTCTTACCGCATATGAATGGGTGGACATTGAAGATGAGGCGCGCGATGCCGGGGTTAATGCCTTTTGCGCGAAACCCATGTTCATGTCCGATCTTAAAAATGCGCTGATAGCCAGCCACAATATATCGGCAAATGAAGCCGAAACCGGGAGTACCAAAGCCGATTTCAAAGGGCGGCGTATTCTGTTGGTGGATGATCTGGAAATGAACCGCGAGGTGGCCGAATTCATCCTGACAGAAAATGGTCTTGAGGTGGAGACAGCCCCTGATGGCAGCGACGCTGTGGAAATGGTTGGCAAATCGTCGGAAAATTATTACGACGCCATTCTCATGGATGTGCAGATGCCCACCATGAATGGCTACGAGGCCACGCGCAGCATCCGCAATCTTCCCAGAAATGATGTAAAAACCATGCCAATCATTGCCATGACGGCAAACGCTTTTGAAGATGACAAGGCGGCAGCCCTGAAATGCGGCATGAATGCCCATATCTCCAAACCCATCGATATGGACAATTTTTTTGAAGTTCTGGCCAAATTTCTTGGCGATGGCCACAAGGAATAAAAACCGAAGAGTGCTCTGCCAGCCTCCGGGTTCCATGTTTCATAGGTCAGATGCTATGAGGCGCCGCGCTCCAGCAGCTTGAGGATGTATTGCCCATAATCTGTTTTGGCAAAAAACATGCCGGCCCTTTCCATCTCAGCATTTGATATCCAGCCCTTGCGCCAGGCAATCTCCTCCAGACAGGCTACCTTAAGCCCCTGTCTGGTCTCGATGGTCTGAACATAGGAGGAGGCCTCCAGCAGACTGGCATGTGTGCCAGTATCCAGCCAGGCAAATCCCCTGCCCAGCTTTTCCACCCTTAGCTGGCCGCGCTCCAGATAAACCTGATTTATGCCAGTTATCTCCAGCTCTCCCCTTGCGGATGGTTTCAGGGCCCTGGCTATGTCCACCACCTGGGAATCATAAAAATACAGGCCTGTTACCGCATAGGGAGAAGGAGACTTTTCCGGCTTTTCTATTATGGCCACAGGGTCGCCATTTTCATCAAAGCTGACCACCCCAAACCTTTCAGGATCCTTGACCAGATATCCAAATATGGTAGCCCCCTCCTCATGGGCACAAGCCCGCTGCAGTTTTGCGGTAAAGTGCTGCCCATGAAAGACATTGTCGCCCAGAATAAGACAACTGGGTGAATTATCCAGATATTTTTCGCCGATTATGAATGCCTGGGCAATTCCGCCCGGTTCAGGCTGCACGGCATAGGTGAGATCCAGGCCAAACTGGCTGCCATCCCCAAGCAGACGTTTGTACTGGGGCAGATCATCCGGTGTGGATATCAGCAAAATTTCCCGAATGCCCGCCAGCATCAGCACCGAAAGCGGATAATATATCATAGGCTTGTCGTATATGGGCAAAAGCTGCTTGGAAACCCCCAGGGTTATGGGGTACAGTCTTGTGCCAGAACCGCCAGCCAGTACAATTCCCTTGTATGCCATATGCCTGCCCATTAAATATTTACGCCAAGACGCTGGCCCTGGTAGGTTCCATCCAGGATTGGTTGCCACCAGCCCCGGTTTTCCAGATACCAGGCAACTGTTTTTCTGATCCCGCTTGCAAAATTCTCTGCCGGCTTCCAGCCAAGCTCATTTGTGATGAGTGTGGGATCTATGGCATAGCGCGCGTCATGCCCAGGCCTGTCTTCCACAAAGCTTATCAGATCTGAATACCGGCCAATCCCCTCCGGTTTTTGCGGAGCAAGCTCCTCAAGAGCGGCACATACCGCCCCAACGACATCGATATTCCTCATTTCACAATGCCCGCCCACAGTATATGTGGCGCCGGGCGTTCCCCTTGAGAGTGCCAGCAGCAGGGCTTTTACATGATCCTCCACATAAAGCCAGTCCCTGATTTGCAGCCCCTGGCCATAGACCGGCAGGGGACGACCATGAATGGCATTGATGATCATCAGGGGAATCAGCTTTTCCGGAAACTGCCTGGGCCCATAGTTGTTGGAGCAGTTGGTGACAAGAGTCGGCAGCCCATAGGTGCGCATCCAGGCGCGCACAAGATGATCCGAGGCCGCCTTGCTTGCCGAATAGGGCGAGCTTGGAGCATAGGGCGTTGTTTCATTAAAAAAACGTGTCTCATCCCCGCTTTCATTGCCCAGATCGCCAAAGACCTCATCTGTGGATATATGCAGAAAACGGAAATTGTCCGCTCTCCAGGGCTTGTCCTTTTTCAGCTTTTTAAAATGCGCTCTGGCTGCCTCCAGCAGGGTAAAGGTGCCCTTTATGTTTGTATCTATGAAAGTCTCTGGACTGTCTATGGATCTGTCCACATGACTTTCCGCAGCCAGATGCATCACGGCATCGGGATCAAATTTTTCAAAAACATTGCGCATTGCCTCGGCGTCCGCTATATCCGCCTTGACAAAACTGTAGCGCGGATTATTGGCAAGAGAAGCCAGCGATGCCGGATTGCCCGAATAGGCCAGACTGTCCACATTTACAATATGCCAGTCTGTATTCCTGGCCACATGCAAAATCGCATTTGAGCCAATAAAACCAGCTCCACCCGTCACAAGAAGTGTATTTGCCACCTTCATCCGCCTCTATGGCATGTTCGCTTTGAATTTATCCCTGTGGCGGAGCCGGATCCGCCCAGGGCATATGCCAGTTGAAATTGCCCCTGTCCCAACCATGCGGCCTGGCGCGCATGTCTATTCCATAGGCATACGCCAGGGCATGACATGCCCTAAAAAATATGTTCCGCTCATCTGTTTTTCAGCTGCATGTCCCCGACTGTCAGGCCTCTTTTTAAAAGTTTTGTAAATATCATGGCGCAGCCAGCCGCATCCGATCCGGCATGGTGATGGTCAAGCTGGATGCCAAAATATCCGCAAACATTGTCCAGACTGTGGGATTCTATGCCCAGGGCCCGTCGCGATCCTTTCAAGGTGCAAAGAAAAGGCTGCTCCGGCTGCCCTATGCCAAAAACATCACAGCAGGAATACAGAACCCCCCTGTCAAATGTGGCATTGTGCGCAACCAGATATGCGGCGCCGGCCATGAAGTCCGCTGCCTGCCCCCATACATCGGCAAATGGTGGGGCATCCTTGAGAATTGCCCATGTCAGGCCATGAATGCGCGTATAGTACACGCGTGAGGAAGGCGGCCTGATGAGGCTGTAAAAAGTATCAGTTATCCGCATGTCCTCTATCCGCGCCATGCCAATGGCGCAGGCGCAACCCTGATAATTGCCCGCGGTTTCAAAGTCAATGGCAACACAGACAGGATGCTGCCAGCTCACTCCTGCTCCGCCGCATTTTTGGCCGCTTCGTGTATGCGTTTTGTTATATAGTCCCTTGTTTGGGGATCATCCTCGTCAAGATTAAAGCAGATGGCATCCTCTCCAAGCAGGCCGCCTGGCACAAAATCACCGTTTTCCTCCGGGTCCGTCACCATATCCGCATAAAAGCAGACCGAAAGCCAGCGGTTGCCGGGATCATCATCCACCACGTCCACCAGAACAAAAAGCTCCCGATTTTTCTGGGCCGCGTTTTTTGCCCTTAAAGAATAGCTGATGCCCGGCCTGGCCTTGAAATCAAGATTTACTCCCGGCTGTTTTGCAAGATATTCCTCAAAACTAACGAAAACAGGCTTGGCCTGGAGGGGATCCTGCTGCCAGGAATCCAGAAAATCCTTTATTTCAGTGTCTACTGACATTTTTTGCCTCTGTTTGCATTTTTACGTGATGCTTATTTTACTTCGCCCCACTGCCAGGGTGGCGTGGGGATATTCAGGGACCATATGCCCCGCTTTTCCTTAATCGCCAGGTGTTCCTGAATATGCCAGCGCCGGCAAAAAAAGGCCTTGCATGTGGAACGATCAACCCAGGCAAGACCTTCAGCAATCAGCCTGTTGTTGATGGAATGATCCTCCAGCTGCACAAGCGCGCTGACGATGCCGTTGGCATCCTCATTAATGGTCGTTATAATTATTTTCGTGCCCTTTGGCAAAAGCTTGCGCAGCTGTTCCTGTGCCTGCATTCCAAATGGCTGTTTGAGAGTTGGTATGCCTACTCCATAAAAACGTATTGCAAAATCTCCCCTGCTGGCATGTCTGTTTTCGTTGACCACCACAATGTTGCCAGGCTGAATCTCGCGCACAAACACGGTGAGATTTCTGCCGGAATAATTTTCCCAGGCATTCGCCGGCGCCGGCAATGCCAGAATGCAGACATAAAATGCCATAACCCATTGCCATACATTCATTGCCCACCCGCGCATATTTTGTTCCATTTCCGGTTTACGTCTGCATAATGTCTGCTTGAATGCCCTTTTGTCAACATGGCCCGAAATGGCACTGTTGGCTTAAGCGATGCAAAAAGGGGCGGCGCCTGGCGTCGCCCCTGCAGTCCGGGAGAATTCAGTTCAGATTTCGGTTTGCGGATTTATGCCGCGAGATGCTTGTAAACCTGGTAGATGAACACGGCGACTCCATAGGCCATTGCGGTATTGAAAAGAATGCTGAAAGCAACCCAGCCCCAGCTGCCCGCCTCCTGGCGAATAACCACCAGCGCCACAAAGCATGGGGAATACAGCAGCACAAAGAGCATGAGCGCCAGGGCGGTTGCCTGCGACCAGCCCGGATCGGCTTTCAGGCGTTCTGCCAAAGGCTCGGCATCATCGGGGTCCTGTTCTCCCAGGGCCCAGGCTGTGCCCATGGTGGAAACCACAGCCTCCTTGGCGGCCACGCCGGCAAGCAGGGCTATGTCTGTGCGCCAGTCAAAACCGGCTGGCCTTGTGGCCGGCTCTATCCACTTGCCAAGACGTCCGGCTA
Source organism: uncultured Desulfovibrio sp. (assembly GCA_910587035.1). Lineage (GTDB taxonomy): Bacteria > Desulfobacterota > Desulfovibrionia > Desulfovibrionales > Desulfovibrionaceae > Desulfovibrio. The sequence goes on along the minus strand of CAJUMQ010000005.1, from coordinate 7,339 downwards.
CGGAATACAGGAGTTTTTCCTCTCCAAGCTCGTCATTCAGGCCGGCAATCTCTTCTTCCAGCGCCTTGCGCTCATCAGAATCCTTGGCAAGGGCGCCAGCCTTTTCTTCCAGGGCGGCAATTTTCTGTTCAAAAGGCTCGGCTCTGTCCTCCGGCAATTCCGGGAATGTCATGGCCGCCCAGATTATGACTGAAATTGCGAGCAGCACAGTGCCTGCCTTCTTGATATACATCCATGCCCGCTCCCAGCAATGCAGCAGCACACTGAAGAGGGTGGGCATGCGATACGGGGGCAATTCCATGACAAAGGGGGTCGCTTCGCCCTTGACAATTGAAGACCGCAGCAGTTTGGCCACCAACAGGGCGAATATCCAGCCGGCAAGCATTATGCAGAACATTACAGTTGCCGCGTTTTCCGGAAAAAAGGCACCAGCCAGCAAAAGGAACACAGGCAGCTTTGCTCCGCAGGTCATGTAGGGCAAAGTCAGCAGGGTTGCCAGTTTTTCCTTTGGGCTGCGCAGGGTGCGCGTGGCCATGGCTCCGGGGATGGCGCAGCCGCCGGCAATGCCGCCAGATATGACATAGGGCATCACCGATGCGCCATGCAGACCAAAAAAGCGGAAGATCCTGTCCATCATATAGGCCATGCGCGCCATGTAGCCACTGTCCTCCAAAAACGAGATCAGGGCGAACATGATCATGATCAGCGGCACAAAACTTAACACCCCGCCCACACCGGCAATGATGCCATCTACAACCAGGGAGCAGACCAGACCTTCAGGCAGTATGTCTGTAAAGAAATCACCAAGAAGATCAAAGCCATCCTCAACCCAGCCCTGTGGATATGCGCCCACCTCAAATGTGATCTGGTACATCAGGTAGAGCACGCCGAGCATGATCAGCGGCCCCAAAAAGGCGTTGGTCAGCACTTTGTCGATCTTGTCCGACATGGCCAGGCGATCCTTTGCCGGATCGCGGTAGATGACGCCATCCTTGAGCAGGCTGTGAATATAGCCGTAACGGTGGTCTGTAACTACAGATTCAGTATCCGTGGCAAATGTGTCCCGCACATGGGCGGCCACCTTGTTGCAGATGGCCTCCAGTTTGGCGCAGATTTCAGGATCGGCGTTGCGGGCTTCCTTGAGGATGTCCTGATCATTCTCCACAAGCTTAACGGCCACAAATCTGGGCTGGTAGATATTGGAAAGCAGCCCGCTTTCCTCAATTATATTCTCCAACTCTAGCAGGGCCGAATCGATGTCTGGGCCGTAGGAGAGACGCAGGGGCTTTCGGGGCCCTTTCTGGGCCATGTCAATGGCGGCCTGCATTGCCTGCTTCAGACCTTCGCCATCCTTGGCCACCATGGGCACCACGGGGATGTCCAGAAGTTCGCCCAGCCTGCCCATATTAATTTCAATGCCTGCCTCGCGCGCCTCATCCATCATGTTGCAGGCCAGAACCACAGGCATGCCCATCTCGAGCATCTGCACGGTAAGCAGCAAATTGCGCTCCATTGCGGAGGCATCCACAATGTCAATGACCGCGCCAACACGCGATAAAGCCAGCTCACGCCTTGCCACCAGCTCTTCCTGGGAATAGGCCGTCAGACTGTATGTGCCGGGCAAATCAACAATGGTGATATTTTTGCCATCGAATTCCGCATGGCCTTCCTTGCGGTCAACCGTAACCCCCGGATAGTTGCCCACATGCTGCCTGGCTCCGGTATAGCGGTTAAAGACAGTGGTTTTGCCACAATTGGGATTGCCAGCCAGAGCAATGCGTATGATCCCGGCCTTGTCCCTGGCTGCATACTCCGCATAATCCTTCACTACTCCACTCATTCCATCCCCACCTTTTTAAGCAAGTCCACCAGCAGCGGAAAAAACCTGTGCCGCCGCCCCGCAAAAGTCTGGGGGCGACAACTCCATGGATAAAAATGAAATTCAATTCCAATAATAAGGCCTTATCTTCAAACGGTCAAGCATTTCAGTCCAGGCATTCCCTGAGAGTGGACACACCGCAGGAGTGCACAAGTCTGATGGGTATGCCACGGGATTTTGCCACCTGCATGGCCTTGCGCTTGGCTTCATGGGAAATTTTATTGGTGAATACGATGAGAGCGTCTGCCGAGCCTATTTTATCGGGAAAATTGCGCTCATTGCGGCTGATGCATTTTAATTCATGCCCCCTGGCGCGGGCGGCCGATATATAATCCTGCTTGAGCCTGTCCATACCGCCAATCAAGGTAAAACACATGTCTATACTCCTTTATTTGCAGTAGATGACGCATCCTTGTTCCTCTTGAATATTGAAAACGAATTTCAATGTCAAGCATATGCAAAATTTAATTGTATTTTTTTCTTGAAAGCCGCCATCTTATGGGTTTAGCTAAAACCCGGCTCGAAAAACAAATAAAACGCGCATGTGGCGCGAAAGGATCTCCCATGGCCAAAATGCGCGCCGGCAAAAAATTGTTCAGGCAGCTGCTGCGGCAGCCGGACTGGAAAAACCATCTCGATGAAATAGCCGCAGGCGGCATGACAAGCGTTGGCCCGCTTTTTTCCATGCTTCTGCTGGATCCTTTGACCATGCACAGGGCGGCTGCCGCACTGGGTCTGACCATAGCCAGGATTGCCGAAATTGAGCCGGAGTCCGCCAGGAATGTGGTGCGCCGGTTCATGTGGCACATGAATGAGGAATCCGGCAACATAGGCTGGGGCATTCCCGACGCCTTTGCGGAGACATTGGCTGCCAGTCCCCTGCTTGCACCAACCTATGCTAGCATACTTATATCCTATATCATGGACCTGGGGCACGACGACAACTATTGTGACAATGACGTGCTTCGCCGCTCCTGCTACTGGGCTGTGGGCCGTTTTGCCATGGCCAATCCCAATCTTGCGGAAAAATCGCGCCCATGGCTGCTCCATGGCCTTGCCGATGCTGATTCCCCATGTCGGGGCTATGCCGCCTGGGCCCTTGGCAAGCTGCCACCCAACCTTATGGATGCGCCAGCACTCCGGAAACTCGCGCAATCCGGCAATGATGATATCTGCGAGATATATGAATTAGGCGAGATCCATCCGGCCACTGTGAGCAATCTGGCCGCGCAGACCCTTGCGGCCAGTATATGACTCCCAAAAATCTGCTGGTGGTATGAATCCATCTTTGTTATATTTTTTACAACGGGGCAATTCCGCCCTGTCGAAATATGGAGAAAATCATGCGCTTTTTCGCAATGCTGTTGTTATCTCTTTTTTTGGCATCCCCTGCCATGGCCGCTTTTGAGGACGGCAAATCAGCCCAGGGCGGTTTCTACGGGCCAGGCGCCACGGCTGCCACGGTGCAACAGGCCAAAACCATGCCCGATGACAGCTATGTGACCCTCACTGGCTCAATAATTTCCAAGGTTGGCAAAGAAGATTATATCTTCCGCGATGATACCGGCGAGATCAAGGTGGATATAGACGACAAGTATTTTTACAATGTAAAGGTTACGCCTCAAAACACTGTTCGCATTGTCGGAGAAGTAGACAAGGATTTTGGCAAGGCTGTCGAAATCGATGTCAAGAGTCTGGAAGTATTGAAGTAGCAATAATGACATAAGGCGCGCCTTGCGCCATGGCAGGCATCCGCATAAGGCGGCCGTCCCAGCTCAATGAACCCCCTCACCTGGCGACAGGTGGGTTTTTTTTTATTGGTTTATTTAGACATGTTTTCCCCGCGCCGCATGGGGCCGCGCAAGTCTTTGCACCACAAGGGCGCCATAGCGTGAACCAGACGAAAATAATCTCAGTTCAAGGCCATTTTCTGAAAAACCCGTTGATTTTGCAAAGCCGGCAATGCAAAATGCCACCTCTGCAAATGCATAATGGCTACAAAGGCATTTCCAAAGGCTGCTCTAAAGATGATCTGGTTCCTGCTCTACATGTTTTGCATGCTCCTCCCCTGTCTTAAACATCTCACATCCAGCCCCGGACGAAATGAATATTTTATTTGTGGCAGGCAGGCCGGCACAGGTCTGGTCTCCTTTTCCCTGCTCGCCTCCTGCATTGGCGGTTCTGCCACCATTGGCATGATAGGGCTTGCCTGGCAAAATGGCTGGCCAGCCATCTGCTGGCTCGGATCCGGAGCCATTGGCCTGGCTGCTCTGGGACTTTTGCTTGCGGCAAGAATCCGCGCCACCCGGGCATCCACCATGCCTGAAATAATCAGTGGCCGTCTTGGCCCAGCCTGCCGCCATCTGGCTGCCATCATAATTCTTGTATCCAGTCTGCCCATTATAGCCGCCCAATTCAATGCTCTGGCCATTCTGCTGGCTTCCCTTTCCGGTCTTGACTTTCTGACCTGCATGATTGCCGGAGCGGCCAGCGTATGGGCCTATACCTGCCTTGGTGGTCAAATGGCTGTCATGAAATCGGACCTGTGGCAATTTTTAATCCTTGCCGCGGCATTGCTGCTGACTTTCATTTTTCTGCTGCGGATGCCAGCGTGCAGACATGCCCTGGCAGCCACCCCCTTTGAACTTTTCAACAACTCCCTGCCTCCGGCGCGGGCAATCTACTTTCTTCTGATTTATGGCAGCAGCTTTTTTATCGGCCCCATGCTGTTCGGCCGGATTCTCAGCGCCAGAAACAGAACAGTTGCCAAAACCGGCACATTGTGGGCCGCCCTTGGGCTTGCCATCATGTCCACGCTCATTGCGGCCATAGGCATTGCCATCTCCGGCCTGGACATTGTGCCACCCACCCGGGAGGACGCCTTTTTTGCGGGGATTCATGCTGCCATGCCAGCATGGGCCACCATCCCCGTCACTCTTGGCCTGATTAGCGCAGTGGTGTCGTCAGCGGATTCCTGCCTTCTCACGGCTGCAACCATCTGGACAAATGATATTCGCAAAAAGGGTGATGTGCGGCAAACTCGACAGGTTATGAGCGTGATAGCGATTTTAAGCGCCCTGCTGGTCTTTTGCGGAAAAGGCATTCTTGGGCTGCTGCTGGCTGCATCGGATATTTATGTCTGCGGCATTGTCTGCCCTGTGCTGGTGGCGCTTTTAAGCGGCAGAAAAACAAATGCCGGCTGGTTTCCGGCAGCCATGATTCTCGGGGGAAGCTGCGGCCTCATAGCCGCCCTTAGCGGCAATGCAACATGGAGCTTTACCGGGCTTGGTCTCTCCCTGCTTATTGCATGCGCGGGGATGAAAATTCATGTGGGTGAAGAAATACAAAGATAATGTACAACGTACTTGTAAAAATGGAATATCCCCAAGTCGTTTGCTTTTAGCAAATTTGCAAATATTCTGAAAATGAAAACCACAAATGTAGTTCATCATTATAAAGAAAAGTCGCGTCACCAAATATTTTTATCCTACCTGTTGCTGAAGTGATAAGATATCAGTATCAAAGAGCTTTGCACATGGCTAATACATATTTTATAACAAATTAGTCAAAAAAAAATAGGTGATAAATCAAGATTTGTTAATCTGAATAAATCTCACAAGTCCATATGGAAGCATATATTTTATTGATTTCTTTATAATTTTTTTCATTAGCCTTCCATTGGGAGAGTCTATTTTGTTTTGGGTTTCGCCATTTCCTAATTCCTGTATTATGTTTTCAGTACTATCTGCTACAGGAGTTTGACTATTCCACACGTTGTATAAACTATTAAAATATCCCAAACTAAGATCGTCTTCAAATCTTATAACCTTTGTAAATTCTCTATCAGTAAGTTTTGCGTATTCAGAAAAATATTCAAATAAAAACGAAAAATCAAAATATCTGAAGGAAAACTTGTTCAAATCATCCTTGAAAGTATTGATAAAATCGTTAAAAAACTTCAATGAATAATCCTGAATGACATCTTGTTCACACTTTTCTGGATAAAAAGGAATGAAATTTTCGAATACAGGATTACCGGTTTCGTTATAACCTATGCATGAAGGAGCATTTTTGCTTAAAAGGGTTTCTCTTAAAGGACCAGTTATTTTTGGGGAATAAGGCAGGAAACTTTCAAAACTCATCTCTGCAGTCTTTGCGCGCCTGTAGGGAAGAGAGCTGTTAACATGGCACATGAATGGTTTTATGTCATATCCATATTGCATTTTTAATAAATAATCGGCAGAAATGCTATAGCCGACATCAAATGTAGCAGCGGGCTTAGAGAAATATTTTTGAAAATATTTCCTGCCATTTTCTAGATATTTTTGGGCGAGATCAGGTGAATAATAATTTTCTGCAATAAAATTTAACAGTCTGGCAAGGTTGCTTTTGTCACATATTTGCAAATTTAGATGATTTATACCTGTGAAAAATTGATACGCATTGCAACTCAGAACAGGTTTTAAATAATTATATATAGCGTCTACTGTAATTGATGAAGGAAAACGGATTAAAAGTGTATATAAATCATCTGCTTTTTGTAAGGATAGAGGTATCAATGATTTTCTTGAGACATGTACATAATTGATATGCTTGTCAGAAGATATGATTTCATTTAGATATTTTGTGGCCAGATATGGCAGCCACCCATCTCTGGCATAAAAATTTATGACATCATATTTTTTTGCCCCATCCATCAAGGCCATGACAATGGCCAGGATATTGGGGCCAAGTATAGCGTAGCCAATGCGGCTGGCCTGCCCATTAAAATCGCTGGTGGGATCATAGTTTACATAGGGATAATCGAAAAGCTGGTTGGCAATCAGACCAAGCGCTCCCCGATATGAAATAAAAGTTGAATTCGCATGGGGATAGTAAAAGGGCATTCGGGAATCAATCAAATTACAAAAAAATTCACCCGTGTATAGCCAGTTTGATACCCGGTTATAAAGCAAATCTGTAGGTTTTGGAAAATGTTTTGAACCTATGCCATATCTCTCCGGCACTGCGACATCTGATTCCCAATTATCGCCCAGCATAAATATTTCATCGGCTTTATAGCTTGAAAGAAGTTTTTCATAAATGGCGCCATTTCCTTTAAATAATTGAGTATCCGATGACAGAAAAAGTTCATCATATTCAATATAACCATTTTTTTCAAGGATCTCCTCAATTACCTCTTTTGGGAGATACATATCAGAAATAATAAAAATCTTTTTACCTAAATAATTGGCAAGCTCATATAATTCCTTTGCAGCTTTTCTGGAATAACAGTATTTCATTTCCAGATTTATCTCAAGCTGTTTGATTTTATTTATTTTTTCATCATCAAGATTTAAAAGTCCTGCTTTTTTCATAAAAGCATAAATATCATCCAGGGTAACTTCAGTAGGTTTTCCATTTTTATTGTATAAGAAATCCCTTGTTTGCTGTTCAGCAGCCATTCTTATATCGCGAAAT
>CAJUMQ010000004.1 GCA_910587035.1 uncultured Desulfovibrio sp. | reverse complement strand
CGGCGCGCAATCCCTGATCGGGTTTGCGACTATTGTCGCTTGACGCGACACTAGTAATTCAGGAACTCATGTCATAGGCAATTATGAAACTGGTTCTGGGTATTGTTATATATATTGTAATCAAGCTTGCAGTGGCGTCAAGGCAGCCGGAGCGTTTTTTGACATATTCCGTTTTTCATTTTAAAGGCATTCCCTGATGATGCGCCAGACCGTATCAAAGGGGTGATTATGGCCGCAATCCCGTATCATATAATGACTTTTGGCTGCCAGATGAATGTGAATGATTCCCGCTGGCTGGCCCAAAGCCTTGAAGGGCGTGGCTTGCGCCAGGGCAATCTCGAGGATGCCCGTGTGGTCATTCTCAACACATGCGCGGTGCGGGAAAAGCCGGAGGCGAAGGTGGCGGCGGCCATCGCCCGCATTGTGGCCATTAATCCCGAGGCCATCATCTGCGTGCTGGGCTGCGTTGCCCAGAGTCTCGGCAAAAAACTGTATGATTGCGCGCCGGAGGTCAGGCTGCTGGCAGGTGGCGATGGCCTTGTGCATGTGCCGGGGGCCATAGCGGAGCTGCTGGCTGATCCGGATTTGCGGCTTGCTTTTCTGGAATTTACGGGGGACTACGCCGAAAGAGGCGGCTGCAGCGTTGTGGGCGGCAGCGCATATGTCAACATCATGCAGGGATGTGACAATTTTTGCGCCTACTGCATAGTGCCCTATACAAGGGGCAGGCAAAAGTCCCGCAAGAGAGTGAATATCCTGGCGGAATGCGCGCGCTGTGTGGAGGCCGGCGCTCTGGAGATCACGCTGCTGGGCCAAAATGTCAATGCCTGGGGCAGGGATGGCGGTATAAGCGGAAATTTTGCAAGCCTGCTGGCTGAAGTGTCCGCAATGCCTGGCCTTGCGCGTCTGCGCTTTGTGGCGGTTCATCCGCGAGATATGGATGAAGGCTCCATAGCGGCCTTCGCGGAGCTGCCTAATGTCTGCCCAAGATTGCATCTGCCCCTGCAATCGGGCTCGGATCGCATCCTGGCTGCCATGCACAGACGCTATGACAGCGCCGGTTTTTTGCGGCTTGTGGAAAGTTTGCGCAAGGCCAGGCCGGACATAGCCCTGTCCACCGATCTTATAGTGGGTTTTCCTGGTGAAACTGAGCAGGATTTTAACGACACCCTGGCAATGGTCAGGGAATGCGGCTTCATGTCCAGCTATTCCTTTTGCTATTCCGACCGGCCCCCGGCCAGAGCCAGCCTGATGCCGGACAAGATTGCCGGAGAGATTCAGCTGGAGCGTCTGACAAGATTGCAGGAGCTGCAGGAAAATCTGGGTAGTCGTTGGCTCATGGACAGGGTGGGCCAGGATACAACCGTGCTGCTTGAAGGCCCAAGCCCCAGAAGCAGGCCGGGGGAAAACTCCTGGCAGGGACGGGACCCCTATGGTGTTGCGGTCAATCTTGCCATGCCTGCAGGCAACCATGCGGGAAAAATAACGCAGGCGAGAATTATATCTGCAAAAAAACATAGCCTGCTGGCAGAGGCCCTGGTTCTGGCATGTAATAATTAAATGCTGCCTTCACCATGGCCGATTTGTAAAGCTTTTGCGCGAGCTGGCCGATAAGCATGGCATAGAAAAGGATACGCCATGCAGGATTATCTCCGTTTCAAGGAAATAAGTGAGCTGTTTAGCGCAGGAGAGCCGGAGAAGGCGCGGCATTTGCTTATGGAGATGCAGTCCCGCTGCATTGGCCTGCGGGATGAGATAAGAATGCTTACCATAAGATTGCGCAGTCTCGAGGATACCCTGCGATCCGCCCAAAATCTTTTTATGGAAAATGGTTTTTACTGGCTCAGGATCAACGGTTTCATGCATGGCCCCTTCTGTCCGAGCTGTCATAAGAGGGATGGCAGCCTGGTGCGTCTGGAAAAAAAACTGGCCAGCAGAATCTGCCCCTACTGCCAGGAAGTTTTTCAGCTGGAAAAAGGCGAAAAGCTGGGCGCGGACATTCCCCACCATGCGCGCATCCTCCATTTTGCAAGGTAGCAATAAACCATGTTTTTTCGCCCGCTACTCAAGATAGCAAGAAGGATGAAAGATAGCTTCCACCTCTCGCAGATTGCGGGCAAGATTGCCAGAAAAGGTGATAACAGCCGGCTGACTTCTTATGATGTGATCAATGCCTACAGATTCCTGCTGGGCAGGCTGCCGGAGAACGCGCAGGTGGTGCTGGACAAACTCCAGCTGAAGAACTTTAAAAACCTTCGTGACGAGATAATTGGGTGTGCTGAATATAAGGACAAGTTGAGTACTACTTTGCCAATTTTTGATGTCTATCAGGAAAGTCCTAAAATTGATATAAATATAACTTCAGAGAAGCGGCAGCAACTATTTAACCATATTCAAAAAAACTGGACTGACTTTGGCTCTGCCGAACCCTGGTGGTCTGTGCTCACACATCCCCAATATAAGACGGCGAACATATCAGATACAGCGCGTGACGAGTTTTACAAAAGCGGCAGCTCTGCCTGCAGGCATATCAGGGCGACATTGACAAGATGCGGCCTGAGAATGAATTTTGACCAGCTCAACTGCCTGGAGTTTGGCTGTGGCGCAGGCCGCAACCTGGTCCATCTGGCCAGGATGTTCGCCCATGTCACAGGGGTGGACATCTCAAGGCCGCATCTGGACAAGGCTGCCATGGCAATGGACAGGTATGGGCTGGATAATACTGGACTGCTGAGACTGTCTGACATAGCCGACATTGATGGCTATGACAAGTATGATTTCATATATTCAATTATAGTTTTGCAGCATAATCCGCCGCCATTGATTGCGGAAATTATTGCCAGGTTATGCAACCGGTTAAATAGGAATGGCCTGTTCCTTTTTCAGGTTCCCGACAGCATTCATGGGTATGAATTTGATATTACGGCATATCTGGATAATCTGTCTCAGGAGACGGCTATGGAAATGCATGCATTGCCTCAATCTGAGGTAAATAAAATCATTGCCGCCAATGACTGCAGGATATTGGAGATTCATCCCGACAAGGATACAGGCACCCACAGGATATGCTCTTATAATTATCTTGTGCAAAAAATGGCTTAAAACTGTATGGTGATAACTATCTTCATGAAATGACATGTGATAAACTTTAGGAGTTAAACTAAAATCGCATTGGCGAGTTTAAAGATTTAAAATGTAAATGTGCGAAGTATGCATAAGGTGATCAATTTCATAAATTTTAAATTTCGCCTTTCCTCTCACGAAAAAATCCTAGCATATTTGCTGATTTTTGTGGCCGTTTATAATATATTATGCTTAAGCATATATTTTTATAAACTTTTCCCTACGCATTATAACATTACCGAATTATTGATATCTTATAATGCCGGATTCGTTAGAAGAGGTTTGTTTGGATATATTTTATCCCATTTGACATGGTTGCCAAATTTTGGATTTTTTTAATTTTATTTTTTTTAATTCTTTATTTTCTCTGATATCTTTTTATAATTAAACAGCTTTTTCCAGCTTTCCAAACCTTCTGGAGCCTGATTCTTCTTGGCTCTCCTGCGATATTAGCATTTTCCTATCACACAACAGGTGCCTTTATAAGAAAAGATGTCCTGACAGAAATAGCGTTTACAACTATAATGTTGTCTATATATAAGATCCATAATTCCAAAGCTTGCTTGCGGGTATTTAATTTTTTCGGCAGCAGATGCTAGAATATATATTCCGGAAAATAGATATGCATGAGGCTGGCAAAAAATAGCTGGAAAAACAGCATGAAGCCGGCCATGAAAAGAAAATCGCCTGTTACGCTTTTTATGGTAAGTTTTGGGGTAAGAATCAGCAGCATGATGAACATGCCCACGGCCATGCTTGCCATGAATGAAGCGAACATGGCGCCGAAAACCTCCGCCAGGAACAGTCCGACAATTGCCAGCCACCGGCGCACTGGAATTTTGCCGAATACGGAGAATGTTCCCTTGAGCCGCAGGGAGAGGAGGGCCAGCAGCAGGCTGGCGCCCATGAGGCAGTAAAGGGTGTATTCCGGAAAAATCCTGCCCTCCGGGGAGAGCCCCTCCAGCTCGTGAAACATGAGCAGGGAGAAAACCAGTAAAATACAGGCGCATATAATATTTGCCGTACGCTCTCCTATCATGCCTTTCCCTCCTTTTTATCCTTTTTGGGGCCAAGCTCCTTCCAGAATGACCAGGCCAGGGAGAGGACTGTGAGAGCTATCAGCACCAGGCTTTGCGGGCGCGAGAAAAAGAAGAGCCATGTGCTTTCCTCCCCGGCTGCAAGGTGCAGGGACAGCTTGAAACCCTCTTCCATGGTGCCACCCAGAATCAGCCCCAGAGCCATGGGCGCCACGCCGAATTTGAATTTTATCAGAAAGAAGCCCAGCAGGCCGCAAAAGGCCATGGTCAGCACATCGGTTGGGGAGTTGTTTATGGAGTAGGCGCCCACAACAGAGAGGGACAGGATGGCCACCACGAGAAAATGCTGGGGAATCTGCAGGGCTCTTGCAAAAATGCGCACAAAAACAGAACCCAGCAGGAGAATGAGAATATTGGCGACAATGAGGCCCACTGCATAGGTATAGACTATGTCTCCCTGGGTGGAGAAAAGGGAGAATCCGGGTTTCAGGCCATGGGTCATGAGTGCGCCAAGCATCACTGCCGCCGGCGCGCTGCCGGGAATGCCAAGGGTCAGCATGGGGATTTGCGCTCCGCCCACAACAGCATTGTTGCAGACTTCGGGCGCCATGATTCCTTCCATTATGCCTGTGCCGAATTTGTCCCTGTTTTTGGAGAGTCTCTTGGTTTCGTTATAGGCCACAAAGGTGGCTATATTGCCGCCAGCGCCGGGCATGATGCCGACTATGACGCCAATTACGCCGCTAAGGAGGGCAACCCAGATGCGCCGGATAAATTGCACTGCCGTTTTCCAGATGACGCCGGGGGCGGACACATAGGGAGCCATGGGAGATTCGCCGGCGCCGGCAGGCCGCAGAAGCAGGAAGGCCTGAGGTATGGCGAAAAGCCCGATGAGCCCGGGCACGACATTTATGCCTGCCATCAGCTCCATGGTGTTGAAAGTGAAACGTGGCTGGGCTGTAACCGGATCCATGCCCACACAGGCCAGCAGGAGCCCCAGAAGGGCGCCAATAACGCCTTTGAGCACATTGCCGGAGGAAAGGGAGGCAATGATGGTGAGGGCGAACACACAAAGCCAGAACTGTTCAGGGGCGCCGAACTTCATGCAGACCCTGGCCAGAGGCTCGGAAAGAAAGAGCAGGGCGCAGACGCCGAACATTCCGCCAAAAATGGAGGCGATGAGCGCCGTATAGAGCGCCTTTTGCGCCTCGCCGCGCATGGCCATGGGGTAGCCGTCGAAGGTGGTGCATAGGGCGGCCGCGGTGCCTGGAGTGTTGATCAGGATGGCCGGGATGGAGCCGCCATACTCCGAGCCGCAATAGACCGAGCCCAGCATCAGCAGCGCAGTGGCTGGTTCAAGTCCAAAGGTGAAGGGCAGCAGCAGGGCTATGCCCAGGGTGCCGGACAAACCGGGGACAGCGCCCATGATGATGCCAAAGGATGCGCTGAGCGCCATGAGAAGCAGGGTGATGGGATCCGAGAGGTTGGCGAGGATTGTCAGGGGATCAAACATGTTTCAATCCTTTGCTGGGGCTTGGGGCCGGCAATGCTGCCCAAAAAGCAGGAGACATTGCCGGCCTGAGCTATAATCCTGAATTATTTGGCACTTTTTAGGTCAATGCCCTTGAGAATTTCGCGCACCTGCCTTTCCTCGGCCTGGATGATGTCCGCAAGCCCCTTGGCATCCCTGAAATCGGGCATCAGCCCGCTGGACTTCACGGCCTTCTGATATTCCGGATTGGCGCAAATTTCAGCGAATTTGGCCTGGAGATAGTCGGAAGCCTCCTTGGGAATGCCAACCGGAGAGGCTATGCCGCGATATTTGCCGGAGACAATGTCATAGCCCAGTTCACGAAGAGTGGGCACATCCGGACAAAGTTCGTATTTGTCGGCAGAGCCGATGGCCAGGCCCCTGGTGTTTTCCATGCGCAGGAAGCTGGAGCCGGAGCCAAAATAGGCATCCACCTCACCGCTCTGCAGGGCGGGGATTGCCTTGCCGCTGCCGGCGTAGGGCACCTGGTTGAATTTGGCGCCTGTCAGCTTCTCGATCTGCAAAAGAAAAATATGATCACCGGTGAGCTTGCCAACCGTGGCGACCTTTACCTTGCCGGGATTGGCCTTTGCATGGTTGATGAGATCGGCAAATGTCTTCCATGGGCTCTTTTCCGGCACCATGACCACATTGGCGTCATAGACAAGATTGCAGATGGGATTGAGCTGGTCGGTCTGGTAGCCCGGTTGTCCGGCCGCGCGCAGCATTGGCTGCAAAACTATGTGCGGCAGGTCTATTCCGCCTATGGTGTAGCCATCCGGTTTGGCCTGGCTAAGCCATGTCCAGCCAATCTCGCCGCCAGCGCCTGGTTTGTAGATAATCACAAGCGGCTGTGCAAAAATGCCCTTGGCATATTTTTCCAGCAGCCTGTGGCTGACATCGCTGCCACCGCCGGCATTGAAGGCCGTCATGAGTGTAATGGGCTTGTCGGGGTAGGAAGCGCCCTGGGCCGGATTCAGGGCCGCGCAGAGCATCAGTGTGCACATTGCGAAAAAGGACACCATAAACTTTTTCATGCGAATCCCCTTTTGTGAATTTTATGAAAAAACCGGCATGCACCGGATTGCCTGACGGTACTGGTCAGCTTTTCAGAACTTCCTTTTCCACAGCTTCAATGCTGGCCGGCGTGACGCCGGGTATATCGGCATCCGACGCGGCTACAGAGGGCATATTGAGGCCATGTCCCGTGAGATTGCAGACTACCATGTCATCTGCATTGAACCAGGGCTCATTCTTGAGCTTTTCCAGTGCGGCCACTGTGGCGGCACCGGCAGGCTCCACGAAAATACCTTCCCTGGAACCCAGCTGGCGAATGGCATTTATGAAATCGTCATCGCTTACAGTGATGGCCGTGCCGCCGGTCTCCCTTATGGCGCGCAGACAATATCTGCCCCAATAGGGGTTGGCATTCATTATGGCATCGGAAAGCGATGGTTTTTTCTGCACAGGGGCAACATCTTCCGCGCCTTGGGCCAGAGCCTTTGCTATGGGCGCGCACGCTTCAAGCTGCACAGCCACAAGCCGGGGCAGCTTTTTTATAACTCCAGCCTCCAGCATCTCGCCAAAGGCGTCATGGGCCGCCACAAGTCCGGCGCCGCCGCCGCAGGGAATGAGCACCACATCTGGTTCGCGGCCAAGCTGGTTGACAAGGCCATAGGCGAATGTGCGCTTGGAGACTATGCGATAGGGATTGGGGCCCCCGCACTGGAACCAGTGATGCCGGTCGACCATTTCATTGCAAATGTGGCTGGCAGTAGCCATGTCGCCATCGATGCGGACAACATGGCCGCCATAGAGCACGCTCTTGCATATTTTGGCCGGCGAGACATTTTTTTGCACAAACACCACAGGCTTAAGGCCGCTCCTGGCGCCATAGGCCGAAACACTGGCCGCATTGTTGCCCGATGAGGCCACGCAAATGGTTTTAAAGCCAAATTCCAGTGCCTTAAGGGCGCAGAGCGCCGTGCCACGATCCTTTAGGGACAGGGTGGGACCCTGCTCGATCTTGAAATGCAGATTTTTCAGGCCAAGGGCCGGCCCCAGTTTTTTTGAAGGCAAAAGCCGCGTTTCTATTTCGCCAAGACTGACCTCATCAATGAGAGAGGGATCATTGATGGGTAGTATTGGCTCCCATTTTTTAAGCAGGCTTTCTTCTCCCTTTACCGGAATACCGGCCATGGCCTCGGCCAGACTGTCTGATTCAAAGACCACGCGCATGGGGGCGCCGCAGTCTGGACAGGCCTGGACGTATGCCTCCTCGGCAATCAGTTTGCCGCATTCGCGGCACTTCAATCCGGCGCATCTGGCTTTCATGCCTTTTCCACCTGTGTCAGGAATTTTTGAGAACAGCAATGGCCTCAATTTCCACAAGGGCATCCTTGGGCAGCCCGGCCACTGCCACGCAGGATCTGGCGGGGAAGCCCCCTGTGAAGGCAGTGGCGTATATTTCGTTTACAGCGCCGAAATCGGCCATGCTCCTGAGGAAAATATTGACTTTGCAGACATCATCCATGCCGGCGCCTGCAGCCGCAAGAACTGCGCGGAGATTGTTTATGGCCTGTGTGGCCTGCTTGCGCACATCAGCTGCCACAAGCTCGCCAGTGGCCGGGTCCAGGCCTATCTGCCCGGAGCAGTAGATGGTATTGCCGCCACGCACGGCCTGGGAATAGGGCCCGATGGCCGCCGGCGCCTTGTCTGTGAAAATGACTTCCTTCATTTTGCTCCCCTTGTGTTTTAGCAATCCTGCCAGTTGAAAACGAATTTCTGCTGCACATTCTCGCCCAGGCTATGGTGCACGGGGCAGGTAAGCGCGGCGCGCTCCATCATGGTCTTCTGCTTGTCGGTGTAGGGCTTTTTGGGCATGTTAAACACAACGTCAATGCTTGCGATGCGGCGGGGATTGGCGGCCATGGTTTTGGTGACGTCAACGGTGGCGCCGGTCACATCCACATCATGCTCCTGGGCATAGATGCCGATGATGGTCATGGCGCAGGCGGCAAGGGCGGTGGCGCAAAGATCGGTAGGCGAAAAAGCCTCCCCCTTGCCCTTGTTGTCCACCGGAGCGTCGGTGATGATCTTTGTGCCGCTGGCAAGATGCTCGCATTCGGTTCTTAAATTGCCAAGATACCTTACTGTGGCTGTGGCCATCATTGTCCTCCTTTGCTGTATTTGCAATTTGAGCCTAGACCTGGCCTGAATTGTTGTCAACTGTATATTGTCGACAACTTTACCTGTTTTTTTGAATATGATATTTGCGACTATGCCGTGAGCATGAAGCATGATATCCGGCTCTTGCTCATGCCGCCGGCATGGTCTATGCCGGCGGGGAGATTGCGTTTTGCGGGATGGGAGAGAAATGGAGATTCCAGCCTGGTCATTTTTGCAAAGGCAGGGCATGGACGCGCAACTGCTGCAATATGAATATGCGGAGGGCGGAGGCACAGCCGATGCCGCCCGCAAACTTGGCGTGTCCGAGCATATGGTGGTCAAAAGCCTGGTATTCAGGGGAGAGGCTGGCGGCGTTCTGGCCCTGATGCATGGTGATTGCCGTGTATCTGTGCGCAAGCTGGAGCGGGCAGCCCATGCGCGGCGCCTGTGGCCGGCATCGCGGGAGGAGGCGCAAAAATTGACTGGCCTGCAGCCTGGCGGAATTTGCCCCTATGGGGCCGGTCTGCCGGTTTTCGTCCAGTCCAGCCTGCTGGCGCTCCCGCGGCTTTACATAAATGCCGGAGCGCGCGGATGGGTTGTGGCCATGGGGCCGGAAGGTCTGGCAATCCCGGGCTTTGCGAGTGTGGATATTCTGGCGGCAAGTATAAAAGCAAAGAGAGACGCTGTTGACAGATAATGGCAAGGTGGACAAGACCACATACAGCGAGCAGATAGCTGGCATAGTGCGCGAGCGCATTCGCAGGGGTGAGTTGAAAGGCGGAGATCATGTGAGCGAGGCCGCCCTGGCCATGGAATGCGGCATAAGCCGCGCGCCGGTGCGGGAGGGGCTTTATCTTCTGGAGGCGGAAGGGCTTGTGACCGCCCACCCGCGCAAGGGTAAAAGAATCACAATCCTCCAGAGACAGGATATACACGACCGCTATGAGCTCTGCGGCATTCTGGAGGGCGCGGCGGCAGCCAGCCTGCTTAAGGCCGGCAATGAGGATATTTTGCCTCTGCTTGATCCTGTGCTTGCCAGAATGCGCCAGGAGGTTACCACCGGGGGGGTGGATGTTCTCGCCAATCTCGGCACGGTCTTTCATGAAACTTTTCTGGCGCCGGTCAAAAACCGTCTGGTGGTGGATACGGCCCGCAGCGCCTGCCGCATTATTTCCAAATATCTGCTTTACCAGCAATGGCGGACCCTGTACACCCCCCAGGAGCATTATGACCGGCATTATGCCATTTATCGGGCTTTTGGGAGTGGAAATCCGCAAATTGTGGAAAATGCCATACGCATGCACTATGGCGAATCGGCGGAGCGGATGTCCAGTTTTGTCATGGATTGAGTTTGCATATATGGCTTAGGCCACGCCGCACCAGCCATTGATTTCCGCATCCAGTTTCGGGCCGGGCATCACGCGCAGATCCGGGTCCAGGCGCAATCTGCATTGGTACTCCCGCATGTCCACCAGAGCCTCCACAGGTACCTCGCCGCGATGGTTGCTAAGAATATTGCGCAGGGAGTAAAGATCCGTCTCGTTCAGTCTGCGCAGGGGTATGTGAATGATCACAGGCTGGCTGCTTTCCCTGCAAACATCACTCAGCAGACGCACGCCATTGCCAAGCAGCTTGATCTGGGCATCGCGGTTTTCGCCATCCTCCTGGCTAGAATCGCCATCGCTGTCTCCCCCCACATCATCCATGCGCGCCGAGAGGCAGAGGGGCTGGTCGGATTGCAGCAGCTCGCGGGCCGCTGCATAGCTTTTGGGAAAAAAGGTCACCTCGCCATGGCCGGTGAGATCCTCGATCTCCACAAAAGCCATTCTCTCCCCTTTGGCCTTTGTGGTGATCTCCTTGACATTTGTTACCAGCACAGCGCAATTCACGGTGGTCCCGGAAAGCTTATCCGCACAGGTGTCCAGCGTATCCAGGCCAAGGCGCCTTATTTCCTTGCTGAATGGCTGCAGGGGATGGCTGGTGAGGAAAAATCCAAGGGCCTCCTTTTCATATCTCATTTTGAGATCATCCGGCAGTTCTGCAAGGGCCGCCTCGGGTATGTCCACTCCCATGCCGCCGGCATCGGCTTCGCCGCCCGTGGCTGGAGTCATGCCCAGCAGGGAGGCCTGGGGCGATGACAGGCTTTTGGCTTTCTTCTGGGCTTTGAGCATGACTATCTCCAGGCAGGCCAGCATGGCGGCGCGGCTGACGCCAAAGCAGTCGCATGCGCCACCTTTGATGAGAGCTTCCAGCACGCGCCTGGTGACCTTGCGTTGATTGACCCGACAGCACATGTCAAAGAGGGATTTGTAGGGGCCCTTGGCGTCCCTCTCATTTATGATTTCCCTGATGGCCTCGTCACCAACATTTTTTATGCCGCCAAGACCAAAGACAACATTGCCTTCGCTGGCGGAGAACTCGCGCCGGCTGACATTGATGGAAGGCTGAACCACCGGGATGTCCATATCCTTGCAGGCGGAGATGTACTTCAGGAGCTTGTCCTGGTTGCCCATTTCGGACGTGAGCAGCGCGGCCATGAACTCCACATGATAGTGAACCTTGAGCCAGGCTGTAAAATAGGAGATAAGAGCATAGGCTGCGGAGTGGGACTTGTTGAAGCCATACTCGGCGAACTTTTCCATGAGGTCAAAAATGTCATTGGCATTTTTGGCTTCTATACCGTTCTTTTCGGCCCCGGCCACGAACTTTTCCCGCTCTTTGGCCATGGCCTCCACTTTTTTCTTGCCCATGGCCCTGCGCAGCAGGTCGGCTCCACCCAGGGTGTAGCTGGCGATGATCTGGGCGATCTGCATGACCTGCTCCTGGTAGACTATGACTCCATAGGTGTCTGCCAGGCAGCCTTTAAGGGATTCATGCGGATAGACAACAGATACCTGACCATGCTTGCGCTTGATGAATTCATCCACCATGCCCGAACCAAGCGGTCCGGGGCGGTATAGTGCCAGCATGGCAATTATATCCTCAAAACAGCCTGGCTTTAGCATACGCAGATACTGGCGCATGCCGGAGCTTTCCACCTGAAAGACGCCGTCCGTGTCCCCCCGGGAATAGAGGTCATAGGTAGCCTGGTCGGTCAGGGGCAGAGTCTCCAGATCCGGGGGCTCTTTGCCCTGGGCCGCTATATTGTCCAGGGTGTCCTGGATGAGGGTCATGGTCTTGAGGCCCAGAAAGTCGAACTTCACCAGTCCCGTTTTTTCTGTCATAGGCCCATCGAACTGGGTCACAAGCTCGCCGCGCTTGCCTGTGTACAATGGGAGGTAATCCTCCATTGGCCTGTCCGAAACAACCAGCCCCGCCGCATGGGTGGAGGCATGTCTGGCCAGTCCTTCAAGCCTTTTGGCAATATCCAGAAGGTGGCGCACCTCGTCATCGGTGGCGTAAAGTTTGGCCAGCTCCGGCTCCATCTCCAGAGCCTTGTCAATGGTCATCTTCAGGCTGTCCGGCACCAGCTTTGCAATGCGGTCCGCATTGGCATAGGTCATGCCAAGGGCCCTCGCCACATCGCGCACAACGCCTTTGGCCTTCATGGTGCCGAAGGTCGTTATCTGGGCCACAGAGCCAGCCCCGTACCTGTCCACCATGTGGTGAATGACCTCGCTGCGGCGCCGCTCGCAAAAATCCACATCAATATCGGGCAGCGAGACACGCTCGATATTCAAAAAACGTTCAAAAAGCAGATTGTAGGGGAGGGGATCGAGATTGGTGATACGCAGGGCCCAGGCCACCAGTGAGCCGGCCGCCGAGCCTCTGCCAGGGCCCACGGGGATGCTGTGATCCTTGGCCCAGTTGATAAATTCCTGGACTATCAGAAAATATCCGGGGAAGCCCATCTCCAGGATGACGGCAAGCTCATGCTCCAGCCTGTCGCGATATTTCTGCTTGTCCAGCGTGTCTGCATTGGGGTGCCTGGCCAGGCGTTTTTCCAGCCCCTCTTCCGCCAGACGCCTGAATTCGGATTCAATGCTCGCGCCCTCCGGCAGGGGGTAGATGGGAAAGTAGTGATGGCCAAAATCCAGCTCCACATTGCACTGTTCCGCGATTATGGCCGTATTTTCCAAAGCCTGCGGCACATGGGCAAAATCCCGGGCCATTTCCTCGCCGGACTTGTAGAAGAGCTCATCCGTCTCAAAACGCATTCTCGCCGGATTTTGCATGGTGGTCTGCGTCTGGATGCAAAGAAGAACCTCATGGGCATAGGCATCCTCGCGGCTCAGGTAGTGGCAGTCATTGGTTGCCACCAGAGGGATGCCGGTGGACTCCGAAAGCTCCTGCAGCGCCACATTGACCTTTTTTTGCTCCTCAAGACCATTGGACTGCAGTTCCAGATAATACCTGCCGGGAAAAATCTCCGAGTATTCGTCCACCTTTTTTCTGGCCAGGTCCATATCTCCGGCAAGAATGGCCGCGGGAATTTCGCCGGCCACGCAGGCCGAAAGACAGAAAAGCCCTGTGGAATATTTGCGCAGCAGCCCCTTGTCCACCCTGGGCTTGTAATAAAATCCGTCTATATAGGAATGAGTGACCAGTTTGACAAGGTTATGATAGCCTTCATTGTTCTGTGCCAGCAAAATGAGATGATTGCGGAGTTTTCCGGTTTCTGGCGATTTGTCCGTGTGGTCGCGGCAGACATAGACCTCGCAGCCAATTATGGGCTTGATGCCCCAATCCTTGCATGTGGCAAAAAAATAGGCCGCCCCAAACATGTTGCCATGATCTGTTATGGCAGTGGCGGCCATGCCAAAATCCCTGGCCCTGGCGCAAAGGTCCTTCAGGCGTATTGCCCCGTCCAGCAGGCTGTATTCGGTATGGCAATGCAGATGCACAAAATCGCTCATGGGGCGTCTCCGGGAATTTCAGGATCGGGAAACAGGTAAAATGGTATAATGCAGGCGATGGACTTTCGCTACAATGCGAAATCGCCACTTTCAGTGATTTCTTTATAGGTATGAAGCGCCATCTATTTGACTCCACAGATGCGCGCGCAAAAAGAACCCATGGCAGCCACCACCAGGAGAGCGGGCAGAATGGAGACTGCACCGGTCATTTCTGCCACGAGCACTATGGCTGTAACTGGCGCTCGCTCCGCGGCCGCGAAGGCTCCGCACATGCCAGCGGCCAGACATGCCGGCAGCCATTCGCTTGAAAAGCCGGCAGCCATGAGACAACTTGCATATATGGCGCCTGTGACCGCGCCAAGGCACAAAACAGGCACCATGACGCCGGCGGGGATGCCCGTGCCATAGCAGAAAGCGGTGAAGAACAGCTTGACCACAAGAAACAGCAGCAGAAATTGGAGCAGGCTGTGCCCCTTTTCCAGAAGCGGCACAATGGACAGGCCCTCGCCTGTGGAGGCCGGAAAAACAATGAGCATCACGCCTGCAGCCACAAATGCCACGCAGGGCAGCAGAAAGGCCGGCAGGATTTTTTGTCTGGCATAGGCCTTGAGGGAGAGCCTGAGAATATAGTGATAGCAGATGCCGGTTATCGCCGCCATGAAGCCGAGAGGTATGAGCATGAGAATGAGGGCCGGATCCGGCCTCCCCATTACGGGCAGGGGCAGGATTTCGCCGGGATCGATCAGGCAGCTGGTGGCGAAATATACGCCAATGCCGCCAGCCAGCATAAAAAGAAACAGGGGATAGTCCAGTTTTTCGCGCATTACCTCATACACATAGCACAGACCGGCAAATGGCGCGGAAAAGGCAGCCGCCAGCCCGGCTGCGCAGCCGCCAAGTATGAAATATCTGCGTTGGGTCGCCTGCGGGTAGATGCTCTTGATGCCAAGGGCTGTGGCCGCTCCCATCTGGATGGACGGCCCCTCGCTGCCCACGGAGACGCCGCAGGCCAGCACCAGCCAGCTGCCCAGAAACTTGGGAATGAGAATGCGCAGCCACGGCCTTTTCTGGCCATCATCCAGGGCGCCCTTGATCCAGTCTTCGCCACCCAGCCGGATCGCGGGATTGCGTACAAGCCAGCAGACTGCCAGGCCTGCGGCAATGGCGACGGAAAAAATGCAAGCCAGGTCCAGGGGGGAGGAATTATGCGCCCCGGTCCAGGAAAGAACCCTGGAGAAGGCGAAATCTTTGGCGATGCGGAAAAGAGCGACAACACAGCCAGCCAGCAGCCCAACCATGAAGCCGCTAGCAACAAGATAGAGCGCCTCGCGCGGGTTTTTCATGGATTCCGGAACAGAGCTCCAGAAACTCTGAAGTTGGCCAGTGTATTTTTGAGCCATGAATTACCCCGCCTTGAATTGGCGAAAGGAAAAATTCCACTCAGCCAGCGGTGCCGCATCATGCGGCGTTTGTTGCAAGCCCTGCGGGGTCGCGCATTGCCAATGGCGACGCAGGCAAAACAAAATCACGTTTTGGCGAGTGGTATTCATGGTACAGCCACAATCCTGGACCATGAATGAGCCTGCAGCGATAATGACAAATTTGCAACTGCCCCGCAACAGACTCAGGCGTTAAAAACATTCAGCGTGGGCGAGCAGGATTTGCAAGGTTTGGCGCCAAAGGGTATGCTGGAAATGGATTTTTCCTTTTTAAGGATTATCGTACTTATGGAGGATAAGAATGGTGCGCGAATCTGGCTTGAAACCAGTTAAACCATTGGCAGCCCTGGTAGTGCTCCTCTCGCTGGCGGGCTGCATGGGTGCCCTGCAGCGGGGTATGGACGGCAATGCCTATATTTCCACGGCAAGGCCGGCAATAATGCTGGAGGCCAAAAATATGCCGCTTATGGCCGCAGGCCAGGGCATATGCAATCTCATGTGGACGGATATGCTCGGGGGCCTGCCCATCCAGGTCTGGCTGGGTATCTATGGCGAGGGTGGCCTTGCGCCCATGGCCATTGTCGCGCAGGCCCAGACCCCGGAGGGCTGGCACTGGGATGGCATTCTGCGCAGGCCTTTCAGTGTGGATGAGGGAGTTGAGGTCTTTAACGGCGTCGGCTATCAGGCATGCACATTCATAATCAATCCGGCTCATGATCCCTTTGGCGCTCTGGTGACTGCCACGCTGCCGGATGGCCAGCCACAGATGTGGGTGGTGCGAGCCTATGCCGCCCGCTTCAATTTCAACGATGACAAGATCATCATGGAATATCGCGAGCCTTTGCCAGCGGCCATTCAGTCCCTCACAGCCATGCCTCTGGGCTATGGTGATTTTTTGCAGAAGTTTGAGCAGAGGGCCAGAGACAGTTTTGCCGTGGCCAATCCGCCCAAAAATCCGCAAAACCTGAACACTGGTTATATCCGAGGGGTGGAGTGGCAGTACATGGGCCAGCAATTCCTCGGCTCGGCCTCCCCGGATATTCGCTACAACACATTTTAAAAAATGTCTGGAGGGGATTGCACCAGCCTTTTGCGCTTGCCTGATAATGAGCTTCTTGCAGGCGCGAAAAAGTTGAGGCAGCAGGCTCATGGCGACCAGATTGAAATGTGCGCCATTATCAGCATTCGCTGCGGTGCATGCGACATGGATTGCAAATTCTGTGGTCAAAGCAGATATAATGCCGCCAGTTCGCCCAATTTTGAAATGCTGCCGGCAGAGGAGATCTGCCGCCGAATCAGACAGCTTGCTGAGAGGCCGGTGGCCCATATTGGGCTTGTGGCCAGCGGAGGCGCTCTCTCCTCCCGCAATGTAGATGTCATTTGCAATGTTCTGGAAAATCTCGATGCGGATTTGCGCGGGCGCATTTGTCTCTCCGGGGGCCGGCTGGGAGGCAAACATCTGGCCGATCTCCATGCCGCCGGGCTGCGCCGCTGCCATCATAATCTGGAGGCATGCAGCCGTTTTTATCCGCAAATTTGCAAAAGCCAGACCTGGCAGGCCAGGGCGGCCACCGTTGAGCGGGTCATGCTGGCCGGCATGGATGTCTGCTGCGGCGGTCTGTTCGGGCTGGGAGAAAGCTGGGAGGACAGGCTGCAATTTGCCAGAGAGCTGACTGAACTTGGCGTGACAAATATTCCCATGAACTTTTTGCAGCCAATACCGGGCACGCCACTGGCGCAAAGGCCATTGCTGCAGGCAGTGGAGGCCCTGCGCATCATAGCCCTGTTTCGCCATGTGCTGCCTGCGGCGACCCTGCGCGTATGCGGAGGCAGACTGCCTGTATTCGGCAAGGGACAGGCGGCGGTTTTCGCGGCAGGAGCCAATGCCCTGATGACCGGCGATTTTATGACAACAAGGGGCGAAGGCATTGAGGGGGACTGCCGCATGCTGGCGGAACTTGGCCTTAGGAATACCTTTTCAGGCCAAAGAGCATGATTCAGGGCTTTTTTTTCAGTTTTTGATACATCCTGGCCTTGCAGATCAACTCCGGCCTGTATTCAAAATGCATTAGATCATACTCATGCCATTTGCCGCCCCATATGAAACCCTGTTCCTCCAGGGGGGCCACAATGGCAGTGGGATAGACCGCCTGCAGCGGATGGGGCATCTGCCTGCTCCAACGCCAATAAGGCGCCTTCTTTACGCCTACATCCAGGGCAATGCCGTAGGAATGCGGACTAAGGTGATCTTCTCCGGCGATTTTACGCCAGTAGTAGCCGCCTTCTGGCAACAGCCAGGCCCTGTTTTTTGGATCGCTTGCGGCTGCCTCGGCAAGGGTTGGCGCAGCCTTTGCGAAAGCGGCAGCCGCATTGCGGGCAAGTCTGAAAACCTTGCCCTGAAAGCGCACTTGTGCAAGATTTTTTTGCACTGCGGCCGCATCGGCGCCATAAAGGGCCTCATAGAGGGCATATGGGCGAATGCGCCCGGGAGAAAAGCCGCAGCTGGCATGTGGCCGGTCAGGCTCCAGAGGATAGATATGCTTCATGCTCTGTTTTATATTGCCTCCGAGCTGTCCTGGCTGCAGGGATGCCGACTCATCGGAATAGAGAATCCTGGCGCCATCCTTTAAAGTCAGCCATGTCTGGCCAAGTCCGTCCGGCACCAGATCTGCCACTTGCGGATACGCCTGCCGCAGGCATTCCAGATTGATGGCGTCCTCCTCATTCAGAGGCGCGCCCATGGCTGCGGGAGCATAAAGACATAAGGCGAGGGCCATGGCGATGATCATGTTCATGCATCGAGAGGTAAACAGACAGGGTTCGCCTGTCAAGAATAATGGCATATGCAAGACTGGACATTTTATATTGAGACCTATGGCTGCAAGGTAAACCAGTACGAAAGCCAGGCCCTGCGCGAGGCATGGCTTGGGCTGGGAGGCAGGGAGGTGCCGGAGCCGCAGGCTGCTGATTATCTGCTGGTAAACAGCTGCGCAATCACAGCCAGGGCGGAAAGGGATGCCCGCAACGCCATATACAGGTTGCGGCGCCTGGCGCCTGAAGGCCGCATAATCCTCACCGGCTGCGCGGCGCAGTTTTTTGGTGATTTCATGCCGCGTAAAAACGCCTTTCATGCCAGGCCGGATATTTGCCTGAAACAGTCGGACAAAAGCCGCCTTATGGCCGGCCCCACCTGCACGGAAAGTCAGGATGGCGATTTTGCCATCAGGGGCTATACGCGCGGCAGGCCTGTGGTAAAAGTTCAGGATGGCTGCAGCCAGAAGTGCACCTACTGCATCGTGCCCTATACAAGGGGGAAGCCAGTCAGCCGCAAGCCAGATGACATACTTGCGGAATGCAGGCGCCTTTTTGCCAGTGGTTTTTGCGAAATCGTGATTTCCGGTGTCAATTTGCGGCAGTATGGCAAGGATAATGAGAATTATGGCGACTTTTGGGATTTACTGGCCCATGTTGACAGGGGGTTGGCCGGAGAATTTGCCCAATTTGGCCGCTTGCGAATAAGCTCCATTGAACCGGCGCAACTGGGCGGAAAGGCTCTGGAGACACTTGCTGCCTGCCGCATGTGCTGTCCGCATCTGCATTTGTCCCTGCAACATGCCAGCCCGGCAATCCTGAAGCGCATGGGCCGGGGCCATTATTCCATGGATAGCATTGCGCGATTCATGGACGGGCTGCGTAAACTCTGGCCCATATTTGGCCTTGGGGCGGATATCATAGCCGGTTTCCCCAATGAGAGTGAAGAGGATCTGCAAATCCTGCTGGATTTTATGGAAAGTCTGCCTCTTACATATGCCCATGTATTTCCCTACTCCCAAAGGCCGGGAACACCGGCGGCAGCCTTTGCCGGTCAGATGGAAAAAAGGGAGAAATTGCGCAGGGCGGCCATGCTCCGCGAACAGGCGGCGGAGCTGAAAAAGAGGTTTCTGCAAGGCCTGCTTGAGGCAGGCCCCATGTGGATAGCCCCGGACAGCAGTCTCAGGGCGGAGGGAGTGTGGCATGGGGTGAATGAATATTATGCTCCCTGCATCTTTAAAGCCCCATGCCGGGAGCATAAGGGGTTTGTGAGAGCATTGCCAAAGGCTGTGGGCTGCTCCGGGCTGGAAGTGGAAATATTTTAACGGTATGCCTTCAAGGCTCTCAACATCCTGTCCATACCAACAAGAAGCCTTGCTCAGGTGAAATTGTCCCGATTTCAACCATACGGCCTGGCGCATATGTCTGTTTTTAACAGACATGCGCCATATTTTGGCAGCAGATGGAGTTGAATTATATTTTATGCAAGACTGCATTTGGCATCCAGGCAGACAGTGTGGCGTGCCCTGTCTGCCTGGATTGATTGTTGTATAATTGCAGGTTGCCGTATCCTTTACGCCATTATTTGCCAGCGCTGACAGTGCCGCCAAGCATTTTGATGAAGCTGGCCATCCATTGCGGATGGGCAGGCCAGGCAGGCGCAGTCACGAGCATGCCGTCCACCACCGCATTGTCGGCAGATGGCGCGGGCTCCACCCAGGTGGCGCCGGCCATGACAATATCAGGTTTGACAGCTGGATAGGCCGTGCATTTTTTGCCACGCAGCACACCGGCTGCAACCAGAATTTGCGGGCCATGGCAGATGGCAGCCACCGGCTTGCCCGAGCCAAAGAACTGTTTGACAATTTCAATCAGGCCCTGGTTGAGACGCAAATATTCGGGAGCGCGACCGCCTGGTATGACCAGACCCGCATAATCGGCCGGGTTTACCTGATCAAAATCGTAATTTATGGCGAAATTGTGGCCTCTTTTTTCGCTGTAGGTCTGATCGCCTTCAAAATCATGCACCGCGGTCTTGACGCTTTCGCCAGGCTTTTTGCCAGGGCAGACGGAGTGCACATCATAGCCTGCCATTTGCAGCATCTGGAATGGCACCATGGCTTCGTAGTCTTCCACATAGTCACCGGCAAGAAGGAGAATCTTTTTCATGTCTGTCCTCTATCATGTATGTTGTTGATGAATCGCATGGAGCTGGGATGTCCAATTGTCCATATTGAATTGTCCAGCAGTGCAAAAACATTTCGGAATTAAAAAAACAGCCAGTCAAGGGAGAACTTGCCCGGACCGGAAATGAGTATGGAGATAAAACCCAGCAAAAATGGCAAAGCCGGGGAGGTAAAGGAGGGGCCGAGACTGACTTTTGTGGCAATGGCCATGTTGCAGATGCCCGGTATTGCCGCGAAACGGGTGCAAAAACCCAGAATCATGCAGATTGATGCCAGGGTCTCTATGGTCATGGCCAGATAGAAGGATATTTTTGGGGAAAATACAAGCACTGCGTGAAACTTGTCCGCTCCTGATGTGTCACGAACCTTGCGGATGCCAAAAGGCAGAAGGGCAAAGCCAACCGTCCAGCGCAGCAAAAGCGCAGTCCAGTCATAGGAAATGCCATCGGTGAAAAACTGCGCCATAAAACCGTCCATGCAATGCTCCATTGATCAAGCCTGAGGCAAGTACAGGGTAAATCTGTGCCTGCATGTATTGTCGGCGCGGGAAAATTTGCTGTCAAGGAAATACGGCAATAAAACAGGACTTTTATCCGATTTTATGGAAGATGCAAGCCTAGACGCCGCGCAAGTTTTTTCTGCGGGTGATGTCTCTGTGCGGTGGCTCTCCAAACATGCGTTTATATTCGCGATTAAATTGCGTTATGCTTTCATAGCCCACGGCCAGGGCGGCTATGTCCGCGCGCTCATTTTCTGCCAGCATCAGCCTTTGAGCCTCGTACAGGCGGAGTTTTTTATGGTACTGCAAGGGGCTGTAGCCGGTTATGAGCTTGAAATGCCTGTGCAGGCTGGAGACGGACATGTTGACCTTGCGGGCCAGAGCCTCCACGGAGATGGATACCCTTACATTTTGCTTTAGCCATGCAATGGCGTCTATTATGCGATTGTCTTTGGCGCCGCGCATGTAAAGCTCCTGTAAAATGGCGCCATTGGGGCCGGCAAGCAGCAGATAGTGCAGCTCCCTGAGCAGAAGCGGCCCAAGGATGATTGCACGCTCTGGCTCCAGAGCAATCTGGGTCAGGCGCAGAAAAGTCTCCAGAAAATCCAGATGCGGCTCCATTACCCAGACACTGGTGTTGGCCGCGCTTTCGGCCGGTTTTTTGCCTGGCATTTCGCTCAGCAACTCAGCAAGGATTTTTTTGTCCAGCATAAAATACATGCTCAGGAGCGGCCTTTCAGGGGAGACATTTGTCAGCACACTGGTACTTGGCACATCTACGCAGGTCACAAGAACCTTGCCGCTATCCAGAAAAAGACGATCCGAAGCGAGATCAATCTGTTTGTGGCCCTGAATCAGCAGGGTCACCATTGGCAGGGAAAGGCAATGCCTGGACTGGTGGGGCGCATTCAGGCGCACAAGGTGAAAAGTCTGGACTGATGTGGCCATTTCCCCTGGCGCAGGCAATGCCCGCATGGTAAGCTGTTTTAATATTTCAAGAATTTGTTCTTTCCGGTTTTGCTCATAATCTGCTGACATGGACATACCTCTTGGCGAATACATAGCAGATTAATATGGCATGGGCCATAAAGCGCAATAAAAAGGCAATTTTTTGGCAGGATTGTTTATACTTCGTCTTGAATTAATGTTTAAAATTCGCCGGAAGATAGTCAAGGAGGGTTGATTATGGACAAACTGAAATTTTCGCGCAGAAAGCTTCTGAAGACATCCGCCCTTGCTGCCTGCGCCACGGCTCTTGCCCCGGCTGTTCTTGGTCTGGGCGGAGATGCCGCATGGGCTGCCGAGGCGGCGGCCCCCCAGAAAACGCCGGTTATTGGCTCCCGCAGGGTGGAGCCAGGGCAGGCCAAGGGATCTGTGGCAAAAGTTTATTTCTCGCCGGTGATTGATGCGGCCAGCCTGATAAAACTTTATAACCTGGTTAATGATGGCATTTATGGCAAGGTGGCCATAAAGCTGCATACAGGCGAAAAAAATGGCCCAAACATTCTGCCACGGGACATGGTGAAGGCTCTGCAGGAGCAGATCCCCAACAGCAATATTGTGGAGACAAACACCCTTTACCAGGGTGACCGCTACACAACAAAAGACCACAGGGAAACCCTGCAGGTCAATGGCTGGACATTCTGCCCTGTGGATATCATGGATGAGCACGGAGATGTCAATCTGCCTGTTGAAGGCGGCTTTCATCTCAAGGAAGTGGCCATGGGCAAGGGCATCATGGATTATGATTCCATGCTTGTCCTGACTCATTTCAAGGGGCATGCCATGGGTGGTTTTGGCGGCTCCATGAAGAATATCGCCATTGGCTGCGCCTCCGGACAGGTGGGCAAAAGGCAGGTGCATGGCGTGGAGGGCACACCGCCGGCGGACTGGAGCAAATGGCCTGCCAAAGAAAAGCTGATGGAGCTCATGGCGGATTCGGCCAAGGCCGTGCAGGATCATTTTGGCAAGCGCATCACATATATCAATGTCTTGCGCAATATGTCCGTGGACTGTGATTGCGCTGGGCAGAGCGCCAAAAAGCCAACCATCAAGGATATCGGCATTCTTGCATCAACAGATTTGCTGGCCATTGACCAGGCCGCATGCGATCTTGTTTTTGGGCAGCCCCAGTCCGATAACCATGATCTGGTGGAACGCATTGAGAGCCGGCATGGCCTGCGCCAGCTTTCCGCCATGGCAGAGCATAAGATGGGCAATCCCCAGTATGAGCTCATTGTGGTGAAGTAGTTTTCACATCTCTCCGTTTTGCCGCCCCGGTGTCCATCCCTGTGCCCGGGGCGGTTTGTATTCATGGGCATGGGAGGAGGGACATTCTCTGTCGCGCCTTGACTGCCATTGGCATTGGATTTATTGAAAGCGGATAAATCAACCATGAAATTTTAAGGGAGTGACATGGCAACCCTTCTGACCTATATCGCCCTGATTGCAGGCGTGAACTGGCTTTTTGAAATAACGCCCCTGGTGGCGCTCCCAGGAGGCGACTTGTGGTCCCCGGCCGCGCTGGTGGTGGGGTTTGTTTTTGTCGTGCGCGATTTCGCACAAAGAAGAGTGGGGCATCTGGTGCTTGTGGCAATGCTTTGCGGCTGTGTCATAAGCTGGTGGATGGCCAGCCCCAAGCTCGCGGTTGCAAGCGCGCTGGCCTTTGCGGTCGGAGAGCTCGGAGACTGGGCGCTCTATTCCTTCACACGCAAACCCTTCTCCCAGCGCATCCTGATCTCCAGTCTGCTGGGAGCGCCTTTGGACAGTCTTGTATTTCTGACCCTTGTGGGCATAGCCTCTCCAGTCAGCGTGGGCATAATGAGCCTTTCCAAAATTTTTGGCGCCATTATAGTTTTTTTGCTGGTGCGCAGGCGTGAGGTGAGGGCTGCGGCAAATCCGCAATTGGCCTGATGCCAGTTCATATCTTGGTCAAAACTGACCAAAATAGCCGCTTCTGGCAGCCTCATCAGGATACAGGGCGGCTATTTCATTTAAAAAATCCTGATACCTGTTTTGCAGGATGGCCGCCCTCGCGCTGCGCGCCAGTTTCAGAAAATAGGTCAGGTTGTGCAGGGAATTGAGACGAAATGCCAGCAGCTCCTTTGCCGCGTACAAATGCCGCAGATAGGCCCGGGAGAATGTCCTGCAGGTATAGCAGTCACAGGCGGGATCAAGGGGCAAATCGTCCTCGGCATAGAGGCTGCCCTTGATGTTGATTTTGCCAAGGGACGTATAAAGGGTGCCATTTCTGGCATTGCGGGTGGGCAAAACGCAGTCAAACATGTCAATGCCGCTGTTGATGCCCAGAACTATATCCAGGGGAGTGCCAACTCCCATCAGGTAGCGGGCCTTGTCCTTTGGCATGAGTTCCGCTGTGTAATCAAGCATCTCATGCAGCAGATGTTTGTCCTCGCCCACAGACAGGCCGCCAATGGCGAAACCGTCAAAATCAATGGCGCAGATCTCTTCCGCCGACCGTTTGCGCAGATCCCTGAAAAAACCGCCCTGGACAATGCCAAAAAGCAGATTGGTGCCACTGCCGGCCGGCCAGGCCTCCCTTGCCATTTTGGCCCAGGATGTGGTGAGCGCGACTGATTTTTCGGTATATTCATAACTTGAGCCATAGGGCACACATTCATCCAGCACCATCATGATGTCGCTGTTGAGATTGCGCTGGATGTCAATGACCTTTTGCGGCGTGAAAAAACAGCGGGCGCCATTAAGGTGGGAGCGGAATTCCACCCCTTCCGGAAAGATCTTGCGCAGGCTGTTCAGGCTGAAAATCTGGAAGCCGCCGCTGTCAGTGAGGATGGCTCCGGGCCAGGAGGCGAAGCCATGCAGACCCCCATGGCGGGCTATTAATTCATCGCCAGGGCGCAGGTAGAGATGGTAGGTGTTGCCAAGAATTATGGGCGCGCCGACCTTTTCCAGATCATCGGGCGCCAGCGCCTTGACAGAGCCCACTGTGCCCACGGGCATGAATATGGGAGTGGGAATATCCCCGTGGGCGGTATGCAATATGCCAGCGCGGGCTCTGCCATCAGTATGAATTGGCGAAAAGGCAGGACTGTTAATAGCCGCCATCGGGATAAATTGCCGGATTGCCGGTTGTGGTTTCAATGAGCGCCGGGCCAAGCCCCTCCAGCCATTTTGTGATGTCCTTTTCCGCATCTTTCACGAATGTGCCGGAATGTTCATGGCGGCCATCCATGCTGGTTGACAATGGGAGAGGCTGCAACAGTCTTGCATGGGGCACAAGCTTTTTCAACTTTGCAAGGCCGCGGCTCCTGCTGTCCGCGCCATTGCCGTCAAAGGTGGCAATTGTTTTGCCATCAAGACCATTCTCATAGATAAACTCCACCACCGGTATTGGCAGCTGACCGGAGGACATGGGGAAGCCCAGAAAAATTATGTCATATTTGTCAATATTCGGCAGTTTGGCGCCATTCCATTTGGCCTTGTTTCCGCTTTTTGTGGCCGGGGAGCCAGAGTCAATGCAGATTATGTCGCCGCCAGCCTGTCTGTGGATTTCCTTTGCGAGCAGTCCTGTGGTGTCAGGCACAGAAAACCAGGCTACCAGGGGCTGCCTGAAGATGTTTTTTTGCTCAGGGCTGGCGCAGAATGAGCTTGCAGGGGTAAGAATGGCGCAGGTCAGCAAAAAAAATGCGGCCAAAGTCAGGGCGCTGATATTTGCTTTCGCAGTCATGTTTGTCTCCTTTGAGGATATCCTGTTTGCGTAATGACAGGACGCTTTGAGAGCGTAAAAGTTTTTGGCGCTCATCAATATAGGCCCAGAAGTTTGGGCATGAAGGTTGAGAGTTGCGGCAATGCGATGATTACCACCAGGGCCAGCAGGGATGCGAAAATAAACGGTATGGCCGCCTTGCTGATCTGCTCCATGGTGAGTCCGCTGATGTTGGCGCCCACATAGAGATTTACGGCTACCGGCGGCGTTACCTGCCCCACGGCCAGGTTTACTGTCATCATGATGCCAAACCATACCGGATCCCATTGAAAATGGGCCATTATCGGCATCAGAAATGGCAGAAAAACATAATAGATGGAAATGGCATCCAGCAACATGCCGGCAAAGAGAAGGATGACATTTATCATCAAAAGCACCATCCAGGCATTGTCCGAAAGGGACAGCAGCATGGCTGAACCGCGTTCCACCAGGCCGACAGTTGATGCCACCCAGGAATAGAGGCCCGCGCAGGTGACCACCAGCATGACAATGGCCGTGGCTTTCATGCTGACAGCCAGGATCTCAAGAACGATTTTGAGGCTGTTGATGGTGCGATAGATGAAAACCCCAACAAAAAGGCCATAAAAGACAGCCACAGCCGCGGCTTCTGTGGGCGTGAAGATGCCTCCGTAGATGCCTCCCAAAATGACGGCCGGTGTAAGCACGCCCCAAAAAGCCTCACGGAATGCCACACCAACTCCAATATCGGATTTGTTGCCCCGGAATCCTTTTTTTCTGGAAATCAGATACACAGCTCCCATGATGAAAATGGCGACTATGATGCCCGGCACAAAGCCTCCGGCAAAGAGGGCCGGCACAGAGACATTGGCTATGCCGCCATAGACGATGAAGGCAATGCTTGGGGGAATGACAATGGCAAGCCCTGAGGTGACGGACACGGTGGCCGCCGCGAAATCCTTGTGATAACCGGCCCGCACCATGCCTGGAATGAGTATCAGGCCAAGAGCGGCGACAGTGGCGGGGCCGGAGCCGGAGACCGCCCCCCAGAATGTGGCCACGGCCACAGTGGCAATGGCAAGGCCGCCGGTAAGGTTGCCGGTCAGCGCTTCCATAAGCCTGACAATGCGGGAGGCAATGCCGGCTCTCTCCATGATGTAGCCGGCAAGTATGAAGAATGGTATGGCCAGAAGCGGGAATTTGGCAATGCCGGCAAAGAAGTTGTAGGAGAGCATGTCCACGCCGAGATCCCATTTCCAGACCACCACCAGGGCGGCGAATCCAAGGGCCAGGGCTATGGGCACGCGAAAGACAAGAGGAACAATGAAAAGCGCCAGGAGCCAGAAGGCGGGGTCATTAAAAAAGGATGTATCCAAGGTCAATTACCGCCGGATTTTTACATGCGCCAGAAATAATAAGCCAGCCGGCATCAGGTCAGATATTGCCTGTGTGCCAATCCTGCCATGCCCTTTGCAGCATTCGCGCAATTATAAGCGCGGAGAAAAGCGGTGTCGCGATGGTATACCACCAGACGGGAATGCCAAGAGACTCTGAAATGGATTCGAGCTCATATTCGTCCATCACCTCCAGGCTGCCCGTATAGATAAGGGCTCCAAAAAAAATAATGCCTATTAGACAGGCCAGAACATAGCAGCAGCGGCGGCCCAGCCTGGGCAGGGATTCATAGACTATGCTCATGGAAAGATGGGTGCCGTCACGAAATGCTCTGGCTGCTCCGAGCATTGTAACCCAGACAAAAAAGTTTACCGTCATTTCCTCGCTCCAGGCAAAGGAAAAGGTGGTGCAATAGCGTACAATGACATTGGTAAAGGCTATCACGGCCATTGCAGCCAGGAGAAGGGAGCCAAGAACTTCCTCAAAATTTGATACAATAAAGCGCAGCATGGCATCTCCGGGGCAAGGATGCGCCAGGTTGGGGAATACGGATCCTAATTGGTTCTATTGCCGCACAGTCTGCCCCTGGGTGGGCAAATCGCGTGTATCCTCATCATCCAGCAGCACAAAGCAGACCGCGGATGCGATAATGATAAGCACAAACAGCCAAAGCATTTTTGTAACAGGTTTCATGCATTTTTCTCCCGCCCCGGTTGGGGCGCGCCAGCCGGCATTCCTGCTGCTGCATCATGCAACATCAGGAATGTTGGCTGGCATGCTGGTCTATCTGGCTTTTGCCATGTCTTCCTGCGCGGCCTTCACAAGATCCGGCCCGATTTTGGTTGTCCAGTTGTCGCGCACATTGCGGGTGGCCTCATAAAATTTGGCGATCTGTTCAGGCGTTGGCCTTGTCACTGTCATGCCCTGCTTTTCCATATAGGCATAAGGATCTGTAATTTCCGGCGTCTTGCCCAGGCTTTTGAGGTACGCCTCGGACTTGCCATTGTCCATGCCCATGCGGGAGAGAGCCTTGCCATATTTTTCGGCCTCGGCGGCGCATTCCAGCAGCAGTTTTTGGTCTTCGGGGCTGAAGCTGTCCCACACCTTGGGATTGACGCCCATGAGGAGCGGATCAATAATATAATGCCAATCGCTGTGATGCTTGTGGTAATCCCATATCTTGAGAGGGATGTTGATGCCATTGGTGGGATTTTCCTGACCATCCACAACTCCCTGCTGAAAGCCTGTGGTTGCCTCGCTCCAGTTCATGTTGACGGGGTTTGCGCCAAGCTCGCGGAAGGTCTCGATAAATATGGGGCTGCCCACAACCCTTATTTTCATGCCCTTGAGATCCTCCGGTTTTTCCACCGGCCCCTTGCTGCTGGTAAGTTCGCGGAAGCCGTTTTCTGCCCAGCCAATGATTTTGACGCCTTTCTTTTCAATGGCGTCACGCATCATCTGGCCGGATTTGCCTGCCATTATGGCATCCATGGCCTTGTAGCGGTCTGGTTCCACTGCCAGGAAAAAGGGCAGGGCGGTGAGGTTGAGCTCCTTGATCTGGGGCGACCAGTTGATGGTGGAGGCAAGGGCGAAATCAATGGCGCCATTGCGCAGCATGAGAAATTCAGAAGTCTGCTTGCCGGAGATCAGCTGGCTTGAGGGATAGACCTTGATATTGATGCGGCCATTTGACTTGTCGCGCACCAGATCGGCAAAATATGTCGCGGTCTGCCCCCAGCCGGATGTGGCGCCGGGCACTACACTGAGCTTGTATTCATTTTTATAGTCCGCGCCCTGGACCGCTGCTGCCGTAAGGCAAAAAACGGCCAAAAAAACCATGATTGTTCTGGACAAAAACCCCTTCACATCACACCTCATTTGAAAGATTAAGATTAATGCGGCTTCCTGTGGCCACTACAGGAGTGGGAGCAGCAGCAGAAGCGCAGGCAAAACACCAATAAGGCCCAGTGTGCTGAATATCCAGCAGGCATTGGCCAGATCCACATCCAGATCAAAAAGAGTTGGCGGAACCAGCGCTGTCATTGCCACCGGCATGGCCGAAAGAATGGCCACAACCTTCAGGGCCAGCCCGTCATTGTATGTCCCGTAGCCCATGCCGCCGGCAATGGCAATGATTGCCAGCGGAGCGCCAATGAACTTGATGGCGCAGATGGCCAGCCCCGCCTGCCAGTAGCACAACATCCTGGATAGTTTGAGGGACAGGCCTATGGAAAACAGAAAAAAGACCGTGGCCGTAAGCATGGCCGCGGATGCCACTATGCCAAGTGGCTCCGGCCGTGGAACGCCGAGCAGGTTTAGTGTGATGCCCAGGCCCAGGGCAGCCAGAATGACCGCAAGAACCGGAGAAAATTTGAAATCCCTGAAACTGAGCGTGGCTCCGCTGTTTTTCTGCCCATACCAGCCGGCGATGGGGTAGGAGACGCTGAAATAGTAAATTTCCTCAAAAAGGCGGTACAGGGCCACCAGGGCAATGGTATTTTCTCCCAAAAAGACAAGGCACACCAGAGCGCCAACGGCTCCGAGATTTGTAAATGTGCCGCAACAGTAAAAACTGCCTGTTTTGGCACGGTCCATTTTTAACAGTCTGGCCAGAAACAGGGCCAGCGCTCCCCCCCAGATGTATGAGGCGATACCCAGCAGCGGCAGGGCTATGAGGCCGGAATCCGGTTTGGGCAGCCCCCAGAGGGAAAGCATGGCGGAAAAAGGCAGCAAGCCAAAGATGGCAAAAGTCTGCAAGCGCTTTCTGAGTGTGAGAAGCTGGGGAGCGCTTAGGGATAGAGAGCCTTTTTCGGTCAGAATCCTGCACCAGTAGCCAAGACAGAGACTGACAAATATGATTGCCAGGGTAAGGACAAGTCTTTCCGCATTAGTCACTTAAAATGCCATATTACAAACTGCGAGAGGCAGAACAATAAACGGCAGCGTCAATCTTGTCAAAATAAAAAAGCGGTTTATGAAGCCAGGGGCGCATTATGGTATGTATCAGCTGAAATCGGGACAATTTCAACCATACGGCCTGGCGCATATGTCCATTTTCAATAGGCATATGTATACAGCGCCCCTGGCCTCATTTTGTAAAACAGTTCATGGTCCTTGCCGCAATCCTAGGGATTGCGGGTTATCCGGTCTGTCCTTCCTGCCTGTTTCCCGGCTCAAGACGCGCCCTGAGAATGGCCACAGGATGGATGGCCTTTTTGCCGCTGCCATGCTGTATCTGCACTCGGCAGGTGCCGCATTCCGAGGCAGCAACCTCGGCCTTGCTTTCGCGCACCTTGCGGAAAAGCTCGGAACCGATTTCCTGGGCTATGTCGTATTTTTCCTTTTTGAAACCATAGCTGCCGGAGATGCCGCAGCAACCGGCATTGGCCTCTGTCACCTTGACGCCATCAAGAGCCTGAAGCAGCTTGTAACCTGGCAGCCCATCGCCCTGGGCGCGCAGATGGCATGGGGCATGATAAATGACTTCCATTGGCTCCAGACCGGCTGCCTCCCTAAGGGCAAGCTCGCCGCGCTCCGCGCATTGCAGCAGAAAGTCCTGCGCGTCCTCAAGCTGGTGCATGCCAAGCTTTTCCACAAGATCGGGGAAGTATTCCGGCAGATCCTCCCTGAAGATCAGGGCGCAGCTGGGACAGCCCGTGACTGCGGGCACGCCCTCATTGCGCCATTTGGCGAGTTCGGTGAGGTTGCGTTTTGCTCTTTTGCGGGCATCTTCCCAGAAGCCATTGGCAATCATGGGCAGCCCGCAACAGCAGAAGGCATCCGGGCTGATTACCTGGTAGCCTGCGCGGTTGAATGCCCAGACCATGTCCAGGCCGGTCTGTGGATCATATACGTCAATATAGCAGCCGGGGAAATATATGATTTTACGGGGCAAATCCGGCTGGTTAATTTTTTTGAACATCTGCCTGAAGGTTTTTTTTGCAAAAGCCGGCAGAGGTGCTCTTTTGTCTATGCCCAGCTTGTCCAGCACATGTCTTGTAACCGGGTTGAGCATGCCCCAGTTTTTGAGGCCTGCGGGAATCATCTGCAGCATTTTGGCCTGCAGTTCGCCATGGGCCAAAACCCAGTCCCGCAGGGACGCGCCATATTTTTTTGACTGTTCGGCCCTGGCCAGCATGTTGATGCTGGAGACATGCACACCCTGTGGGCAGGTAATGTCGCAATTCTTGCAATTGGCGCAATAGGTAAGGGATTCATCCTCCGCCAGCCCCAGCAGGCGAAATCGCTCATAGGCCGGTCCAATCATGCGCGGGCCAAGAAACTTGGGAGTAACCCTGGAAACAGGGCAGTTTACCACACAGGTTGTGCAGGCTATGCACTTGTCGGGATTTATGCGTACTTTCATATGTCCGCTCCGGATGCCTTTTGCTCCGCTGTTTTTCCAAGAGCCAGCCCCGCCGCCATGCTGCCGGCCTGCCAGCCTGTGGCCGCGGCGACACCATGGCCGCTCTTTTCGGCGGCATAGTCGTAGCCGCCCAGGGTTCGCCCGGCAAAGAACACATTGCCAAGGCACGGGACGCCGTTTTTATCCAGAGCCCTCATTTGCGAATCCACCTTCACACCCAGGCTTGTGACCATGTGTTTGCCAAAGATTTCGGGCTCGCTCCAGTCATCCACATTCCCGGGAACGGGAATATCCAGATTGAAAATGCCTTCCCGGGCTTTGCCCGGATCGAGAATGACGCCGCCGCTGAGGATTCCGCCTGTGGCGACAACAACCGCGCGGGCATGATGGACTATCTCCCTGCCTGCGGCGGACGCAGTGAGGCTGGCGCAGTTGCCATCCTTGATTTCAGCTTTTTTGATCTGCGTGTTTTCATAAAATTCCACGCCAAGATCATGCAGTTCATCCACAAGCGCCTCGCGAATGCGCAGACCAGCAACGCCAGGTGGCACCGAAGCCATTTCCAGGCAGGGGCATCCGGCTGTTTCAGCGGCCTTGTCACGCACCGGGGATAGTGGCCGCGCGCCCAGCATTGGCGGCATCAAAACAAGATCAAAACCTTTGCCAATACCCCTGATGGCATTTAGCATCCAGTCCCGACCCTGGGGGCGATCGGCCACATGGGCAAGGTCCAGGGCAGAGAGGCTGCGGCCTTTCTCATCAAAGGGGGATGGCAGCACAAGGGGTACATATTCCTTATCCGCCCAGCCCTTGTAACGCCGGAGCTGATTGATGACCAGGGCTGGCCGGCAGTCGCGAAAACCTTTTACGCTTACCACCAGCACTCTTTCTGCATTTGCCAGCGTCTGCTCGTCAATATTATCCTGGTAGAGATAGGTTGGCCGCAGGGTGCCCATTATTGTGGGAAACCTGAAATTGCGGGGATTTTGATCATCGCCCGCATGTTTCAGCCTGAGCCCGTGCCGCCCGGCAATCTCGACCACGCCATCGAGGGCGGTTTTAATATTTTCCGCCCCCAGCAGCGTATAAGGGTGATCCGGCGCCAGTGTTTTCAGGCCAGCCCAGGGATTGTCCAGGAGGTTCCCCTCATTGTCATAACCCAGAAGATCGATGGCGCCTCCACTGATGGCCATGCAGCCCATGCCTTCGCTGATGATGCGCACCCGGGCATTTTTTCTGGCGGCCGCTGTCGCCGCGCACAGGCCGGCCATGCCTGATCCGATAACTATAACGTCAATTGTCCTGCTCATGCATGGCTCCATCCAGGTTGAGAAGTCCCGCATATATGGCGCGCCCAAATTCCATTTCCCGCGCCTGCTGCCCCCACAAAGCCGGCCGCGCGCCCTTCCAGCGCTCCTGCATGAATCGGCAGACGCTGTCTGTGGGTGAAAATTCAAGATTGATGCCATGCTCCACAAGGGAGCCCACTGTGCGCACGGAACAGAAGGCGCCCTGACAGGTGCCCATGCCAAGACGTGTGCGCAGGCGTATATCGGTGAGGGAATAGACGCCTGGATCCCTGGCCACAGTCTCGATTTCGGCCAGGCTCACCATCTCGCATTCACACAGCAGCGGGTTGCCGCTGAAATCGCAGACCTGGGTGCCTGTGGCGATGGCGGCCTTTTCGGCATCGATCTTTGCCTTTTGCAGTACCGGCTCCAGATCGTCGCCAAGACGGTCCGCCATAAGGTTGAGAGCATGGGTGGGAAAATATTTTGTGGCCTGCTCCAGGATGGCCGGATCCGGGGCGGGACACATGGGCTCATCGGCGGTGCGGCAGGTGGTGCCCACTCCAAGCCGCTTGCAGACGTCATCGCATACTTTTTCGGCCATAAGCCTGTATGTGGTGAGCTTGCCGCCAAATATTGACACCATGCCATCCAGGCCGTCTGCGGCATGATCCACCACCTGGAAGTTGCGGGTGGCCTTTCTGCCGGATGCCCCGCCTGGAGTGTAAAGGGGTCTGGTGCCTGCAAAGGCCCGTAGAATGCGGTAATCATGCACCTGCGGGAAAAGGGGTTCGCCAAGTTCGAGCAGCTTGACCACCTCCGCATATGTGGCCCTGGTATCGTCTGGCCTGTCAGTGGGCACGGAAGTGGTGCCGAGGATGGTTATTGAACCATGGGGCACAAAGATATCGCCATCGGAGCTTGGGTGCAGACGGTTGATTACCCTGGATGTAAAGCGGTGGTTGAAGGCCACAAGGGTGCCCCGATCCGGAGTGATGGAGGCCTCCAGGCCTGCCATGGCCGCAATGAGTCCGGACCATGAACCTGCGGCATTGATAATGTAGCGACAGCGGATCTCAATGGTTTTGTTATGCATGCGATCCAGCACACGCACGCCGTAAACCTTGCCATTGCGTTTCAGGATTTCCGTAACCTCATGATAGTGGAGCGCCTTGCCGCCATGGCGCTCAGCGGACATGCGATTGTGCAGCACGAGGCGGAAACCGTCCACACAGGAATCCGGCACCCGGAAGCAGCGCACAATGTCAGGCGCGAGGTTGGGC
The DNA here is from genome assembly GCA_910587035.1 of uncultured Desulfovibrio sp. Classification (GTDB taxonomy): domain Bacteria; phylum Desulfobacterota; class Desulfovibrionia; order Desulfovibrionales; family Desulfovibrionaceae; genus Desulfovibrio. The sequence goes on along the minus strand of CAJUMQ010000004.1, from coordinate 114,851 downwards.
TCAAGTCGAAGGGCGTCCTTGACGCTGATCTCCCTGGCATCGATCCCGGCTTCCTTGCAGCCTTTTTCCCAGGCATCCACAAATTTGGGATCATCCTTTGGCGTCAGCACAAAGAAGCCTTCGGTTTCCTCCACGCACTGTTTGCCAATGCGGCGGAGAATCATGTTCTCCTCGATACACTCTCGGGCCGACGCGGGATCGTTTACAACATAGCGCGCGCCACTATGCAAAAGCCCGTGAAAGCGAGAGCTTGTGCCATGTGCTATGCCACCCTGCTCCAGCAGTATGGCCGGGACGCCACGCATGCTTAAATCCCGCAACGTGCCCATGCCGGTAGCGCCGCCGCCAATTACGACAACCGTGGTTTCCAGCATGGAACCTCCTTTTGATGAATCAGGATTTAGCGTTAATCCATAACAGGCCACAGCCCCAGACTGTGCCATGCCCGAATACTAAAATTGCAGAAAGAACTTTTTTGCCTGCACGGCCCTCAAGGCGCGTTATGCAGTCAAAAACCACGATTTTTGACTGCGACCCCCCACATTGAAATGTTTGAATTTCAACATGAAAATCAGATAAGAAACATATAAAAAGGGGATGCGGTCAAAACCACGGGCCTATGGCATGCCAGCCAGCCATGGCGGCCCGCCTCCCACTCCGGCCTCATTGCGTCACTGCCGGGATTCCCGGCCATATCCGGCCATAATATCATTGTTATATATATTCCCTTTGAATTTGGCCTCATTTGGGGCCTTTCGTCAAGTGCCGCCCGGAAAATCATTCCCGTCCACACCTGGAGTGGCTGCGTAGCTTGCCATAATGAAATCAGGTTTTATATTTAGCCCATAATATTATGGCAAAGACAAGGGAGACATACCGCTGCTCCGTATGCGGGGCACAGACATTCCAGTGGCTGGGGCAGTGCCCATCCTGTCATGAGTGGAATACGCTTGAGGCCAGGGTGGAAGCCAAAAAAAATACGGCCCCTGGCGCCAGGCATGACAGGGACATGCCTGTCATTCTGGCCAATGTGCCCGATGCCGGCCACGAGCCCTACCCCTGCGGCATTGATGCCCTGGACAAAATTCTTGGCTCCGGCCTGGTGCCGGGTTCCGCCATTCTCATTGGCGGCGAGCCTGGCATTGGCAAATCCACGCTGCTTTTGCAAATTGCCGGCGCCGTGGCCAGGGATGGCAACAGGGCCCTGTATGCCAGCGGCGAGGAAAGCCTGCACCAGATTCGGGCGCGCGGGGAGCGCCTTGGCGCCCTGCATCCCGATTTGCTGGCCCTGTCCACAGGCAGCGCCGAAGATATAGTCTCGGCCCTTGAAAAAACCCGGCCCAGGCTACTGATTGCGGATTCCGTCCAGACACTTGCCAGCCAGGACGCGGAAGGCCTGCCCGGCAATGTGGGCCAGGTGCGGGCTGTGGCCACAACCCTTGCCGAGGCCTGCCGCAATCTTGGCATAACCCTTGTGCTTGTGGGTCATGTTACCAAGGATGGAGCTCTTGCCGGGCCCAGATTGCTTGAGCATATGGTGGACACGGTAATTTCCCTTGAAGGCGACAGGCGCCAGATGTTCCGCATGCTGCGTGTGCTGAAAAACCGTTTTGGCCCCAACGAGGAACTGCTTGTCTTTCGCATGCGCCGTCAGGGGCTTGAAGTAATTGATGATCCATCCACATTTTTTCTGGATCAGCGGGACACCTCCCTTTCTGGAACGGCACTGGTCATGGGGGTGGATGGACACAGGCCTCTGGCTGTTGAGGTTCAGGCCCTTGTTTCGCGCACTTTTCTCAACATCCCCAGGCGCACGGCCCTTGGTTTTGATGTGAACAGGCTGCATCTGCTGCTGGCGGTTCTGGAAAAACGCCTCAAGCTCAATTTCGGCCAGGTGGACATATACGCCAAGGTGGGCGGAGGAATCCGCCTGCAGGAGCCTGGCACGGATCTGGCGATTGTGGCAGCCGTGCTATCATCCTACTATGACTATCCCCTGCCCGAGAAAAGCATATTCTGGGGCGAGGTTGACCTCAATGGCCAGATCAGGCCTGTGGCAGCGCATGAGCAGCGTTTTTCGCAGGCGTCAAAACTTGGTTTTTCGCCCATCGTCTGCCCACCTGCATCCAGGGCCGGCGCTGGCGGCAGCGGCGTCAGGGACATAATGGAACTGCAGAGGGTGCTTTTTCGCAAACAGAAGAGCCAGACAAAATGAATCTGGAAATTGAAAGAAAATATCTTCATCCCTGCCTCTCCGATGTGCGCCAACGGCTTGAGAATTTTGGGGCAGTCAGTGGTGGCGTCCATTTTGAGAGCAATGTGGTTTTTGACACCGTGGACCATGCCCTTGTGGCCAGGGGCGAGCTTTTGCGCCTGAGATCGCAGCAATGGCCAGGCAAAAAGGCATGCCGCCTTACCTACAAGGCTCCTGTGGCAGAGGCAGCAGGGGAGGACAGGTTCAAGACAAGGGAGGAGCTTGAGCTGGCTCTCGATGATTGCGGAATCATGGCCATGATATTGCCGCGCCTTGGTTTTGGCCCAGTGGCGCATTATGAAAAATTTAGAGAGGCATGGATTTTGCATCTATCTTTGCGGAATGAAGATGGACGCCAGGCCTCAGTGAATGTCGATCTGGACATTCTGCCATTTTGTGAAGCTGTGGAAATAGAGGGCGAGCCTGCCGCCATAGATGCGGCTGCATTGCTGTTGGGTCTTGACAAACTCGAAACAAGCATAAAAAGTTATCATTATCTTCATACGGCATGGCGCAGGGAGAAAGGCCTCATGCCAGCTCTTGATTTTGTTTTTCCCAAAGCGCGCAGGCATGCCCTGATGCTGCAGTTTGGCATTGCCGCGGATTAGCCGCGCATCCGCCCAGCAAACCACCAGCCGCCCTGGGGCAGACTGTCCGGTTTACATCCCCCTTTCCACCTTAACCTTCAGGCGCGGGCTGATGCCGCAAGAGCGGCAGCAAGCGGTAATTTTTATCAATGGAGCTTAATCATGCCTGACAATGATTATGATGTCGCGGAAGTTGAAGGCATTACCATAGATGAGCAGGAAGTGAAGGAGCCACCCCGCTACAGGGTGCTCCTGCATAATGATGATTACACCACCCAGGATTTTGTTGTGGCCATTTTGCACCATGTATTTAACAAGAGCCTGCCGGAGGCCACCGACATAATGCTCAAGGTGCATAATTCCGGCATTGGCCAGTGCGGCGTCTATACCAGGGAGATAGCGGAGGCAAAGGTGGCGAGGGTGCGCCAGGCGGCGAAGGATGCCGGTTTTCCCCTGCTTTGCACCATGGAGAAGGAATAGGCTTTTGTGCCGGCAACACAAGGAAGAAATTTTATAATATATAGCAGGGGATTTAATGCCTGGTGAGGAGAAGTGGCAATATGTATTTTAGCAAAGGCGTGCAGACAGTAATCAGGGATGCCACGATGGAGGCGATGCGCCGCAGACATGATCTGGTCACGGTGGAGCATATTCTTTATGCCATGTGCCGTAATGAACGTGGGCGCGCCATTCTTGAGGGCAGCGGCACCGGCGTGGGGCTTTTGCGCCATCAGCTGGAAGGCTTTTTCCGTACGGAAATGCCTGCCGTCCCGCTGGATGCCAAATCAGAGATAGGCCAGACAGAAGGCGTGCACAGGGTCATAGAAAGAGCCCTCACGCATATGCGTTCCGCTGGCCGCAACCTTGTGCATCTTGGCGATCTGCTGGTTGCCATCATGGATGAGGTTGGCACATTCGCAAGCTACTACCTGCGTGCCCAGGGAGTAAAGCGTGTCAACATTCTTTCCTATATTTCCCATGGCATGGATAATGAGGAAGAGGAGGGCACAGCCACCAAAACTGAGGATGAGGAAAGCAAGGGCAAAGGCGATCCTCTTGCGGAGTTTACCATTGACCTCACTGCCCGCGCCAGGGAAGGCCGGATTGACCCGCTGGTGGGCAGGGAGGCCGAGCTGGACAGGGCCATCGAGGTGCTCTGCCGCCGCAGAAAGAACAATCCCCTTTTTGTGGGCGATCCTGGCGTTGGCAAAACTGCGCTGGCAGAGGGGCTTGCCCTGCGCATAGCCGAGGGCCGCGTGCCGGAGATGTTCGCCAATACGCGCATCTTCTCCCTGGACATGGGATCCGCCCTGGCTGGAACCCGCTATCGCGGAGATTTTGAGGGCCGTCTTAAATCCATAGTGGAGGCGCTGAAAAAAACCAGCGACGCCATTCTGTTTATTGACGAAATTCACACCATTGTGGGCGCTGGCGCCACCAGTGGCGGCTCCATGGATGCATCCAATCTCCTAAAACCGGCTCTGGCCAATGGCGACATACGCTGCATTGGCTCCACCACATATGAAGAGTTTCGCAATCATCTGGAAAAGGATCGGGCCCTGGCCAGGCGTTTTCAGAAGATCGATCTGCGCGAGCCGGGCATGGATGATTGCATCGCCATACTAAAGGGGCTGGAAAGCCGCTATGCCGAGCACCATCATGTGAAATATGGACCGGCGGTCATCCGGGCCATGGTGGATCTCACCAACAGGCATGTGCGTGATCGCCTGCAGCCGGACAAGGCCATTGATGTGATGGATGAATGCGGCGCCTCCGTGCGTCTGCGCAGTGAGCCGGATGCTCCGGGCACAGCTGGAGACAGCCAGGTGCTCATAGCCGATGTCGAGAGGATAGTCGCCCGCATGGCCGGCGTGCCCGTGCAGACTGTCTCCGGCAGGGAGCGCGCGCGGCTTGCCAGTCTGGAAAAGGATCTGCAGCGCCAGGTTTTTGGCCAGGACGAGGCCATTGCCATGACAGTGCGCGCCATTCTCCGCGCCCGCGCCGGCCTTTCGCCAGAGAGACGCCCGGCTGGCTCCTTTCTCTTTTACGGGCCCACGGGAGTTGGCAAGACCGAGGTCGCCCGTAGCCTTGCCAGCATCATGGGCGTGGAATTTATCCGTTTTGACATGAGCGAGTACATGGAGAAGCACTCCGTGGCCCGCCTCATTGGCTCCCCGCCAGGATATGTTGGTTTTGATCAGGGAGGGCTGCTTACGGAGGCTGTGCGCAAGGCGCCATATTCTGTTGTCCTGCTGGACGAGATTGAAAAGGCCCATGGCGACATTTTCAATATTCTGCTGCAGGTGATGGATTATGGCACGCTTACGGACAACACCGGCCGCAAGACTGATTTTTCCAATGTCATACTCATCATGACATCCAATGCCGGTGCTTTTGAGATGTCCAGGGCATCCATTGGCTTTGGACAGTCCCGCACTGACGAGGCGTCAGCAAAGGGGTTGAAGGCGGTGGAGAACATGTTCTCGCCGGAGTTTCGAAATCGCCTGGATGCGCTTGTGCCATTCCACAGCCTGACTGAAGACATGATGCTGCGCATTGTGGACAAGTTTCTTGGCGAGATCAGATCTGCTCTGGCGCGCAAAAAGATTGACATGTCCGTATCCGACAAGGCCAGACACTGGCTTGCAGCAAAGGGTTTTGATCCGGCCATGGGCGCTCGCCCGCTCAGGAGGCTTTTGCGCGCCGATCTCGAGGATAGCCTTGCCAGCGAGATGCTCTTTGGCGCCCTCAAGAAGGGCGGCAGGGTGAAGGTAACTGTAAGGAATGACGCTCTTCAGGTCGTTCCGGCACAGCGGCCGCCAAAAGCGCAGACCGGCAAAAAAAAGCCGGAGGCCGAACTGGTGGAATGATATTGCCTTGCCAGCGGATATAAACAGTTTTGACGCCCTGGCTGGCCGGATGCCCGATGCGGCCCTGGCCAGCCAGGATGGCCTTGTGGCCCATGGCGGCGATCTTGAGCCGCAGACCCTGCTTTGCGCCTATAGCCGCGGGCTTTTCCCCTGGTTTAACGCGGGACAGCCAATTCTCTGGTGGTCGCCAGATCCACGCTGCCTGCTAAAACCGGATGATTTCCATCTTTCCCGCACCACCTGCAGAAAGTTGCGCAGGCTCCCCTTTGAACTGACCATAAACCGTGATTTCGCAGCAGTGATGCGCGCATGCGCAGCCCCGCGCCAGGGCCAGCCAGGCACATGGATCACTGCGGCCATGATGGATGCCTATGGGCGTCTGCATAATCTTGGCTATGCCCATTCGGTGGAAGCCTGGCATGGTGGCAGCCTTGCCGGGGGCCTGTACGGCATCGCCATGGGACGGGCCTTTTTTGGCGAATCCATGTTTCATCTGGCGCCCGAGGCCTCCCGCGCCGCGCTTTCTGCTCTTGTGGCCCTGTTAAAAAATCTGCAATTTTTATTTATTGACTGCCAGCAGGAAACTCCGCACATGCTGCGCATGGGTGCGGCCTCCGTCCCCAGACTGCGTTTTCTGGCCATGTTGCGCGAGGCTCTTGCCAGACGGGATTATCATCCCGGTTCTGGCGAAATCTGCCCCTGGCGCCCATGGTTCGGGCTTGGGAGCATTGGCCTGCTTGGGGAAAAATGGCGGCAGATTATCCATTAGCATATGTATATTGCAAATGGCACATCCTACATATTGCCAGGAGCCTGCTCCAGGTCATAATATGCCTTGATGGCAAATGGCAGCGCATAGTCCCTGGCAGTGTCAAAATTTATAAAGCCTGCTTTTGCTGTCTGCGGAATGGCGCCAATCGGTCCAAGCCCCAGGGGAACAGGCAGCTGCAGCGGGCATATGGTGAGTTTTTCGATTTGCTCCCCGTAGCGGGCGCCCAGATAGGCAGCCAGTTGCTCGGCCTCCTCCCTGGTGAAAGCTTCAAGAATGCAGGCCAGGGCGGCATCTTCTGTGGCGCCGGCGAGAATCTCCGCGGGCATGGCCGGGTCCGGAGGGCCGACAAGATTTTTGCCGCGCAAAGCCGCCATCTCCACGGCGCTGGCGCCATGGCGAAAAATGTGCGCGTCCACCTGCTGATGGCCCCGAAAGTTTTTCAGTATGGCCGAGGCGATATATATACGGGGACAGATTTCGGACTCCGCCTTGATAAACTCAGTTTCCATTGTCAATCCTCCAGCAACCCGAGAGGGGAGTAGCGTACAAAAATGCATTTAAACGATGGCAAAAACAAGCCTGATGTGCTTGATGTGGATTTCCCATCCATTCCCTTTGAGCTGGTGACCAGCTACAAGCCCACTGGCGATCAGCCTGGCGCAATCGCCACCCTTGCGGATAATATAAAGGCCGGGGTGCCAGCGCAAGTTCTGCTTGGGGTCACAGGTTCCGGCAAGACCTTCACCATGGCCAATGTCATTGCAGCCTGCCAGAAACCCACCCTGGTGCTTGCGCCCAACAAGACCCTGGCGGCACAGCTATATAATGAATTCCGGGCCCTTTTTCCAAAAAACGCTGTGGAATATTTTGTCAGTTACTATGACTATTATCAGCCTGAGGCCTATGTGCCTTCTTCGGACACCTACATTGAAAAGGATTCCGACATCAATGACAATATCGACAAATTGCGCCATGCGGCCACCCATGCCCTGTTGACGCGCCGCGATGTCATAATAGTCGCCAGCGTTTCCTGCATTTATGGCCTTGGCTCGCCGGAATATTATGCCAAGCTGGTCATTCCCGTTGAAACAGGGCAAAAAGTGTCCATGGAGCATATCATCTCGCGCCTGGTGGAAGTGCATTACGAGCGCAACGACTACGACTTCCATCGGGGCACCTTCCGGGTGCGGGGAGATGCGCTGGAGATCATACCGGCATATCACCATGAAAGGGCTCTGCGGATTGAATTTTTTGGCGATGAAATTGAAACAATGCGCGAAATTGATCCGCTCACCGGAGAGGTGCTGTCCGAAATTGGCAAGACTGTCATCTACCCGGCGAGCCATTTTGTGTCGGCGCAGGAGAATTTGCAAAGGGCGGCCAACGACATAAGAGCTGAACTGGCGCAGAGGCTGGTGGAATTTAAGGATGGCGGCAAACTCCTGGAGGCCCAGAGGCTGGAGCAGCGCACCCAGCTGGATCTGGAAATGCTGGAGAGCCTGGGCTACTGCAATGGCATTGAAAACTACACTCGCCATCTGGATGGCCGCAAGATGGGGGAGCCGCCATCCTGCCTGCTCAATTACTTTCCCCATGATTTTCTGCTCTTTGTGGACGAATCCCATATCACGGTGCCCCAGATTGGCGGCATGTTCAAGGGGGATCGCTCCCGCAAGCAGACACTGGTTGATTACGGCTTTCGCCTGCCATCGGCTCTGGACAACCGGCCCCTGCAGTTCAACGAATTCAGCAGCCTGATCAATCAGGTGGTCTATGTCTCTGCAACTCCTGGCAAGTTTGAGCTGGATCAGGCCCAGGGCATAGTGGCCGAACAGATAATCAGGCCCACGGGTCTTGTGGACCCACGGGTGGAAGTGCGGCCCGTCAAGGGGCAGATGGAGAATCTCCTCTCCGAATGCCGGGCCAGAATATCCGCTGGCGAAAAGGTGCTCGTCACCACCCTGACCAAAAGAATGGCCGAGGATCTTACCGAGTATTGCTGCAACATGGGTGTCAGGGCCCGTTATCTGCATTCGGACATAGACACGCTAGAGCGCCTCCAGATAATCCGCGCCCTGCGGCTGGGCGAGTTTGACGTTCTGGTGGGCATAAACCTTTTGCGCGAGGGGCTGGATATTCCCGAGGTCTCCCTTGTCTGCATACTGGACGCCGACAAGGAGGGCTTTTTGCGTTCCACCCGCTCCCTTATCCAGACCTTTGGCAGGGCTGCCAGAAATGTGCACGGCCAGGTGATCATGTACGCGGACAACATCACAGCCTCCATGCAGGCGGCCATTGATGAAACCGCCAGACGTCGAGCCAAGCAGACGGCATGGAACAGCGAGCATGGCATCATCCCCAAATCCACCACCAAAAGCCTTGAATCGCCGCTGGATACGCTGTATGTCGACAATGAGCCAGGCAAAGCCAGGGGGGGCAAACGCAAGGGACGGCAGACAGATGAGGCGCCACTGACGGTAGAGGAGACAGCCAAACTTATTACATCCCTTGAAAGGGAAATGCGCCAGGCTGCGCGGGATCTTGAATTTGAGCAGGCTGCCGAGATCAGGGATCGCATACGGGAACTGCGCAAGCGGCTCCTGGCCATGCCATGCGGTGAAATTCAGCAGGAAGTGGAGGCCTGATGGAAAAGGTCGGCAATGGCAGCAGCGGGAAGGCGCCGCAGGCAGTCAAAGACAGGGCCAGGCAACTGGTGGATGAGCTGGCGCGCCATAACTATCTTTATCATACCCTGGATACGCCGGAAATTTCCGATGAGGAATATGATGCCCTGTTTGCGGAGCTGCTGGATATCGAGGAAAACTGGCCCGAATTGAGAGCGCAGGACTCTCCCACAAGACGCATTGGCGGCTCCCTGCTGGACGGCCTGGAAAAAAAGCGGCATCAGCGCAGGATGTACGGGCTGGACAATGTTTTTTCTCCAGAGGAATGGCTTGCCTTTCTGGAACGTATGGAAAGAGCCTGGGATGATCGCGGCCAGGGGCGCATGAAGACGGATTTCTGGTGCGATCCCAAGCTGGATGGACTGGCAATGGAAATGTCCTATGCCAATGGCGTTCTCACCCAGGCATTGACCCGTGGAGATGGCGAGACCGGCGAGATTGTCACCGAAGCCGCCAGGACCATTCGCAACCTGCCCCTGTCGCTACGCGGCCAGGGACCCTTTCCGGCATATCTTGAAGTGCGCGGCGAGGTGGTGATTTTCAAGGAGGACTTTGCCGCGCTCAACTCCCTGCGCCAGCAAAATGGCGAGCGCCTGTTCGCCAACCCGCGCAATGCCGCGGCCGGTGCCATGCGCCAGCTGGATATATCCGTGACCCGTTCCAGGCCCCTGCGTTTTATGGCCTACAGTCTGGGGGTTGTGGACTGGGGTGCCATGGCTGCCTGCGAAACGCAATCAAGCGCCATGGCCATGCTGGAAGCCTTTGGATTCGCCACGCCACCTCAGGGCAGACTGTGCCACGGCTCCGGAGCTGTGGAGGAATATGTGGAGTGGGCAAGACTGCGGCGCTCCGGCTTTCCCATGGAGATCGATGGCGTTGTGGCCAAGCTGGATAGTCTTGCGGGTCAGGAGCTGCTGGGCTTCACGGCCAGGGCTCCGCGATTCGCTGTGGCCTTCAAGTTTCCCGCAATCCAGGCTGAAACAGTTTTAAAAGAAATTGAAGTGCAGGTGGGGCGCACCGGCGCACTCACCCCTGTGGCGATTCTGGAGCCTGTGCCTGTTGGCGGGGTGATGGTCTCCCGCGCAACCCTGCATAATGAGGATGAGATCAAGGCCCTGGATCTGCGGGTGGGCGATACTGTCAGGGTGCAAAGGGCTGGCGATGTCATACCCGAAATAACTGGTATGCTGCCCGATAAAAGACCTGCGGACAGCAAGCCGTACGAATTTCCCAAAACCTGTCCAGCATGTGGACAGCCAGTCCATCGCGAGCCGGACGAGTCCGTATGGAGATGCGACAATCTGGCCTGTCCGGCCAGGCGCCTTAGGTCAATGCTGCATTTTGTATCCAAGAGTGGCCTGGATATTCAGGGGCTGGGTGAAAAATGGATTGAGCAGCTTGTCGCGGCTGGTGTGGCCAGCTCTCCGGCCGACCTTTTTCGCCTGACAGTGCCGGAACTGCTCAAATTCGAGCGCATGGGCGAAAAACTGGCAGCCAAATTTGTGGCAGCACTTGATGAGGCAAAAACAAGGGTGACCCTGCCAAAACTTATTGGCGCCCTTGGTATTCGTCACGTGGGCGCGGAAACCGCTCGCGTCCTGGCTGAAAATTTTAATGATCTCGATGAACTTGCCGCCGCCGACACGGAAAGATTGATGGCGATAAAGGATATAGGCCCGGAGGTGGCAGCCGCCATCCGCTTCTTTTTTGAGACACCGGCAAATCTGGCTGTGCTGGAACATCTGCGCAGCGAGGGCGTCTGGCCTGTGCGTGGAGAGGCGCTCCGGAAGGCTTCCGGCCCCCTGGCCGGAAAATCCATGCTTTTCACCGGCACCCTCACGCAGGCGCGGCCTGTTATGCAGCAGATGGCGGCAAAAGCCGGCGCGATTATAAAAAACAGCTTCGGCAAGGGGCTGGACTATCTGGTGGCCGGGGAAAATCCCGGCTCAAAGCTGGAAAAGGCTCAAAAAAACAATATCCCTGTTCTGGATGAAAAACAGTTTCTTGAACTTCTTGCCGATAGCGGCATAAACATCTCTGAAAGTGAGTCCTGAATGTCTGCAAGTGAATCTTTGGGTATTATTGTTCTTGGCGCCAATGGCAGAATGGGAAAAACCATCACCTCGCTCGTACGGGAGGCTCAGGATTTGCGGCTTGCCGGCCTTGTTGACAGGGCGGAGACGCATGCCGCGCTGGAGCAGCAGGGCTGCCCGGTGGCGGACAGTCTTGAAAAATTGCGGCCACTCTCCGGCAATGTGGTTGTAATTGATTTTTCTTCACCTCAGGCCAGTATGGCCGCCGCCTCAGTTGCTGCGGAGAGGAAACTGCCAATGGTGATAGGCACCACCGGACTTGATGCCAGCCAGCAGGAAAGACTGCGCCAGCTGGCCGCCAGTACCCCCATTATGTGGTCCGCAAATATGAGCGTGGGCGTAAATGTGCTTATGGCGATACTGCCGGCAATGGCCAGGGCTCTTGGGCCGGCCTATGACATTGAAATCGCGGAGGTGCATCACAGGCGCAAGAAGGATGCACCGAGCGGCACAGCGCTTATGCTGGGTGATGCCCTGGCCAGGGCCAGAGGCTGGCAGCTTGAGGACTGCCGCAATTCCTGCCGCAATGGCCTGACAGGCGAGCGGCCGGACCGGGAAATCGGCATCCAGGCCCTGCGCGGAGGCGATGTGGTGGGCATACATACAAGCTATTTTCTTGGGCCAGGCGAAATAATATCCGTTACCCACCAGGCGGAATCCCGCGAAAATTTTGCCAGGGGCGCCCTGCGGGCCGCTGTCTGGATTTGCGGGAAGCAGCCCGGACTGTATGCCATGACTGATGTATTGGGTCTTGAGAAGATATAGGGGCGAAAATCTGGCAGGGCTGCATATGACAAGTCCTTGCATCGTGTCCACATAAAAACCGCCTCCAGTGCCAAGCCACTGGAGGCGGTTTCAGATTAAAAGTTGCCGTTGCTACGGCATTTAATCCAAAATTGCTGCAATTTTAATTTTCATTTCCTCTTCGCTTATAAGCCCCAGTTCCTTTTGCTGTTTGATTTTGCGAATATCATCAAAATATTCCAGCTTTTTCATTTCTTTTGACAAAAGTTGCTGGTATTCATTCTCATCCAGCGCGCCTATATTTTTTGCCTTGTCCAATTTTGCCTTTGCTTCATCTATTTCTTGCTGAATTAAATGACGCTCCTGCATGATTTGTGAATTGACAAGATTTTTTTCCAGTTCAGCAAGTTCTTTTTCCAATACGATCTTTTTTTCCAGTTTGGGCTCTAATAATTTTAATGTCTGGGCGCAACCTATGTCGCATATTTCTCCGCCCTTTAAAGCAGTTTCCACATATGCGCGGCCAATGGCTGTGTAGCAGACGTCAATTTCTGCTTCTATCGCTGAAATATCGGCTTTAACCGCAGCAATTTTTGCGTTTTCCTTAACTTCCACAGTGGCTTTGCCCAATAGTTGGCCGCTGGTTTTGGCCACTGAATTGCCAATGCCACTCGCAGTGGTTTTCACCCTGTCAAAAAGCCCCATAGGTCCCCCTTGAAGTTAAATGTTGAGCAAAATTTTGCATTCACTTTCCGCCCATCCCCCTGGGCGCTGTGGAGTCTATCTTTTGCGGACTGTAAAATTAAGTAATCGAGGGAATCAAGCAAAAATTTTTTTGTAATCTGTCTTTTTGGATTATTACCAAGGCAATAATGTAACCCGTGCAACCGGTTTGCTGTTAAATTTTGCCCTTGCTCCTGGCCATGGCTTCCTCAGCCTCCTCCGCGCGCCCCTGGGCGGCCAGGGCTCTGCTGAGGGTTTCCCAGGCTTCGGCGCTCCCATTGAGGTTGGCGCTGCGCCGGGCCAGAGTTTCAGCAAGGGCAGCATCGCCCCCGCTCTCAAGATAGATGCGGGCGAGCAGGACGATGGATGCCGCATCGGCGGGGTCGCGCAGCAGCGAGTCATGCAATATGTCGCTGGCGGCATCCGGACCATTGCTCATGGCCTCAATGCGGGCCAGCTGCCTTTGGGCAAGATTGGCCAGCTCCACATCACCGCCGGCCAGGGCTGCCGCTTTTTCATAAAATCCCCTGGCCTCGCTTTTGCGACCCTTCTGCTCGCTGAGCTGTCCCAGTCTAAGCCAGGCAAACAGATGGGTCCCGTCAAACTTAATACTGCGCCGATAAAACAGGCGCGCCCGGCGATTATCCCCCTGTTTTTGACATAATGTCCCAATATTATAGCATATTTTTGCCCGTAGCGCGTCATTCTGGCAATCAGCCAGGGCTTTTTCAAACTGCTTTTTGGCCTCCTCCATTTTACCCAGGCCTGCCAGGCAGACTCCCAGGGAATTGCGCGCCGTGGCATTGCTGGAATCGGCCAGGAGCGCTCTTTTATATTCCTCAATGGCGCCAAAGGCATCACCCAGACTATAGATGCGATCCGCGCTGATATTGAGAGCAAGGGAATCAAACAGGCCAATATGCGGCTCCGGCAGCAGAATTGCATATTCAAGCGCCTTGAGAGCGCATGCCTCGCTTTCCGCCCTGGTATAATCCAGGAATGGCCATTTAAAGAGGCCGCTGGCCATGCCCAGCCCGCATTGCGCGGCAGTGGCATGGAGTTTTTCATAAAAGCCTTTGATGCTGGAGATATCGGCATGGGCATGGAAAAAGGCAAGGTCATTACTGCCATAGTTGCCAGCAAAAAACATGGTGGCGCAGGTTTTGGCCTCCTCCAGCACCAGGGATTGCAATTTATGTAAAAAATCCTCTTTTGCCGTGGCGGATTCCGGGTGGGTAGTATTGATTCTCGCCATGCCAAGGACAAAACCGCGCAAGTTGCGGCTGGCTGCGGCAAATGCGGTGATAAAGCTGCCATGGCCAAGAATGGGGCCGGCATCCTTTTCGCCGGCAGGCATCTCCGCACTCCACAGCGCGTCTTCCACGTCCTGTCTGCCTGGCCGCAATTGATCGCCGGGCATGGGATGGCGTGTGGCGTCGACCACAAACAGTGTTTCAGCCACGGAATCGCGTGGTCCAGCCTCAAGCAGCACAAGCTGGCCGATGCTTTCGCCACCCTGGGGCGGATGCACATTAAAACGCATGCCCTCCCGCGCATTGGCTGCCAGCCCCAGATTTACACGCAGCCTGCCGCCGCCAAGCTCCTCCAGCACCCGACCGCCATTCTGCAGAATGCCTGCAAAGGAGAGGGTCCTGTCCGCCAGGCCAGTGGCACGCAAGGATGCCGCAATGCGGCTGGCATATCTGGCGCGATCTCTCAGGCGCATGGCCTGCTCAAAAATCGGCAGCCTAAGCTCGCCGCCAGCCATGTCCTGGGGATACAGCGCATGGCCGGCATGAAGGGTTACGCGGATGCGGCTGCGCGAAAGGGCATCGGAAAAGGTCAGATGCTCCAGCTCCTCCACAATTTTGCGCGCCAGCCTCTGGCAGGCCTGCCTGCCGGTTGCCGTGAAGAGCAGACCAAACTCGTGTCTGCCTTCGTAGACGCCAAGAGGCGCGCCCATAACCCCGGATGGCAATATTTGCGCCAGCCTTTTGGCCAGGTCGGAAAAAATGCGGGCGGTCAGATTGTAGTCATATTTGTTGGCAATATGTCTGGCGTCATGCCAGCCTATAACGATCATGCCAAAGCAGATGCGGTATAGCGGGCTTGAGCTGCGCCCCGGATCCTGCAGCAGCTCGCGCAGACCATTGACTTCATCCTCCATTTTTGCGAACAGCGCCTCCTCTGTCAGAAGCGATGTTGTCTTGTGGTGATCAAGGGCCCTGCGCAATGCCAGCATTTCAAGACAGGCCGAGGTAATGCCGGGCAGAATGGCCATGACCTTTTTGGTGTCGCGCACGCTGACATCATCCAGCACCGCCATGCCCAAAAATGTGTCGTTGTGTATCAGGGGCAAAAGCAGCCTCTTCTCGGCAGCCAGTAGGGATGGCTCCCTTTCCACATCCCCCTCGGGGAAATATATGGCCAGGGAGCCAAAGTTGAGGAAACGGCGCATCTGCTGCCGCAAAATCTCCTCCATGCCAGAAATATCGGCTTGCGAAAGAAACAGTCTGTCTTTATATGTTTGCATTGGCAGAAGTTAATTGGCGCTGTTGATATTGTCCAGACAATATTTAAAATATATCTATAATGTTGCGAATATCGGAGGAGGCTATGAGAGCCCTTGTTTTTGATCTGGATGGCACTTTGCTTGATTCCCTTGCCGATATCGGCAACGCCTGCAACCATATGCTTGAGGAAAAAGGGTTCCCCACCCATCCCCTGCAGGCCTACAGACAAATGGTGGGCAATGGCTTTACAATACTTGTGGAGCGGGCGCTGCCCCCGGACAGGGATATTGACCAGCATGAAAGGGAGGCCTGTGTGGCCATTGCCCGTGAATTTTATGCGGCCCACATGGCCGATGCCACAAAACCCTATCCGGGAATGATGGACACGCTCCGGCGTCTGGCAGCAGATGGCGTCATCCTGGCTGTGCTTTCCAACAAGCCGGATAATCTCAGCCTGGTTTTGATCAAACGCTTTTTCCCGGACATTCCCTTTGCCCATGTGCATGGTGCGAGGCCTGGCGTGCCCCTCAAACCTGATCCCACAGCCCTGAAAGGGATGCTGGGGCAGCTAAAGGCCAAAGAGGCATTGTATTGCGGCGACAGCGATGTCGATGTCATCACAGCGCATAATGCCGGGCTCAAGGCCATTGGCGCAGCCTGGGGGTTTCGTGGTGAGGCCGAGCTGGTGCGCGCCGGCGCGGATTATGTCTTTCAGGAGCCGGCAGAGCTGCCAGGCATGTTCGAAAGCCTGTGCCGCTAGAGCATTTGCCGATTGAAAATAGGCAAACGCGAGGAGCTTCATCTGAAGCGTCCGCGCAAAAGTGTGCGGAAAATTGAATTGTTCCGCAAAACGCCAGCGCGCATGGTTGAAACGCTCTACGCGTTTCAACTGATAAATGCTCTAATTATTTTGCAAGTCAGCAATTTATCACAAAAAGGATGGCAATATGTCCATAGCAACATTTCCCATTGGCCCCCTCAGCACCAACAGCTATATAGCTGATAATGGCGGCAAGGCCATCGCCATTGATGTTGGCGGAGATCCCGCCCCCATTCTGGAATATCTGAAGGGCAACAATCTCGAGCTGGTTGCCATCTGTCTTACCCACAGGCATTTTGACCATGTCTATGGAGTTGCCGATCTTGCCGAAGCCACCGCAGCTCCAGTTTACACGCCAGCGGCTGATGACGTCATCGCGGATACGGAATCCGGCCGCGGCGGCATCTGGGGCATGCCTCCTGTAAAACCGTTTCAGGCCCAGCCTCTGACCATCGGCAAAACTGAATTTGCTGGTCTGGAATGTCTTGTGCTGGAGACTCCGGGGCATACGCCAGGTGGTGTATCCCTGTATTTCCCGGCGCTTAAATCAGTATTCACGGGCGATGCACTGTTCTACCGCTCCCTGGGCCGCACTGATTTCCCCGGCGGCAATCACCAAACCCTTTTGCGCTCAATTCATGAAAAACTTTTCACGCTGCCCGATGACACAAGGGTCTATCCGGGCCATGGTCCGGAAACCACCATTGGGGATGAGAAGGCGCATAATCCCTTTTGCGGCGAGTTTGTGATTTGATTCTTGCGCTGCCTGCCAGCCCCAGGGCCTGGGGGGTGACGGACAGGCTTGCCGGTGCCTTCCTGGCCGGAGCAGCCCAGGCGGGAGCAGAGACCGCCACCGCCCCATTGCGGGACTGCTCCATTGCGCCCTGCAATGGTTGTGGCGCCTGCGCATTGCCGCCCCATGCATGCGCATTGGCCGCCCCCGGCGATGATGCGGAAAAAATATTTTCCCTCATTGGGAGCTGCCAGCTGCTTGTTGTGGCATCACCCATATATTTCTACCATATTCCGGCGCATTTTAAGGCTCTTGTGGACAGGGGGCAGCGTTTTTATGCCAGGGGGCGGCCCGAAACGGCAAATGTGAAGCCGGTTATCGTGCTGCTGGCCGCAGGCAGAAAAAAGGGCGACAGGCTTTTTGATGGCGCCCTCTTGAGTCTGCGCTGGTTTTTCCGGGCCATGGGCGCAGAAATTGTTGAACAGCGTGTCTGGCGCGGGCTAGACAGCCATGAAGATCTGGATGCCAGGCCGGATATTGCCCTGGAGCTGCAGGCATTGGGACGGCTATATGGCTCCGGAAGTTCCCGGATGCCCGGGCAATGATGGCGCAAGCCGGCTGGAGATTGCGGGAGTGGCGCACCCTGCTCGAAAGGCTTGGCTTTGGCCAGCGCCGCTGTTTTTATTGCGGTGACCTGTTCTTTCCGTCCTCACTGCCGAAAGCGTACAGTCTGCCAACCTTGCTGCTCTGCCAGAAATGCCAGCAGGCCCTTGCACCGTACAATGGATACAGATGCGCCGGCTGTGGTTTGCCTGTGGGGATGGAAAACAGCTGGTTTTTCAATACTTCGGCGCGGGTGGGCGCCCTCAAGCCCCTATGCGCCCAATGCGCCAGAAAAATGCCCTTATGGCAGGGCACGGCCTATTATGGCCTGTATAGTGGGCCATTGCGTGATATGTGCCTGGCCTTGAAATTCAAGAAGGCCCTGCATATAAGGCACCTGTTCGCCGATTTTCTCATGCGTGCCTGCGCCTGTCTGCCAGCCCCTGATGTCATTGTGCCCATACCCCAGTATCCGACTCATCTTTTCCGCAGGGGCTATAATCAGGCCTGTCTGATAGCCGCCACCTTCGCCAGACTAAGCCGAATTCACCTGCGTTACGATCTGCTTTTGCGCACCAGGGCAGGTCTGCCACAGGAGGGGCTGGGTGTGGCTGAACGCAAGGCCAATTTGCGCAATGCCTTTACTGCATCCCCATTGGTTGCGTCAAAGACAGTCTGGCTGCTGGATGATGTCATGACAACAGGCAGCACACTGGCATCCGCAACCGATACCCTGCTCAATGCCGGCGCAAAGGCCGTGTATGCGCTGGTGGTCGCCAGAACACCGCTGGAAAATTAATACTGCAGACATGGCTGGCGTGAATAAAAAAGGGGAGATGGCGTGGCCATCCCCCCGGGTTTACGGATTGTCAGGCATTAGTCTATTTTTTCAGGACACTGACTATATATTTGCCGTTGACGTTTTCAACGCCATGATTGTCGTGGCCAAAGCTGGGGAAGCGCTGGTCAAAGCTTTCAAGTGCCTTGAGGTAGCCAAGCAGCGGGCCGTCTGACGGGCCGGCATTTTCACCGGGCATGAGAAGAGGAATTCCCGGAGGATAGGGCACGATGCCTGTGGCAAGGGTGCGGTTTGCGCATTGTTCCAGATTTACCTGTTCGACCTCGTCGCGCACCAGACGCTCGTAGGCAGCCTGTGGCGTCATGTCAGCCACTGGCAGCACAGAGAACGCATCCTGGAGGAGGCGGGTTGTCTTGAGTTCCTTCATGGCCGCGAACATTTCCTTGCAAAGATCTGCAAGTCCCATGTTGGCATAGCGGTCCGGCGCGGCATTGATAATTGCCGGCAGAACTTCCTCAAGGGGAGCGTTGCGGTCGTAATCTTCCTTGAAGCGCAGCAGGGTGTTGACAAGGGTGCCCCATTTGCCACGGGTAATGCCAATGGAGAAGAGGAACAGAATTGTGAAATCCTGGGTCTTCTCCACCACTATGCCGACATTGTCGAGGTAGGCGGAGAGAACGCTGGCGGGAATGCCCCATTCTTCCAGCTTGCCTTCCCTGTTCATGCCGGGCGTGGTGACAGTGACCTTGATGGGGTCAAGCATGCACCAGTTATCTTCAAGATTGCCAAAACCATGCCATTCATCACCAGGCTTGAGGGTCCAGCAGGAGGCGTTTTCCGCAAGCCATTTTTCATCCGCCTGCCAGAATGGTACTGTCTTGCCATTCTGATCAACCACATTGTCAGGCTGCCAGACATTGACGAACCATTCGCCCTTGGCGGCCATGTCCGAATGCACCCTGGCCATCAGCTTGCGGAAAGCCACAGCCTCATGGATGGATTCATCCGTGAGGTACTTGCCGCCATTGCCGGCCATCATACCCGCGCTGACATCATTGGATGCGATGATGGCGTAGTTGGGCGAGGTGGAGGCATGCATCATGTAGGTTTCATTGAACCTGTGCTTGCTGATGGGCCGGCGTCCCTCGCGCACATGGATCATTGAAGCCTGGGAGAGAGCCGCAAGCAGCTTGTGTGTGGACTGGGTGGCGAACACAGTGGGCAGGTTTCTGTCCCTTTTCTTGGGATCGCCATGCATGGCGAAGCGCTTGGCGTATATGGGATTGAAGCGTGCATAGCCGTACCATGCCTCGTCAAAATGCAACCTGTCCACACTTTGCCCAAGCAGCTGCTCCACCCGCTCCACATTGTAGCACAGGCCATCATAGGTGGAGTTGGTCACAGTGGCGGAAACAGGATTTTTGTCTGTGGCCTGACCTATAAGCGGATTTTCGGCCACCGATCTGGCAATGGCCTCCTTTGTCATGCGCTCCGGCGGGATGGGGCCAATGATGCCATAGTAGTTGCGCGTGGTGAGCATGTAGGTGGGGATGGCGCCGGACATGGTGATGGCATGCTCAATGGACTTATGGGCATTGCGGTCGCACATGGCCACCTGCCCTCTGGCCACAGCGGCCATCATGATCACGCGGTTGGACATGGAGGAGCCATTGGTGACGCAGAAGGTGTAGTCCGAGCCAAAGACCTTGGCCGCAAAATCCTCACCCTCGCCAATGGGGCCGGAATGATCCAGCAGAGATCCCAGCTCGCCCACGGATATGGAAAGATCGGAGCGCAGCAGGTTTTCACCAAAAAAGTCAAAGTAGGAGCGGCCAACTGTGGTCTTCAGAAAAGCCGTGCCGCCGGTGTGGCCAGGCGTGTGCCAGGAATATTCATGCACACGGGAGAACTGGCAAAGGGCATTGAACATTGGCGGCAGCAATTGGGACCGATAGCGGCGAAGGGCGGCCACAATGCGGCCGGCGATGAAATCGGCTGTATCCTCGAACAGCCAGATGAAGTCATTAACATCCGCCAGGATATTAACCGGAATCTGCGCAGCGTTTTCGCGATCTGTGAACAGGAATATGGGCATCTGCTCCGTGCGCGCCCGCACAGCCTGAATCACATTCATGGCTGGCTGATGCGACATTTTGTCGTCCAGATCCCAATCCAGCAGGAGCGCCTGGATTTCGGCATCGGAATCGAGCATGAGGATGGCGTCCTGGGCGGATTCCGCGCCAAGAATGGCAATATCAAAATCTTCGAGCTGGCCCTCAAGTTTGGAGAGAAGTCTGCCGGCTATACTGCCGTGATGATATTCCTCGTGCACCAGCAGGATTTTCATCCCCAGCCGGGCCGGGTTTTGATCTGTTGAAAGGATCATTGGTTATCCTTTGGTTACAGGTTCAGGAACAAATATATTGAGCCATTGCCGTCTCCCCATGTGACGGGATGGGTTGTTGTTCATTGGGCCGTGCCAGCCTGTGGCTGGACGGTTACACCGGCTGGCGGTGTCTGGGGCGCAGGGGCAGGCTGCTCAACAAGATGTCTGGGCAGCGGCGCGCGCCTCTTCTGATGGTGCCCGGCGTCAACTGTAAGCCACAGGGTGACTGCAAGCACCACAACTGTTGTGGTGAGAGTGATCCAGCGTATCCATTGCGGGGAAACTCCACCTACATGCACATGACCCTCCTCGATTTCCCGCTTTCTGGTAATGGCCGCGGAGTAGAGCACGATGGTCGCTATGACGAAAATCAGGGACCATCTGGTCTGGGAGCCGTCCGAGCCGATCAGCGCTGTCATGCAGTAGACCGCGCCAATAAAACCGATAATTATGTAAAGAAGATAGGAATTGCCCTGGAGAATCTTGTAGCCAAGCACCTTTATGGAGATGCAGGAGTATATATAGGGCAAAAGGGTAAGAATGACAGCGATGGACGCGATCTTGCCAAACTGGGCGGACGCGCCCGGGGAGATGGTGCCAAGCACCATGATGCTCATTATCACAGCGACAATGAACAGGCCGGCCGCAGGCACATCCTTCTTGTTCACACGGGAGAAAACATTGCCAAAGAGGCCGTCATCAGCCGCGGCCTTTGCGCTCTGACCCACGAGAAGGGTCCAGCCGGCAAGGGAGCCAAGGCAGCCGCAGGCTGCGCAGAGGGCGACCACATTGCCACCCATGTCGCCCAGGGCAATCCTGGCGGCATCGGCAAAGGGGGCTGAAGAAACCACAAGCTCCTTGTTGGGGATCATGCCCATGATCACAGAGCAGCTGAGGATATAGCAGACGCCGGCAATCACCACGCCGCTGATGGTGGCTATGGGCACATTGCGGCGCGGATTGCGCACAACGCCGGCGGAGACGGATGCGCTCTCAACGCCGATGAAAGCCCATAGGGTGAAGTTCAGGCTGCCCATGATTGCGGAGCCGGAACCAGAGCCGGTCACATTCCAGCTGGAGCTGAACAGCTGGGGATTGAACCAGAACCAGCCCAGCAGGGCTATGCCAACAATGGGAATGAGCGCCATTATGGTGGTAAAGGACTGGATGCGGCCAACCAGTTTTGGGCCCAGCATGTTTGCCCAGGCAAAAAGCCAGATGACAAAAAGCTGCCCGAAGGCGGCAATCCAGGGATTTGTCAGTGCTGGCACAAAATGGGTGAGGTAGCCAATGCCGGCCACGGCAAGGCCCACATTGCCCAGCACGTTGGCCACCCAGTAGACCATATTTGTCTGATAGCCCATATAATCGCCAAAAGCCTTGCGGGAATAGGCATAGGGGCCGCCGGCTGCGGGGTCAATGTTGGCGAGTTTTGCGAAGGTAAGGGCAAGCGCGATGGCGCCTATGCTGGTGAGAATCCAGCCGATGAGGGATATGCTGCCAAATGCCGCCAGGTTGGCTGGCAGCATGAATACTCCGGAACCCATCATGTTGCCAGCGACCATGAAGGTGGCGGCAACCACTCCGATTTTGTTGTCGTTGGCCGCCTGCGCAGCCGCTTCTTCTGACATTGTCCGGTCTCCTTATATAATTTATGCGCCCGGCGGGAGCGCCTTGCTAATTTGATAACATCTGTTTGGCCAGAATGTTATCGCATTTACGACAGACGCTGGGGATTTTGGCAATTTGCGGCCTGCCGTTAAAAGGAGAATGGAACTTTTGCGCCTTTTCGTAAAGAATAAATTTTTATACGGGGATGGCTGCCTTTATGGCATTTGCCGATTGAAAACAGGCATATGGGAGGCGCTTCTTTTGAAGCGCCCGCGCAAAAATGAGCGGAAAAAAATTGAATTTTTCATGTGCCTGTCCCCCTACGCGGGCAAACGCCGGCGCGTATGGTTGAAACGGGCAGAGCGTTTCAACTGATGAAAATGCTACAGGGATCCTCAGGCCAGATTGCGCAGCTTTTCCACCAGCATTTTTGCCTTGGCCTCCCCTATGCCGGGGATCTGTTTCATGTCTTCGATGTCCGCCTTGCGCATGGCTTCCACACTGCCAAATGTGTCCCAAAGCAGTTTGGCCGTGGCTGGCCCGATACCGGGCAGGCGCATGAGTTCTCCGGAAAAGGCCGCCTTTTTGCGCGCCTTGCGATGCCCCTGGATGGCGAAGTGATGCGTCGCATCGCGTATTTGCTGCAGAAGAAGCAGCTCGCGGCTGCCTTCACGGAATGGCAGCGGATTGGTGCGGCCAGGAACAAAGATGCGATCGGAAACATTGCCAGCGCGCCTGTCAGCATGGCCATTTTCATCCCTGGCCTTGGCTATGGCCGCAAGGGGAAAAAGATTCTCCTCCCCGGCCTCGCGCATTGCCCTGGCAATGCTGGCCAGCTGACCGCGGCCGCCATCGATGAGCAGCAGATCCGGCCAGGGTGCCCCGCTTTCAATGCGTCTGGCTATCCAGTGGAACAGGGTCGCATAGTCGTCCTGGCTGTCCGGCATGGCATAGATGCGATATTCGTCCTTTGCCGGCAGCCCATCCTCATACACAACCAGTCCCACCCTTGTCTGCGAACCCGAGATGTGGGAGACATCCACGCACTCAATGCGTCTGGGCGGTTCGGGCAGATTTAGGATTTTGGCAATATTCTCCAGTATGGCCTGGGGGTTGGCGCCCTGGCGGCGCGCAGCCTCCTCCCTTGCATTTGCCTGGGCCAGATCAATCAGCCTGTTGTCTGACGCATTCTGGGGGATGACAATATGCACCTGGCCTCCGCGTCTTTCGGCCAGCACTTGCTCAAGCAGACGTCTGGTGGCTATAAAATCGCCAAACTCGGCATCATCGGCATTTTCCTCGGCATCGGCTGGGTTTTCACTCTCCCTTATGGTCTCCACCATCTGGGATGGTTTTGGCAGCCAGGGGAGCAGGATGCGGGGCGGAGCCGGATTCTGGGTATAAAACTGGCTGATGAAGGATGCCAGCACTTCCGGAGCGTCGCCATATTCAAGACCGGCCCAGAAAAAGGCGCGTATGTCGCGCACGGAGCCATTGCGCATGAAAACTACGCCAAGGGCCAGGCCGCTCTCTCCCTGGAAAAGACCTATGGCGTCCACATCGCGGGCGCCAGGCAGAATGGCGGCCTGCCTCTCCACTGTCATCTCCACAGCCTTGATCTGGTCGCGCAGCGCAGCGGCACGCTCATATTCCTCCACTTCAGATGCCTTGAGCATATCTGCCCGCATCTGCCCCAACAGCGCTTCCGACTTGCCCTCCAGCAGGTCGCAGACATGACGTACGGATTTGTGATATTCGGCGGAATCCACCTGACCCATGCATGGCGCCGGGCACTGGCCGATATGGTGGTAAAGGCAGGGGCGCACGCGATTCTTCATAGCCCTGTCCGTGCAGCGGCGGAGGGGAAAAACCCTGTGCAGCAGTTTCCAGGTCTCCCTGGCCGCCAGAGACGATGTGAATGGACCAAAATACCTGGCTCCATCCCGCTTGACGCGCCGGGTTATCTCCAGACGTGGAAAGTCATGCTTGAGATTGAGGCGAAAAAGGGAGTAGTGTTTGTCATCCCTGAGTACAATATTATAATGAGGCCTGTGCTTCTTGATGAGATTCGCCTCCAGCAGCAGGGCCTCTTTTTCGGTGGTGGTGGCAAGGTACTCTATGCTTTCCGCCCTGGCCATCATGGCAACGGTCTTGGGCGGCAAACCGGTGGGACGGAAATAGGACAGCACACGCCTGCGCAAAATCCGGGCCTTGCCCACATAAATGATTCTGCCACGGGCATCCCTATAAATGTACACCCCGGGCGAGAGTGGAATTGTTGATGGCTCTGGTCTTTGCATTGCTTGGCGGCGTCCTTTTGTGATTACAGCCTTTTAACAGCATAATATATAAATCCCGCCAGGACATTGTCCATTTTTGGCAGGAGGGATATTGCGTCTACCAAAAGACATACGCTAAAAACAGTTGAATTTAAGCCTGCATATGAGCAAAATCAGTCTGCCACAAGAACACAGGCATGGGAGGTCTGGTGGATTTGATGAATGGAATCGCCCGATTTTTTGACCGTCTGCATCATTTCTGGGAGGATGCCGGTGTGGAGCGGGCCACAGGCGTGGCGCTGATCTGGGTCTATGTGATAACCCTTTGCGCAGTGGAGCTGGCGCGCATGGGGTATTATCCCCAATGGCTGCCAAAGCCGCCATTGAGCCACTTTTTCGCCATTCAGCTTGCCTTTACCCTCATCCTCGCTCTGGAGGTGATAAGTCTCATTTTTATTTTGCCGGCCTCCCTGTCGCGCAGCATAGGCAAGCAGCTGGAGATACTTACACTAATTCTCCTGCGCAATGCTTTCAAGGAGCTCTCCCTTCTGCCAGAGCCCATAAATGTTGATTTTGGCAACATCATGAGCATTATGGACATTGCCGCATCCGGCATCGGCTCCATCTGCGTGTTCATGTGCCTGGGGTTTTTCCGGGGCCAGATGAAGCCGCAGGAATATATCAGAAACGGCGAGTTTCTGCAGCGCTACATTCAAAGCAAAAAAATTGTGTCTCTATTTCTGCTTCTGATTTTCACCGGCATAGGCATAAGGGATATCTGGTATTTTTTTAATGGTGGCGAAACGGCTTTTTTTGAAACCATATACACGGTGCTGGTTTTTGCGGATATCGGCATGGTATTGATTGCCCAGCGCTACATGCCCTGCTATTTTGCGGTATTCAGAAATTCCGGATTTGTCATAGGCACCCTGATGATGCGTCTTTCCCTCTCTGCGCCACCGCTTCTGAGCGCGGCTCTGGCCGTATTCGCCTCCATCTATGTGCTGGCCCTGGCCTGGGGCACGAACTATTTCCGGCAGTCCTGACTGGTGTCTCTCGCAGCCTGACACGGCGCTAGTTCTTGAGGCTGTTGATGGGCGCCGGTATTCTGCCGCCAAGGTCGATGAATCCCCCGGAGCGGCCTTTGGGCACGGACATGATGGCGGCCTTGCCAAGCAGTCCGCCAAAGGAAACTTCCTCCCCCGGTCCCTTGCCTGGTACCGGAATGAGCCTTGCGGCAGTGGTCTTGTGATTGATCATGCCAATGGCCATTTCATCGGCAATAATCGCGGAAATGGTCTCTGGCGGCGTATCGCCGGGGATTGCGATCATGTCCAGGCCAACGGAACAGACGCTGGTCATGGCCTCCAGTTTTTCGATGGTCAGGAAACCCTTCCGGGCTGCCTCTTCTATGCTGGAATCCTCCGAAACTGGAATAAATGCGCCGGACAGGCCGCCAACCGAGGATGATGCGAAAGCTCCCCCTTTTTTTACGGCGTCGTTGAGCATGGCCAGGACCGCGGTGCTGCCTGGCGCGCCTATGCTGGAGAGCCCCAGACTCTGGAAAATCTCGCCTACAGAATCCCCCACAGCCGGTGTTGGAGCCAGGGAAAGATCGGCCACGCCAAAAGGTATGCCCAGCCTGTTGGCCACCTCCGTGCCGATCATTTCGCCCACCCTTGTAACCTTGTAGGCCGTTGTCTTGATGACTTCCGCCATATCCAGCAGGGTAAGCGGCTGGCCATGGCTGTTGCGGCCCTTTTCCATGGCGCGGTCAATGGCCTTTTTGACCACTCCTGGCCCGGATACGCCTACATTTATAACCACATCAGGCTCGCCAATGCCAAGATAGGCTCCGGCCATGAAGGGCACATCCTGGGGAATGTTTGCAAAAACCACCAGCTTGGCGCAGCCCATGCCGCCGGCGGCGGCTGTCTTGCGCGCTGTGGCGAGGATTTGCCGCCCCATGATGGCAATGGCGTCCATGTTGATACCGCTGCGGGAGGAGGCCACATTTATGGATGCGCAAACCCTGTCTGTGGTGGCCAGAGCCTCGGGCAGGGCTTCAATGAGTGCCCTGTCGCCATTGGAAAAGCCTTTTTCCACCAGAGCGGAAAACCCGCCGAGAAAATCCACCCCCGCCTCCTTGGCGGCGGCGTCCAGGGCCTGGCAGATGCGCACCATGCCATCAGGGCCAAATGGGGCTCCTGCCACGGCAATGGGGCTCACGCTTATGCGCTTGTTGACCACCGGTATGCCGTAACGCGCACCCACTTCATCACACACGCGCACAAGCTGCGCAGCATAGCGGCTTATCTTGGCCTGAACATTGGCTATAAACAGATCAAGGTCATGGCTTGCGCAATCGAGAAGACTCACGCCCAGTGTGACTGTGCGTACATCCAGATGCTCATTGCGCAGCATGTTCAGCGTGCTGATAACTTCTCTTTCTGAAAGCATGTTTACCCGACTATGACATGGTTGCTGGTGATGTTTTTAGCAGTCTCTACCATTTATTGTAGTGAATGGCGGATTTGTTGAAACGATCTGACGGCACGCGCGTATTGTTGATTTTGGGGTAGCCCATTACAATCAGGCCAATCGCCTGGGCCTCCCCGGGCAGATTCAGCAGTTTGGCGAAGGCGTCCATCCTGTCCTTTTCGGGATAGATGCCGGTAAAGACGGAGCCAATGCCCAGTGCATGGGCGGCCAGCATCAGGTTTTCGGCGCACATGCCCATGTCAAGTATGCCCATTCCCTTTATTTTTTCCCTGCTTTCGTTGAGGCAGAGGAGAATGGCCAGGGGCGCGTTTGCGGCATAGGCTGCATAATGGTTTATGTCTCCCACCTTGCCCAGAATGGTTTTGTCGGTGATGACCACAAAATCCCAGGGCTGCTCATTGGCTGCGCTGGGCGCGAGCATGGCCATTTCGAGTATTTTCTGGATATCGGCATCGGCCACTGGCTGGTCTTTGTACGCGCGCACGCTGCGCCGGGTGGCAATGCAATCCATGGTGTTCATGGGGTTTGCGGCTTCAGCGGCAGGTATGGCTTTGGGGAGGCTGGCGGCCACAGCCGTCAGGCCGGCCATGCACAACAGGTTCCTGCGGGAACTATTCATTTTTTTATCCTCTTTTATTAAATCATGCCATGTGTGTGATTGTCAGAAAGAACTTACGCGGTGCACAGCCTCGAAAATGTCACGATGCTGCACACTTACGCGCAGGTTGAGTTTTTGGGCCTCGCAGTCCAGCTCCCGCCGCAGTCGGCCAAGATCCGCGCTGTCCGGCACCATCACCTCAAAGACAAAAAGCGCCTGGCCATTTCTCTCCTCTCCGAGGATTGCCGTGAGATTTTCGATATTTACGCTGTGGCGCGCGAATACGCGGCTCATGGAGCCTATCAGGCCTGGGCCATCCGGGCCATCGACTGTCACCACAAAGGGCTCACAGACAAGATTTTCGCCCCACTGCGCGCCGATGGCCGGGCGCACCAGCACCGAGAGATCCACCTGCGCCCTGGCCAGGCCAGCCACGAGAAAGTCATGCAGCCCGTCCAGGGTCAGGGACTCCGGTGCGCCCACCACAAAAATGGCGGCGAATTCTCCACAAAGCATGGTTTGGGACATTGCTTCTATATTGCAGCCAGCCTCGCCAAACAGCCGGCTGATGGCTGCCACCACGCCAGGGCAATCCCTGCCAAGAAATGATGTTGTGTATTTTTGCATAATTTTATCTTCGGGCCCATTATTGGGCAGCATGTGAAATTTCACAATAAACAGCTTTTAAGTCAAGTTGATACGAAAGAGCATCCTTATGGCAAAAGCGGGCATTTTCAGTGGATGGGAGGAAAATATTATTTAAATTGTGCTTTTGGCGTGGATGGTTATATTTGATGCAATCCCGGAAAATGCGGTTTATCCCGGCATGTGATGCGGTTGCCTTAACATGTCCTGAACTGTAAAAGCTGGTAATGGCACGCGCAAAATATACCTATGCCCAGACGGCATGTATCAAGAAAGCCGGACTGGCCATGCAAAGGACCGCGGCCCTGTGGCCGGGCTGCCGCATCGGCGTGGCCGTGTCCGGCGGAGAGGACAGCTTTACATTACTGCAAACGCTCATTATCAGGCGCAAGATTGTGCCATTTGATTTTGAGCTGATGGTGCTCCACTGCAATCCTGGCTATGATGTGGGCAGCCACCGGGAACTGCTGCCCTGGCTTGCGCGGGCAGGGCTTGCCGGCCATGTGGAGGTTGGCGCATACGGGCCTAAGATAATGGCGGGGGGCGAAAAGGGAGCCTGTTTCGCCTGCGCCAGGGAAAGACGGAGAAGGCTTTTTGAATTGTGCGCAAAATACGGCCTGACACATCTGGCCATAGGGCATAATGCCGATGATCTGCTGGCGACTTTCTTATTGAATTTCTGCCAGAATGGCCGCGTGGCGGGCATGAGCCTTGCGGAGGATTTTTTTGGGGGCAGCCTCAGGGTAATCAGGCCGCTCCTGCTGGTGGAGAAAAAAACAATTCATCAGGCCGCCAGACAATGGCGCCTGCCGGTATGGAAAAATGCCTGCCCCCTTTCCGGCAAAACTGCCCGCACACGTATGGAGCACGTCACCGAGGCCATTGGCGGTGTGATTGGAGGGGCAAGACGATCGATGCTCAATGCCCTGATGCGCTGGCAACTGGCGCAAAACACGCCGGAAGCGGCTGCGGGTGAAAAGCCTTTGTCATAGTTTTATTTGAAAATGGTAGTGCCTACAGACAATTGGGCAGCACTTCATTGAAAAATTCCCGCACACCTGGCGCCAGTTTGGTTATGGCGCCATTGCGCTGCTCTAGATAGTAAATTGCAGGATCATCAGGAAGCATAAGGAGGCGATCCCCCGGGGAGCGCAGATAAAACTCGCCCAGGATCAGGCCCTCCGAGCCCGGCATGAGAATTGATCCCAGTTCATTGGCGCTGATTTTCAGGCCATTCATGGCGATGACCGAACAGATGCCGAAAAGCTCGCGCAGATCATCGTGCAACTGGAAGTCTATTTTTTGCTCAATGGCAGCCAGCGTGCCCGCATCCAGTGGCTTTTCCACATAAAAATCGGGAAAGGCGGCCACAGCCTCGTAAAAAGCCGGCAGATGGGCAGCCAAAGCCTCCCGGCAAGCCTCGCATCCCCTTTGTTGTGTCATCTTTGCCTCCCGTTTTTGAAATTGGCGCCATGGCGATGTCCTTCGCCATGGCCAGATTTTGCAAGCCATTGGCCCCAGCAAGCCCTCATGGCATGAGCCAGGTTGCAGCCGGCGCATGTCATGAGGGTTGGCGGGGCCAAATTCCCCGCCATGGGCATATGTCAGATCTTGCGGACTTCAGTATACCATCTGGCGGCATTTGTCAGAAGCTCATTGGTCCTCTGGGCGAGCATCTGTGGATCCTTGAGATAGCCATCCACAAGCAGGCAGCTGTCAAACAGGCCCCTTGTCATCTCGGCAAGGATCTTGTCATCGGCATTGGCCTTGTAGATTTGCAGCATGCTGCGCAGTAGCGGATTGTCCTTGTTGATCTCAAGCACCTTTACAGGCAGGGAATCATCCTTTTGCATGACTTTCAGCAGCTTTTCCATGGATGACGAAACACCATCAGCGGAGACCAGAACCGCCGGGCTGTCGGCCAAACGGTGTGAGACGCGCACCTCCGACACCTGGTTCCCGAGAATTTCCTTCATCCTGGCCATAAGACCATCAAAGGACGCATTGTCCTCCTCGGAAAGTGGCGGCGCTGTATCTTCAGATTTTTCCTTGTCGGCGAATTTCTCCAGGTCCTGGGGCGTGGCGCTTTCCACGGATTTGAAATCCCAATCCCTGTATTTGCCAAGGCCGTCAATGACAAACTCGTCCACAGGCTCAAAGAGGAAAAGAACCTCGATGCCCTTTTTGCGGAAGATCTCCATATGCGGATTGAGGCGCGCGGCTTCCCGATTGGGCGCAGTCACATACCAGTAGGCCTTTTGATCCTCTGGAGCTCTCTCCCTGTAGGCATCAAGGCTGGTAAGGGCCTCGGCAGTGTCCAGGGCGGAGGAATTGAAACGGAGCAGGGCGGACACGCGATCCCTGTTGGCATAGTCCTGGTAGCCGAGTTTGAATATCTGGCCATGCAGATGCCAGAAAGCGTCATATTTGGCGACATCATCCCTGGCCATTTTTTCCAGATGCCCAAGGGTTTGCCGGGTGATTACCTGGTTGATCTTGTGGAGAACTATATTTTCCTGCAAGGTCTCGCGTGAAATGTTCAGGGGCAGATCCTCGGTATCGACAACACCCTTGAGGAATGCGAGATATTCCGGAATCAGCTCCTTGTTGGCATGCTGGATGAGAACGCGCCGCGCGTAGAGATCCAGCCCCCAGAAATCCCGGCCGGCGCCAAAGAAATCGGTCTTTGAATCCGGTATGTACAGCAGCGCGGTAAACTGGACTGGCACATCAACGGAAATATGCTCAACATCCAGTGGATCCTTGCTGTCATAGGTGAGGGACTTGTAGAAATTGTCATACTGCTCTTTTGTCACCGATGTTTTTGGCTCGCGCCAGAGAGCAGGCTGCGTGTTGACCTGTTCGCCATCCAGAAAAATGGGGAAAGGCACAAATGCGGAATGTTTGCGGATGGCGGATTCTACCCTGTACTTTTCCGCATACTCGGCGCAGTCATCCTTTAGATATGCCTTGATTATGGTGCCGCGCACAGGTTTTTCACCCTCCGACACATCCACGGAGAAGGTGCCAAGCCCATCGCTTGTCCAGACATGGGCGGGCTCGTTTTCATTGCCAAATGCTGGCCTGGATGTGACCTCCACCTTTTTGGCGACCATGAATACGGAATAGAAGCCAACGCCAAAACGGCCAATGATGTTGGCCGCATCTGCCATGGCTGCATCTTCCTTTTTTTCCTCATTATCCGTGGCCGCTGCAGATAGATCCGCCAGAAATTCCTCGGAACCGGATTTGGCAATGGTGCCAAGATTTTCGGCCAGCTCTTCCGCGGTCATGCCAAGCCCGGTGTCGGCAATCGTCAGGGTTTTTGCATCCTTGTCCAGTGTGATGCGGATTTCAAGGGGCAAATCGTCATGCAGGGGCTTCTCACCCCTGTTCACACGAAAACGCAATTTGTCCAGGGCATCCGACGCGTTGGACACAAGTTCCCTTAAGAATACCTCCCTGTTGGTATAGAGGGAGTTGGTGAGAATGTGGAGAACCTTGCGCACCTCTGCGCGAAATTCCCTTTCTTCCCTTTTTTCTGCGGACATTTGCAGCTCCTTGAATTGTCTTTTGTTGAATGGGTATATGGATTGACTGTATGGGGTGCGAAATCGCCATGCGGCAATGTCAGGATCCGGGCGATGCCGGATGATGCCAGCAGGCTCTGGCGCGACTGCAAGACACACAGCCTGGGGAGGCTGTTCAAGCCCCGCGGTCGCCGGGACCGATATTTAATTTAATACTGCGACCCCCATCGTCAAGGGCATTTCTTGCGTTGCGGGCTGGGGTATGGTATCGGGAAAAAGCAGGATTTCTTGTGGCAGTATTGCTGTTGGATTTGGCTGGCGCTCCAATAAGGAGGAATTTTATTATGGATGTTGTGCTGCTTTCGCGGCTGCAATTTGCGGTGACGATTTTTTTCCATTTCGTATTCGTGCCGCTTACCCTTGGCCTGTCCATGATTTTGGCATGGATGGAAACCCGGTATCTTGTCAGCGGCGATGAGTTCTGGAAACGCCAGACAAAATTCTGGGGCAAGCTGTTCATAATCAACTTCACCCTGGGCGTTGTCACAGGCATCACGCAGGAATTCCAGTTTGGCACAAACTGGTCGCGTTATTCCGAATATGTGGGAGACATTTTTGGCTCCCTGCTGGCCATAGAGGCCACAGTCGCCTTTTTCCTGGAATCCACATTCATAGCCGTATGGCATTTTGGCTGGAACAGGGTTGGCAAAAAACTGCATTGCCTGTGCATATGGCTGGTGGCCATTGGTGGCAATGTTTCCGCATTCTGGATTATTGTCGCAAACGGGTTCATGCAGCACCCGGTTGGCTATGTGATGAATGAGGCGGCCGGCAGGGCGGAGCTGACAAACTTTTCAGATGTTGTGTTCAACAGCTTTGCCTGGGGCCAGTTTGTCCATACCATCCTCGGCTCCTGGGCATTGGCCACATTCTTTGTGCTTGGTGTCTCTGCCTGGCATATTTTACGCAAAAGCAATGGCGACTTCTTTGAACGGTCTTTCAAGATGGTCGCTCCCTGCTCCCTCGTGCTAGTACTCTGCCTTGCGGTAAGCGGAGATATGGAAGGTAAGGCGGTTGCGGAATATCAGCCCGTAAAGCTGGCGGCCATGGAATCCCACTGGGACACTCGTAGCAATGCGCCTTTCTATCTGCTGGTCTGGCCCAATGAGGAAGGCACTGGCAACAGCATCGAGGCCATTGGCATTCCAGGCCTGCTGAGCTGGATATCCTATGGCAACACGGATGCCACGGTAAAGGGTCTCAATGACTACCCCCCCACCGACAGGCCACCGGTTGCGGAAACATTCTGGTGTTTCCGCGGCATGGTTCTGCTGGGTATGATCTTCATAGCCCTCGCAGCCTGGGCCACATGGCAGCGCAAGGCGCCATCCTCGCGGCTGCTCAACTGCCTTGTCTGGAACATCCCCCTGCCTTACATTGCCCTGATGCTGGGCTGGGCTGTGGCCGAAATCGGACGCCAGCCCTGGATTGTCTATAATCTGCTGCGCACATCCGATGCAGTTTCTCCTGTGCCGGCCAGCAATGTGGCCCTGTCCCTCATCGCATTCACACTTGTTTATACCGTGCTGGGCATTCTGGATATATATCTTTTGCGCAAATATGCCATCAAGGGGCCGGAAGCCCGTCAGGAGGCCTAAAACATGCTCGAAACCATCTGGTTCATTCTCTGGACATTACTCTGGGCAGTTTATTTTATTCTGGATGGCTTTGACCTGGGTGTCGGTACCCTTATGCCCTTTCTTGCCAAAAACGAGCAGGAAAAAAAGGAGATGTATGCGGCGTCCGGCCCCTACTGGGATGGCAATGAGGTCTGGCTGATTTCGGCTGGCGGCGTTACCTTCGCCGCTTTTCCCAAGGTTTATGCCGTCATGTTCAGCGCGCTTTACGCACCCCTTCTCATTCTCCTTTTTGCCCTGATTCTCCGCGCCACAGCCTACGAATTTCGGGACAAGGTGGAGAGCGCCTCGTGGCGTTCCTTCTGGGATATCGTGCATTTTCTTGTAAATCTTCTGGCATGTGTTGTGCTGGGCGTGTTCTTTGCCAATCTGTTCATGGGCATTCCTGTGGATGCAGATGGCGTCTACCACGGCAATATTCTGCGCCTGTTCAATATTTATGGCATTGCAGGCGGCATTTTCTTCCTGTTTTTATTCATGATGCACGGGGCCATATGGCTGACAATCAAGAGCAGCGGCGACCTGAAGGCCAAGGCCATGGCCTTCGCTGGCGCCCTCTGGGTATGTGTGGCCTGCCTGTTGCTGGTTTTTCTTGTTCTCACCGTTTTCTACACGGACATATTCATGAACTATCTCTCCATGCCCTGGCTTATTGTTCTGCCATTGCTTGCTGTGGCGGCGCTGCTGTATGTGCCCAGGCTGCTCAATGAGCACAAATCCTGGCTGGCATGGGCCGCAAGCGGAGTCTTTATCCTCTGCGTGACCTTCTTTGGCGTGATGGGCATGTTCCCGGCCATGATCATATCCTCCATTGATCCGGCCGCCACCATAACGGCCTTCAATGGCTGCTCCACAAAGCTCACCCTTGAGATCATGCTTTGCGTGGCTCTGGTGATGGTGCCCATTGTGCTGCTGTATCAGTTCTGGATGTACAGGCTTTTTTCAAAACCCGGGCCTGAAAAGGCCTGACCCGGCTGTCGAAAAGACAACTGGCTGTTGATAGCGGAAATGGCGGCAAAGCGGAGGCGATGCTGCCATTTCTGTCTGGAGAATAAGATGGTGATGAAGTTTTTATCGGCCATGGGCGGATTTTTATTTGCAGCCATGGCCATCTGCCTTTTGAGTTCCTGTGTGCTCAGACCGCCTGCACCGCGCACCTTTGAGGAACAGCAGGCCTGGATGGCCAAACAGCAGTGCATGCAGGAGGCGTCTGACATGAATCCGGAAGCTCCCTTCAGCACCAATCCCTATTGGAATGACTATTTTATAATGTGCATGAACCGCTTTGGCATTCCCGATTCGGTCATCAGGCGCATGTGGTATTAGAAAGTAAAATAATGGACAGCCACAGAACCGTCAGCCCTGCAGCAGGGTTGCCAGCATATGGGGATAGCTGTTGGCCTGCCCCAGCATGGCGACTGCCGACTGGGTGAGTACCTGATTGCGGACAAATTGCATCATTTCCAGCGCCACGTCCGTGTCCGAAATGCGAGATTCGGAAACTTGCAGATTTTCAGCCTGAATGGAGAGATTTGTAACAGTATTTTCAAGACGTTTCTGAAGGGCTCCCAAAGATGCGCGGATGCCATCCTTGACAACCATGGCATCCGAAACGCGCGTGAGCATCTCCTGGGCTTTTTGCTGGGTGTCTATGCTCAAGGTTGAAGTGCCCTGGCCCCATTTGACTTTGAAGACACTGAATGCATTCTGATCATAGGTCGAGGTATCTCTTTGCCAGTTTGCGGCAATAGTGCCATCGGCCAGGACTGCCAGGTTGGCATAACCCAAGCCATTTCCGGAAATGCCTTCCACAAAAACCATATCCTGGTTTCCTATTGTGACCAGCTTGCCATCCTCCACGGCAAATGCTTCAGCCATCAGGGTGCCATTGTTTGCCGAATTTTTCCAGGCAACCAGCACCTGGGACAGATTGCTTCCATCCTCATTTTTCATGACCTGGATGTCCACCACGGAATTGTCATTTGCGGCATCCGGATCATTTAGTCTTATCTCCTCTCCCACCAGGCCATTGAAATCCACAATGCGTCCATAACTGGATGTTTGGCCTGTTTCCTGGTCTACGCCTGTATATACAAGAACAGCAGTATCTCCAAAAGATGTGATTTTTGGGCCTGAGCCGTTGCAAATGTCTATGGGGGCGGAAACCGTGCCGGCATCATCAATGAAGTAGCCAGAGAGAGCCGCGCCATTTTGCTTGACGACAAAATGCCTGTCTCCCAGAGTTGTGGAGGCAGCCGCAGAACCGGCGCCAAGATCGATATAGCCCCCCGCCACAGGCTGGGTGCAGGTAATATCGGTCATGGAGAGGATAATATGGCCGGCAGGATAATATGCGGGAGCATTTTCAACTGGCCCGCCAGCCAGTACGGATCCTGAAGTTACGGACATGGCTAGATCTTCCGGGCCTGCCAGCCTGGTGCGAAAAGGCGCAAACTCCTCCTCGCTTATGAGATTCCAGTCGGAATCATAAACCGCAAAAGCAACCCTGTCCCGCTGCCAGTTGTTATAGGCGATAACGACATTGCCATTAGGCAGCACGCGGGCATCCATAGGCTGCATTTCGCCAGCTCCATGCTGCTTGCCCACCATGCCTTCATGCAGAAGATTACCTTCCGGATCATATTCAAAAAAGCGGATATTTCTAGGGGGATCCGTCCAACCCGATGCCATATGGACGTTGGCCATGATGAGCATGTTGCCATTGGGCAGTCCCAGAATGCTTTGTCCTTCATAATCGCCCCAGTCCGGAATTGCCTGATCTTGCACACGTGGTTCAAAGCCAAGCACTTCCCTGGTGCCACCTGAAATATTGAAAAGACTGGCTACGGTTGCGCTCCGGATATTCACATAATAGTAGTCTTCGGCGGAATCATTGCCGGTGCCGAAATGAATTTTAAGGGTGCCTCTGGAGTTTGTGCCGCTACCGTCATGCGCGCCATTTAGGCTGCCGTCCAGCAGCTTGATGCCATTGAAATCTGTGGACCTGGCAATACGGTCAATTTCTTGTCCCATTGCCTGAAATTCGGAATCTATTACCTGTCTCTGGGTGGAATTGTATGTGCCAGTAGCAGCCTGTTCAGCAAGTTCCTTCATGCGGATAAGTTTTTCGTCTATAATGGCCAAAGCAGCGTCAGCAACTTGAATCATGGAGATGGCATCCTGGGCATTGCGCATGCCTTGGCTGGCAGCTGCAACATCGGCGCGCATCAACTCCCGTATGGCAAGCCCGGCTGCATCATCCGATGTCGAGTTTACCCGCAGACCGGAAGACAGGCGCTTAACGGAGGTCGAAAGACTCCCATAATGACTGCTCAGGGTATTCGCCACATTCAGGGCAATAATATTGTTGTTGATGGAATTCATGGCCTATGACATCTCCACGCAAATTGAACGAAAGACCCGGTGAGTGGATTGGAACAGGCAGGAGAGGATTATGTGGACACCGGTAAAAGTTTTATGGATATGAATATATAAAATACATGCAAAAATCATGCAAGGCTGAAATTGGTATTGGTGGGATATATTTGCCACATTTGCTTGCATGGACTTTATTCCATAAATAATTATGAAATGGCTTCCTCTGAATGGAAAAACAGGCACGGTTTCAAATATGCTGCGAAGAGCAAAAAAGCATGTATTTTGGGAATAAGCTTTGCACTTCAGATGGATATATGAATTATCATTGGAGTTCTGGATAGCGCCATTAATTTAAAGAACTTTAAATGCAGTCGTTTTCCGGGTCAGTTTTTGCTTTGGAGCCATTGCGGAAAAGGGCCATGTATTCCTGATTGCCCTTTGGCCCCCTGATGGCTGCCGGAAGAATGCGCAGAAGCTGCCAGTCAAGATTGTTCTGGCAGAAATCAACCACCCTGGTAACGGCCCTCTGGCGATCCTCATCCCTGCGCACCACTCCCCTGGCCACTGCCGCAGGCTCCAGTTCAAATTGCGGTTTGATTAAAAGCGCGGCATGGGCATAGGGTTTAAGCCAGCGCGCGCAGGCTGGTAGCACAAGTGTCAGCGAGATGAAGGAAAGATCGCCGGTTAATAAATCGATTTTTTCAGGCAGAAGGCTGGCATCCGCATAACGCAGGTTAATGCCTTCCATATTGATTACACGCGGGTCGGCGCGCAGTTTTTCATGCAGCTGATTTTTGCCCACATCCACCGCGTACACTTTGGCGGCTCCTTTTTGCAGCAGGCAATCCGTAAAGCCACCTGTGGATGCGCCGGCATCCAGGCAGACCATACCAGAAACATCCAGGTTAAAACCATCCAGAATTGTCAACAGCTTGTATGCGCCCCGGCTGGCATATATTTGCCCTGGCAACAGGGCCAGCCGTGTTTCGGCAGGATAGGCATGGCCAGGCTTGGGCACAATCACAGGCGGATTTGAATCCGCAATGATAATTCTGCCTGCCATGATCAGGCTTCTTGCCTTTTCACGGCTTTCGGCAAGCCCCTGCTCAAAGGCAAGTTGATCGGCCCGCAGACGTGGTTTTGGTGGCATGGAATCAAAAAGGGGGATGCGGAACATCCCCCCACATAAAATCCTATTAATTAATAGACCACGCTGTAGGACATTACCTCCGGCCTGTGGAAGAAAAATTCCACACGCCGGTTTACAGCGCGGCTTTCCTCGGAAATGCCGGGTTTGAGCGGTCTTGTTTCACCATAGGCCACGCCCCGCAGGCGGGTCGGCTTGACGCCATGGTCTGCGAGAAAATGCAGCACAGAGGCAGCTCTTGCGCCGGAAAGCTCCCAGGGCGATCCAAAGGCCTGGGATTCGCTACCATCAGCATGGCCGCGCACCACAAGGTAGAGATTGTACTCTTTCATGATTTTTAACACATCATCAAGGATTTTCAGGCCTTCCGGCTGGAGGCTTATAGAACCAGGCTTAAACATTATGTCAGAGTTTACGCGCAGCTGCACACCCACATCATCCGCGCTGATACCGGATGAATTTTGCGGCACGGCATCAGCCATCAGCATCTGCTTGATTTTCTGGGCTATTGCATAGTGGGATCTTTCCACCTCTGTTATCTTGAGGTCGCGCGCATCTATCTTGTCCGTGTTCTGGATAAAGGGGTTGTTGGATATGGGCGACGTTGCGCTTGAATCAAAGTTCCTTTCGCCGCTGAAATATGCGGCCAGGCCGGCTTTGGTTTCCGGTGGAACCATATTGAGAACCCAAAGCAACAGAAAAAAGGCCATCATTGCGGTAACAAAGTCCGCATATGCAACTTTCCATGCGCCACTCATATTTATCTCCCCTTACATTCGCAGCCCGTAAACAAGGGAAACCGGACTGGGCCGGCTTCCTGTGTAATGACTGTTTTAGAGCTTTCTAACCGCCACGGAGCTTCTCCTCCATTTCCATGAAGGAAGGCCGATATGGGTAGGGTATGGCCCTGCGGCCATACTCCACTGCAATCAGCGGTGTTGAGCCGCGTATGGCTGCGGCAACTGCCTCCTTGACCGCATTGAAATAAAAATGTTCCTCGGAGACATAGTTTTCCAGTTTGGATCCCATGGGGCCAAACAGGCCGTAACAGCATAAAATACCAAAGAATGTGCCCACCAGGGCAGCGCCAATGTAGTGGCCCAGAACGTCAGGGGGTTCGGTGATCTTGCCCATTGCCAGCACAACGCCAAGCACGCAGGCCACAATACCCATGCCAGGCATGGATTCGGCCATGTGGGTTACGGAGTGGGCCGGAAGCATGCCCTCTTCGCGCATTGTCTCCATGTCAACATCCATCAGGCTGTCTATGTCCGCAGGGTCACCCGTGGTGAGATAGACGCGCAATGTATCGCCTATGAAGCTGACGAGTTTGGTATCCTTGGAAATGTTGGGATATTTGCTGAATATGGCGCTGGATTCAGGTTTTTCCACATCGCCTTCAATGCTGATGACGCCTTCGCGGTGCATTTTGGAAAAAAGCCCGTAAAGCAGGGCCAGGGTTTCCAGATATCTGGCTTTGCTTGAGCTGGGATCCGCAAAAAGGTGCTTCAGGCTCTTTATAATGAGGCTGAAGGTGTACTTTGTCTGGGATCCAAAGAAAGCTCCAAGACCGCAGCCCAAAATGATAATGAATTCCGCGGGCTGAAACAGAATGCCCCATGTGCCATGCGCGAGGGTGTAGCCGGTGAATATGGAGCCAGCCACAATAATGAGTCCGATTAGAAGATACATTCCCTACCGCCTGATTGCGCCTTCATCAATGGTACATTGCACGGAAACAAGCATTATGCAAAGGGTGGGCATGCATGCCTTTGCTGCCCGGTTACTAAAGCCCTGTTACGCTCCCGTGTATAATTGAAGTTGCCTAAATTC
This sequence comes from uncultured Desulfovibrio sp., assembly GCA_910587035.1. Lineage (GTDB taxonomy): Bacteria > Desulfobacterota > Desulfovibrionia > Desulfovibrionales > Desulfovibrionaceae > Desulfovibrio. The sequence continues at coordinate 75,050 of CAJUMQ010000004.1, read as the reverse complement.
AATAGCCCATAATTTTTGCAAACTCAATAAAAAATTTTGCCGCAACCGGCGGTCAGGGCCTGTGGAATATGGAGGAGCCGAGGCCGAAGGACACATTATCCAGAGGTCCTCTGAAAGTCAGGGGCAGGTCAAGGCCCAGGACCTTTATTTGTGCCTGGCCATCCAGCCATTTTTTTGTCAGATCCACTGTGGCGGCGCCTTTGCCCTGCAGCCCGCGGGCATCGAGTATGAGCGGGGTGAAATTGAGGACGCCCCCTGTGGCATTGAACTCGGCCCTCATAAGCTTAATCCCTTCTGGAAAGGAGCTTTTGCTGGCAAGCACAGGCAGAAGCTGAAATATTTTTTCAAGTGCCCTTATTTTAACATTGCGGGCGGAAAATTCGCCGCTGCCGCCAAGATTGGCGGCTATGCCGCCATTTGTGGCGTTGGCAACGCCAAGCTCGGCCCTGAAATCGGTTTGCCCTCCTTCCAGTTCGGTGGCGCCAAATTGCGACAGGGCGGTGCCAAGATCAATGTTTTTGCCTGACACCCTGAGCATGCCGGCTGCCTCGGGCAGAGTGACGTGGATGCTGCCATCAATGGCTCCCCCGGCCCAGACTCCCGTGAGGTGGTCAATATCATAGGCGCCATCCCGTCCCTGGATGGCTAAGGCAAGATCATTGACCTGGAATTTGTTGATTTCCAGGCTGCCCAGCTTCATACTTAAATTGACATTTGGAAGCTGCCCCGGATTGACGCCCTCCTGAGGCTGTGGGGATGGGCCCTGGCTTTGGGGAATTAAATCCAGGGGCCTGAGCGCTCCAAGCCTGAGGTTGCCTTTTATTTCCGGTCTTGCGCCATTTTGCGGCAATGTGATGTCCAGCTCCCCGTCACCCGGTTTGCCGGCACTCAGGATGCTCATGCCCGTTATTTTAAGATTGGGTGGCGCAAAGGCCACATTGGCGGATGCTGAAAACATGGACACACCGCCCTGTGGCCCCTCCTGGACCGGGAAAATATCCAGATTGCAGTTGCCTGTGAACGCGGGCAGAATGAAGCTGGTTTCATTGGCAAGAGCCAGACGCCCATGGGGTAAATCGATGCGCGCCGCGACCAGGCTTATCTGCATGTTTTCAAAATTGATGGCTCCCCCAAAGGCAAGCCTTGCCGGAAATGCCCATGGCCAGGGATTGGCTCCGGCAGGGGTGCATGTGACAGCGCACTGGCGAAAAGTCAGATTTGGCGCATAATAGCGCATTTTTGTCCGCAGGGCCATGTTCCAGGGGGTAGAGCCGGCGGACGTGGCGAGGCTGAAATCACAGTTGATGTCCGCCTCCTGCCTATTGCGCAGGTTCTCTGCCGAGAGATTGATGTCTGAAAAGGCAAGGGAAGTGCCCTGGGCAGTATATCTAAGGGTGCCATGTTGCACCACGAGCCTTTGCAGCTCCGGCAGGGATGTTTCCGGCTGGCTTTTGCCCACAGTGGTTGCCGGAGCCTGACTCGCGCCGGCATTTTTATTTATTTCCACAGTCAGGCCGTCCAGCGTGGCTGTATCGATGTTGATGACGCCAGAGAGCAGCGGGGCGGCCTCCAGATTGATCGATCCCGATTTAAGGGCGATATCTATATCAGCGCCCTGGGTGTGAATATTCCAGGTCAGGCGCCCGAGAGTCACCCTGGGAGGAAAAAGGGATATGTGGGGATTTTGCTCAAACACAATGGGGGTGCCCAGCGCCTTTTCGCTGGCCATTGCGATTTCCCTTGCGGCAAATCCAGAGTTTATATAGTAGATGGCGCCCAGATACGCGCATGTGAGAATGGCGAGGACGCACAGGGCAATGAGCGAGAATTTTTTCATATGCGCATAAATCCTGATTAATCCCGAAAATTGGTTTGCACCCTGTGGCAGAGGGCGCAGACACTATAATCATTAGCGCGAATAATCACAAGCATTGAGGTGGCTTGCATGGATAGACACCCGGCCATAATGTTTCAGGGCACAGCCTCCAGCGCAGGCAAAAGCGTGCTTGCGGCGGCCCTGTGCCGCCTGTTGGCATCCCGGGGGCTAAATGTGGCGCCTTTCAAGGCGCAAAACATGTCCCTCAATTCCCATGTGACATTGGGTGGAGAGGAGATAGGCCGCGCTCAGGCCCTTCAGGCCAGGGCATGTTATCTTGAAGCTGATGCGCGGATGAATCCGGTTTTATTAAAACCGCTTGGCAACCATGTCTCACAGGTGCTGATCATGGGCAAACCTGTAGGCAACATGACCTGGCAGGAATATGTGAAAGCCAAGCCGGATATATGGCGCGAAGTGGCCAGCGCCTGGCAAAGTCTTGCCAGGGAGCGCGATATCATGGTGCTTGAGGGGGCTGGCAGCCCTGCGGAAATCAATCTGCGCAGCCAGGACATTGTCAACATGCGCATGGCGGCCCATGCCGGGGCGAGGGTGGCCTTGATTGCCGATATAGACAGGGGCGGCGCATTCGCGGCCCTGACGGGCACCATGGCTCTTTTAAGGCCCAGGGATCGCGGCCATGTGGCCGGATATGTGCTTAATCGTTTTCGCGGCGACAAGGCTCTTTTGACGCCTGCTCTGGAGCATGTGGCGACCAGAACACGCAGGCCTTTTTTTGGCATCATGCCCATGCTGGCGGATCTGCGCCTGCCTGATGAGGATTCGGCCAGTCTGCCAGGGCGCTACATGCGTCAACAGGGAGCAGGACTTGATATCGCCCTTGTCAATCTGCCCCAGATCAGCAATTACACGGATTTTGACCCGCTGAGCCGGGAGCCGGATGTGGCATTGCGCATGGTTGATGACGCGGATGATTTTGGAAACCCGGATCTTGTGCTGTTGCCTGGCTCGCGCAATGTTGGCGCATGTGTTGATTTTCTACGGCGTAGTGGCCTGTTTGAACGGTTAAGGCAATACGGGGAGGCTATCCTTAAAGGTGGAAATGGCAGTCTTGCCGGAATTTGCGCAGGGTTGCAGCTTTTGGGAGGCATTATAACAGACAGGGATGACATCGAGGGAGGCACCACTCGCGGCCTTGGGCTTTTGCCTGTGGAAACGGAATTTCTGGAAGAAAAGATACTTGCCCGCAGCTCTGGCCACGCATCTCCAGAACTCTGTGGCTCCCCTTGTCCTGTATCAGGCTACGAGATCCGTCATGGTCGGGTGAGAGCCTGTGCTGGCGCGATGGCCGTCATCTGGCGCGATGATGGTGAAGCAGCGGGCTGGGGTCGCAGCTGCGCCGGCAAACTGGATATCTGGGGCACCTCCATCCACGGAATATTTGACAGTGATGATTTCAGGCATGGCCTGCTCAACAGGCTCAGAAGCAGGAAGGAACTGCCGGAGATTGCCGGCGCCTGCTTTGACATCGACAGGGAACTGGACCGGCTGGCGCAGGCCTTTGCGGAAAATGTGGATGTGAAAGCCCTCCTGGGGCCATTTGCCTCAATGCTTTAGAGCATTCATCAGTTGAAATGCTCTACTGAGATGTCATGTTTTTACTGTCGTAAAAACATGAAGATCGCAAAGCAAAAAACGTGGTTTTTGCTTTGCTCACGCCGCCGCTGGCGGCGCGCAATCCCTAATCGGGATTGCGACTATTGTCGCTTGACGCGACACTACGCGTTTCAGGCATAAGCGCTGGCGTTTCCCCGCGTAGCTGGACAGGCACATGGTAAATTCAATTTTTCCGCTCATTTTTACGCGGGCGCTTCAGAAGAGGCGCCTCGCATTTGCCTATTTTAATAGGCAAATGCTCTGGCATCGTTGGGCAAAATATCCGCAGGGTACAGGACCAGACAATGCAAAATCATGTTTTATTTTGGGATTTTGCAGCCTTAGGTCCTGTTCTATTTTGTGGTGACCGGCTTTTTGGGTGGATACAGGCCGGATTCCCGGAGCGCGGCAAGCCGTTGTGATCTGTCCTGGCGGCATGTGTGCAGATGCCTGTGGGAGAGCTCTCCATAGGGTTCGCCAAGCCATTGCTGATAAAGGTTGCGCACCTGAAGGTTGGCCTGGGGGGACTGCATTTTCAAATCCCTGTCTGTGGCGCGCACTGCGTCGATGCGCCTGGCCAGATCGCTATGCTCGGTGCCCCGCAGCCAGACACGGAAAGAAATGGGCCTGTAGACGGAAATGAGGCACATGGAGAGGATGATGGCCGTTTGCAGGAGACCGGTCCAGATGTTTTGCGGCAGTATGCAGGCGCGCACCATTCGCAAGGGCCAATCAATGCCCCAGGGCTGGAGGGTTGCTATGAGTTCATCGCCCCACGGGCCCCAGAAGAGAACGCCCCAGAAACCGGCGCTCAGGGAGATAAGCCATTTGTAGCCTATCCAGGCGAATTTGAAAAAACCTATGGAAGTGCGCATGGAATAGAAAAGGCCTGTGAGAATGCAACCCAACAGCCCTGGCATGACGACCCAGGTGTCAATAAAGTAGGAGCAGTAGGCAACCTGTGCGGCAACAGCCGGGTCATCAAGTGAACGGCGCAAAAAGCCCAAAGCCTGCATTGCAAAGGCTCCTCCACCCCAGCCAATGGCCGCAAGCATGTGCACAGCCTTCATGTTTTTGATAAGGCTGTTTTCGCGGTAGCCATAACCCTTGCCGCGGCGTCCATAGCCTTTAAGTGCGAATTTAAGCATTTTGCACCGTTGCCATTGTTTTTTGTGGCATGTTATTGCGCGCTGCCTCTGCCCAGAAGCACAGTATTGCGAAGGCTTGGCAGCAGAGGCTGGCCACCGCCATTGATGCAGCCGCCAGGACAGGCCATGAATTCAATGAAATGCCAGGGAGACTGGCCTTTTAATATCTGTTCGCAGATGGCCGCGAACTTGTCCGCCCCGCGCACTGCCGCCATGCGCAGTGTCTGGCCACAGCATTCAAAGGACAGCTCCGCGATTCCTGATGCCCTGTCTAGTCTGCGGGTTGCCTGATTTTGCAGCTCTTTTCCGCAAAGAGCTTTGTGAACATAGCGCGCAAGTGTCTCCATCACGCCGCCACCAATGCCAAAGAGAGTGCCGCAGGCGGATTCGCCCATCAGGGTATCGGCAATACCATGAGGCATGTTGTTGACATCGATATTCCTCTTTTGGAGAAGCCACGCGAACTCCCGCACTGTGAGTACTGCATCGATATCCCTTAGGCCATTATTTTCCAGGGCTGGCATGAGGGCTTCATATTTTTTGGACAGACACGGCATGATGGCTACGGTGTACATGTTCTCAGGATCGTATCCGTATCTCTGCGCGCCATAGGTTTTGGCCAGACGCCCGTTTATGGCTATGGGGGATTTGACGGTGGAGCAGAGATCGACAAGAGCCGGCTGGAATGTTTCCATATACCTGACCCAGGATGGGCAGCAGGAACTGAGGAGGGGCAGGGCCATGCCGTTTTTGAGTTTGTGCAGAAACTCGCCGCCTTCCTCCCAGATGGTCACGTCCGCGGCAAATTCCGTATCCCAACAATGGTCAAAACCCAGGCGCGCAATGGCTGCAAGCATTTTCTCCTGCAGGTTTCTGCCGGGTGGCAGGCCAAATGCCTCGCCCAGTGTGTAGCGGATCGAAGGGGCGGGCATGGCGATCATTATTTGGGAAGAATCCTCCAGTCTTTTTTCCACTTCCGGCAGCCAGGAGAATTTTTCGTGAAATGCGCCCTGGGGGCAATGGGTGAGGCACATGCCGCAGTGCAGGCATGGCTCCGGGTGGACTATCGTATGGGCCAGCCCCGTTTCCCCATATATGGCGGCGGTGGGGCAATATTCCATACATATGCAGCAACCCGTGCATTTGGCCTGATCCACCTGGACAAACAATTTTTGATCCAGATCCATATCCGGAGTTGGCACTGTCATTTCCTGCTCGATATGGCCGATGACAATACGATCCATTGCTTACCCCACGGATGCGCAAGAGGCTTGCACCAGGGCAGACCTCGAATTAAGTTTGTCGGGATTGGCGGATTATAGCATTTTGCAGTCAATTTCACAATTGGCGGCCCATGGAAAAAACAGCATAATCGGCTGAATATAGGGAGGGAACATGGATACATTGGAAAAAATGCGTGCTGGCATTCCATTCCTGCCTGGTGGCGGGCAAGCAGGCAGCCTGCATCGGGCATGTCAGCAAAAGGTGTTCACATATAATCAGCTGTCTCCGTCGAGAAGCAGGGAGAGGAGGCTTCTTTTAAAGGATATTTTGGGGAAATGTGGTGAGCATATCCATATAGAAAGCCCATTTCATTGCGATTACGGGATTAATATTGAAGTCGGTGAATATTTTTATGCCAATTTCAATCTTGTGATTCTCGATGTCGGCCCGGTGAAAATCGGGCAACATGTGATGTTTGGCCCCAATGTGGCCATTTATACGGTTGGCCATCCGCTCCATCCAGAGACAAGAAACTCCGGCCTGGAATTTGGCAGGCCCATGAGCATAGGCGACAATGTCTGGCTGGGTGGCAATGTGGTGATCAATCCCGGGGTTTCGGTGGGCAGCAATGTTGTGGTTGGCTCAGGTTCCGTGCTGACTCGGGACGTGCCAGACAGCGTGCTGGTGGCAGGCAATCCGGCCCGGGTGCTTCGCTCCATCACCGAGGAGGACAGGGATTTTTATTACAGAGGCTGCCCGGAATTTGAGGCGGATGACGACTGATGATGTGAAAAAGGCCCCCTTGGTGGGGGCCAGAAAGTTTAAAATCCTGTTTGTCCTGACTGAAACTTTATCTGTCAGACTATGCCATGCTCGCCAGGACGTTCATATTCCTCCTTCTGCTGGGAATGCACATAAAAGTCAGTGTCGCCAAGCGCCAGCAGGATGGCGGAAGACACATAGATGGACGAGAAGGTGCCAACCACAACGCCAATCAGCATGGCCAGTGCGAAATCGTGAATCACGCCGCCACCAAGCAGATAGAGGGAAAGCGTGGCGATGATGGTTGTGCCGCTGGTGAGGATTGTGCGGGACAGGGTCTGGTTCACGCTGCGGTTGATGAGGTTTCCAAGAGGGCTTTTTGGGGCTGCGCGCAAATTTTCACGCAGGCGGTCATAAACTATGATTGTATCGTTCAGGGAATAGCCAATAATTGTGAGAATGGCCGCCATTACGTTTAGATCGATCTCCACATCGAGAATGGAGAGAAGGCCAACGGTTATGAACACGTCATGCAGCAGGCCCACAAGGGCGCCGAGGGCAAAGTTGAGACGCAGCAGAAAGCAGACCACAAGAGTGATGGCCAGGGCGACCATAACCTGCCAGCCCATGCCGATGCCTGTAAAACTGAACAGATACATGCCACCCCATAGGGCAGCTGCCATGATGGCTGCTGCCATCCAGCGCTGTTCAAAACGGCCGGAGATATAGACCGCGATGAGAAGGACGGCATAATACAGGGCGCTTAACGCCTTGTTTGTCAAATCATCGCCAATTTTTGGGCCCACTACCTCAAGGCGCTGTATATCCACAGCATTTTGGGGAAAGGCCCCGGTGAGCGCCTCAAGCACAGTGGTGCGCAGGGCACTGGCATCGTCTGTTTCCTTGCTGGAAAAGCGCAGCAGATAATCACGGCCACCCTCGCCAAATCGCTGGGTGCTGATGCCAGGCAGCTGGGGGATGTTGAGGCTCTTTTTCAGGGCTTCATCCTCAACCGGCTTTTCAAACTGGATCTGCATAATCACGCCGCCGGCAAAATCAATGCCAAGCTTAAGGCCATTGCCCCACAGGGCGGAGATCAGGCCGGCAAGCAGTATGACGATGGAGATGCCATAGGCCCAATATCTTTTGCCGATGAAATCAAAGTTTGTGTCATGCCTTACAAAAGCGAAACCCATTATATCTCCCGCCTTTTTAGTAATGCGGATGTCTGGAACTCATGCCAGCCAAAAACGCAGTTTTTGGCTCATTTCTCCATATAAACTGGTACAGCCTCAAATGCTGAGGCCCTTTGGCCCGGCATGTTTGGCCCACTCCTGGAAAATGGCGCGGGAAACAAAAATTGCCGTAAACATGGAGGCGATTATGCCCAGGGAGAGAGTTACGGCAAAACCGCGTATGGGGCCGGTACCAAACTGGTAGAGGATGACGGTGGCGATGATTGTGGTCAGGTTCGAGTCCGTGATGGAGATGGTGGCGCGCTCAAATCCGGCTTTCACCGCGGCCACAGGTGTCAGGCCAAGGCGAAGCTCCTCGCGTATGCGCTCATAAATCAGCACATTGGCATCCACGGCCATGCCAATGGTCAGCACAATGCCGGCAATGCCGGGCAGAGTGAGGGTTGCGCCAAAAGCACCCATGCCGGCCATGATGATAAGCATGGTGAAGCAGAGCATAAGATCTGCGATAATGCCGCTTACGCCGTAATAGAAAGCCATGAAAAGCACCACAAGGCCCGCGCCCACCAGTGCCGCGCGAATGCCACTGTCAATGGATTCCTGGCCCAGGGATGGACCGACGCTGCGTTCCTCCAGCACTGTTACAGGGGCGGGCAGGGATCCGGCGCGGAGCACTATGGCCAGATCCTGTGCCTCGGCAGTGGTGAAATTGCCGGATATGCTGGCCCGGCCGCCGCCAATGCGCTCCCGGATAACAGGGGCGGAATAGACCTTGCCATCGAGAACAATGGCCATGCGCCGGCCAACGTTTTCGCCTGTCACGCGCTCAAAGATGCGGCCGCCACGGCCATTAAAGTTGAGCGTCACATAGGCCTGGTTCATCTGATCAAAGGCTGGCCGGGCGTCCGCCACATCCTCGCCGGTGAGCATGGCATCCCTTTCCACCGCTATCTGTCTGCCGGCATGCTCCTTGCCCGCCGCGTCCTTTTCCAGCATGGGCAGAGCCACAACACCAGCCGGGAGAACTGCTTTGGTGGGGTCAACGTCATCGCGCACGAGGTGAAATTCCAGATGCGCGGTCTGGCCAAGTATCTGAACTGCGCGGCGCGGGTCGGAGATGCCCGGCAGCTGCACCTGGATGCGGTTGCCTGCCTGTTTGCGAATATCCGGCTCGGCAACGCCAAACTGATCGATGCGGTTTCTGATGGTGCGCAGGGCCTGGTCAAGAGCCATGCTTTCAAGCCTTGTCACCTCTGCCTGCGAAAAATGCGCAGTGTAGCGCAGCTGGCCGGAATCACCCTTCTGGGGCTCGCCAAGCTCCAGGGCCGGGAAGTTTTTGGCCACCAGCTCTTTCAGCTTGTCCTCGCTGTCCGCCCTTGGCAGCAGAAATTCAAGGGTATCCCCGCCGATCACCCTGGGGCGCAACACAACGATCTTTTCATCCTGGGCCAGGCGGCGCAGATCCTGCCCGGCTATGGCCAGGGAATTGCTAACCGCCCTGGCCACCTCCACCCCCAGAGTGAGGTGGATGCCACCCTTGAGATCAAGGCCAAGGTTGATTTTGCTATCTGGCAGCAGTCGGCCAAATATGGCCTGCATGCCAGGAATGCTCGGCAGGGCGTAGACTAGACAAAGGATGAATACCAGTAAGGCTATGGACAGGCGCCAACGTAAACCCATTGTTTACCATCCCTGAAAAATGGGGACAGGCCGAAGCCTGTCAGATTTATTTGGAGGATAGCCGGCCGGGATTTGCCATTTCCGGGTGTGTTGGCCAGCTACAGGTGCAGCCAGACAAGACATATGGCCGGGAAATCCCGGCGGCTTTCGCGCATTAATGATTACTTTGTTTTCCAGGTCGCGCAAAAAAGCGCAGTGCCGGAAAATTATTTTTTGCCATCCTGTTGGTCGGGCACCCTCGTCTGGAGCAGTCCGCCAATGGCGGCGCGGGACACGCGCAGCTTGGAATCCGCGCTCTCCAGAAGAACCTGCTCGTCGTCAATTTCCAATATGCGGCCGATTATGCCGCTTGAGGTGACGACACTGTCGCCGCGCTTGAGTTCGGAGAGCATCTGCTTGTGCGCCTTGGCGCGTTTTTGCTGGGGCCGGATCAGCAAAAACCAGAAGATGACAAACATGAGAATAAGCGGCAGAAACTGCATCAGCATATCTGTGCCGCCAGGAGCGTCGCCGCCCGCGGGATTGGCTCCCATTGCAAAAGCTATGGATTCAAACAAGGTAACCTCCGGAATAGGCTGGTAGCCGGTTTTAATGCTGGAATATGCGCATGAGGGCGAAACTGCCTGCGTCAATTTCGCGGGCGACTTTGCAGGCAAAGCCGCCACTGTGGACAGAAAATTCATTTCCAGTCTACAGTAATGCGAATGACAAATATAGACCGTATATCGTCCGATGGCAAGACTTTGGCAGCCAAGTTTACTTTCGGGCCGCAATATGTAAAACCACAGGCAGCACATGCGCGAGTGGTGGCATTCGCGCTCCAAGCCACTTTTAAGGTAGCCAATGGCCGTACAGTCCAACAGAATATTTTTACCTGGCAACAGATTTGTAGTCGCGTATCTGGCCTTTATCAGCGCCTTCGCGCCTCTTGCCACAGACATGTATCTGCCGGCTTTGCCGGCCATCTCGCAAAGTCTCAATGTTGACAATGCCCTGGCGAGCTATACCCTGAGCTCTTTTCTGTTTGTTTTCGCCTTTTCAATGCTCGTCTGGGGCCCGCTCAGCGATAAATACGGCCGTAAGCCGGTCCTTGTCTGCGGGAGCATTGTCTTTATCCTTTCCAGCATGGCCATTGCAATGTCCCAGAGTTTTTGGCCGCTGTTTTTCTGGCGTCTGGCCCAGGCGGCCGGCAGCGGCTCCGCTTCGGCCATGTCTCTGGCCATTGTGCGCGACATTCTGCGGGGCAGACTCATGGAAAAGGTCATCAGCTCCATGCAGGCCGCTTCCATTCTGGCGCCCATGCTTGCGCCGGTCATAGGTGGCGGGTTGCTGATGCTCACCAGCTGGCGGGGCATCTTCTGGTGTCTCTGCATTTGCGGCCTGATAGCTCTGGGAGGCGCCCTGTGTCTGCGCGAGACCTGCATTAAAAAGGCTGATCTCTCCCTTGCGGGAATTTTTAAAAGAATGGGAGGCACCCTAAAAAACCGCAATTTTCGGCGGCTTCTTCTGCTTTTTTCCATGATGGCAATGCCATTCATGTCTTATCTGGCTGTTTCCACCTTTATTTTTCAGGATACATTTGCACTCTCCGCCCAGGCTTTCAGCATCTTTTTCGCCTTTAATGCCGGCGTCTCCCTGTTCGGTCCCCTGACGCACATATTTGTTTTTCGCCATTTCAATGCCAGACTGTGCATTGCCTGGCAAATGGCCATTATGGTCCTGGCCGGCCTGGGGGTGCTTCTGGCTGGCACAGCTGGTCCCTGGACCTTCGCCCTGCTTTTTCTGCCGGTCACCTTTTGCGGCAGCGCCATTCGTCCCCCTTCAACAGTCCTGACCATGCAGAGCATTAAGGGTGACAATGGCATTGTAGCCTCCCTGATCAACTGCGGCGGCCTGGTTTGTGGCAGCCTGTCAATGAGCATCGCCACTCTCGGCTTTTGGCCAAATCCCATAATGGCTGTGGGTGGCATAGCCTTCACCGTTTCCGCACTATGCCTTGTGGCCTGGGTGTACATTATAAAAAAGGGGGAGTCATGAGCGTTGCTGGCGCCTATTTTTACTCGCCTTTGGGGCGAATCTTCATTTCCGCCCAGAATGGCTGCATAACCGGCGTGACTTTTGGATCTGACACCGCGCGGCCAGATACCGGCGCGCCTGCCCGGGCCGATGCCAGGGCCCTTGAGCTGGCCTTTGGCTGGCTCGATGCCTATTTTGGCGGCAAAAAACCCTCCGTGGACGCATTGCCGCTGCAGATGGACGGGACAGATTTTCAGCGGAAGGTCTGGAGCGTGATTGCCAGCATACCTTACGGCAGCATTGTGTCATATGGTGAAATTGCCAGGATGATCTCCGGGAGCGGAATATCCATGCTTGCAAGGGCAGTGGGCAATGCCACTGGCAGCAATCCCATCTGCCTAATTGTGCCCTGCCACCGGGTTGTGCGCTCTGATGGCAAACTGGGCGGCTATTCCGGAGGCGGCGCCGGTGTGAAAATCCGGTTGCTGCGTTTTGAAGAGGCTGCAGGAAACTTCGCAGCATAGTGATATGTAAAGTTTTTGCTGTTGTAAGAGCTCGAAGATTTCAGAGCAGGGAATGTGGTTTCTGCCTTGCGCACACCACACCTGGCAGTGCGCAATTCCTGTTCGGGATTGCGACAAGTATCGCTTGAGGGATACCAGGCATTTTCATTTTGAATATTCCTGGACAGGAATTATGGCTCATTGCTGCAGTCACGCGGACCTTATGATGCCCCTGGGCAATCTCAAGATTGTTTCCTCTCGCTGGCCCCCTGTTCTACCCCCTGCTTTTTTTGCAGATGCTCGATCATTCTCTGCATGACTTTCATCTGGGACTGCATGGTGGCCATGTGCTTTTGCATGGCTGTTATGTATTCCGGCACCCGCTCCGGAGGCAGGCCCATGGCCTGGCATTGTCCGGCAAGCTGGAAGAAAGGGGTAAAGTTGTGCACGTTCACGGCCAGAGAGCGCTGGAGAGTTTCCTGCCAGGAAAGAAGCGGCAGATTGAGCGCCTTTTCCAGGGAATCTCCGTCCCAGAATGCAGCCATTTGCGTCTCGTCAAATTCCAGTGAAAAGTGGGTGAAAATGCCTTTCAGGATGCTGCCAAAGTCAATGGCGGTGTTCGGCGCCGGTACAGAGACAGGCACAAGGGCCGGCAGCATGTTGACTATGCCCCTGGCAAGCAGAAAGCTGGCCGGGAGGGATCCGCTGCGATGCCATTCAAGGTCAAAGGGATGGGCAATGCCTTCTCCGTCCACTATCAAATTAAACGGTGTAAGATCGAGAAAGCTGCCTGATATGAGTCCGTCTCGCGAAGTCTTTGAGATGATAAAGTCCACCCAGGGGCGCAGGGATTCCGCCAGTTCGAGGGTAGTCCAGCCTATGCGCGTCACTACACGCCTGGCCAGATCGCACACGCGCTCGCCGGGAAAATAGGGCTCATCTTCAATGATTTGTTCATAAACAGGTGATGCGCGGCCGCCAATGTCAAAAAATTTTTTTCTCCTTACCTGGATTTCCGATCCGTTTTTCACAAAGCTTGTTATTTTGGCGAACTGCCTTTTTTGGTGGACAGGATTGCCATAATGTTCGGCCAGGATTGCTTCCTTATTGGCTTGCTGGCCAGCATGCGGCCTTGCAACAAAGCATAGGGAGTCCGCCAGCTCCGGCAGGAGTCCGGCTTGCACCACACTTTCCCAGGCTGCGGGCAGATTGAACAGGGGGGCCTTTTCAAAAGGTCTCTGTCTGCCAGCCAGTAGTGGGGCCGGATTGAAGCCGGCACAGTCGCTGTCGAGGCCGGCCTCGGTGATTACAGTGGTTGGCAGCTTGTAGTCTGGCACTGGCACAAACTGTTCATGCGTCTCAAAGCCGGCTTCGCGCAAAAGCTGCCGCAATTCCCGTCTGCTCCATGTGGTCACGCCATTTTGCCTGTAGGCGCCTGTTACGCCACTCCATGATGTGCAAAGATGATCTTCAGGCACACCTGCAAGATATTTCAGTCCCAGCCGGTTTTCCAGAGCAAGGATCAGGGCGCCATCTTCCTTCAGAAATCTGCGCGCAATGCCCAGCAGCCCGACCGGGGTCAGATCAAATTTGGCGGCATATTCCAACACGCCGATGAGGGTGACCACATCGAACCTGCCAATTTCTTGTGGCAAGTCCTGTATTCTGTCCACCACAACGGTAACATTGTCCAGATCCGCGCAGCGCTCGGCCGCTACCATGCCCCGGGAGCTTGAGCCTTCAACAGCCAGAACCTCGTCGGCGGTCTCCCCAAGAAATCTTGTGACTCCGCCACAGCCGCAGCCAAGCTCCAGAACAGAAGCTCCTGACAGAAGATTCCCAGCAAAAGGACGCAGCAGATTTGCTCTGGCGCTGGACAGATGATAGGTGCTTGCCCAATCCCTGAGCAGGGGGGTCAGCTCACTGGAAAAGACGGATTTGTCAGAAACGTTTTTGAGGGCATCCAGAAGATATTTCTCGGCGCCATCGCTATAGGCAAAGGCTTTGGCATCCTGTCTTTTCCATAGCCGTTGCCGGCTGTCATACTGGTAGCCGGTTTTTAAATTCCGCATGACGGCCCCTTTGGGGATGTCGATAAAAGGTTGCGATGCCGGTCAGCTTTTTGATTGAGCAAAAAAAGTATTGGGCGTCAATCCTGACATGCATGGCGCATGCTGCAAGGGATTAACGCCCGGCGCATTGTTTCAGTCCTTGAAAGGTGAAATGGACCGCAATGTCTGAATAACTCCCGGAAATTCCGCGAGTACATAATCGATATCCTGCCCGCTGGTATAGCGGGAGAGCGAGAGCCGGATGGAGCCATGGGCATAGTTGAACGGCACACCCATGGCGCGGAGCACATGGGATGGCTCAAGGCTGCCCGATGTGCATGCGGAGCCGGAGCTTGCAGCAATGCCAAGCCTGTCGAGCATCAGCAGAATGGCTTCGCCTTCGACATTTTTGAAGGAAATGTTTGTGGTATTGGGCAACCTGTTTTCTGTATCGCCATTGACAATGCTGTCCGGAATGCTTTCCAGAATCCCGCGCTCCAGCTTGTCGCGCAGCATGGCCACATCGACACGCTCCATCTGCATGAACTCGCGGGAGAGCTGGGCGGCCATGCCCAGGCCCACAATATATGGCACATTTTCCGTGCCCGCGCGCCTGCCATGCTCCTGATGGCCGCCGCGCAGATAGGAGCGGAAACGCACGCCCTTGCGCACATAGAGGGCTCCTATGCCTTTTGGCGCATGGATCTTGTGGCCGGAGAGGGATAACATGTCCACAGGCATGTGGCGCAGATCAATGGGGATTTTGCCCACGGCCTGCACTGCGTCCGTATGAAAGAGAATGCCACGCTCATGGGCAAGCTCGGAGAGCTTTTGCACCGGATAGATATTGCCCACCTCATTGTTGGCGAACATGATGGAGACAAGGGCCGTATCCGGCGTCAGAGCCTCCAGGTATTCCGCCTCGTCGAGCCTGCCTTTTTTGTCCACGCCAAGATAGGTGACATGGTAGCCCTCCCTCTCCCAGAACTGGCAGACATTGAGCACAGCGGGATGTTCCACCTTGGTGGTGACAATATGCCTTTTTTCCGGCTGGCTCTGCAGGGCGGACCAGAAGGCCGTATTGTCGCTCTCCGTGCCGCAGGAGGTGAAGATTATTTCGTCCGGGCTGGCATGCAGCAGTTCGGCCAGGCTGGCCCTGGCTGTCTCCACAGCTTCGGCAATCTGGCCGCCAAAGGTGTGCATGCTTGAGGGATTGCCGTAAAGATCGCCCAGATAGGGCAGCATGGCAGCCAGAACTTCCGGAGAAACGGCAGTTGTGGCATTGTTGTCCAGATATACATTACGCATTTACACTTCCTCCACCACAATGTCCGGTTCCACATGTTCGCGCAGCATTTTTTCCACCAGGTTGCGAATGGTGACCTCGCTTGACCTGCACTGGGAGCAGCGGCCATGCAGGGAGACAGTCACTCGCTTGCCGTCCACATCCACAAGCTCAATATCGCCGCCATCGGCATTCAGTTTGGGCCTTATTTCCTCATCAATTATTTTCATGGCCTTTTGCATTCTCTGCACATTGGTCATTCTTGGCTTTGGCTTTAGCTCCGAGAGCGGCTTTTGCTTGAGCTCGTGGGCAAGAATCTCGGCAATCTCGTCAAGACACTGGCCGCAGGCGCCGCCCGCCTTGGTGTAGTCCGTCACCTCTTCCACGGTTTTTAGTCCATTTTCGCGGATGGCGCGAATTATCTGCGCATCGGTTACGCCAAAGCATTTGCATACGAGTTTGCCTTCCTCATGGGCATGGGGCTCGGCCGGTTCGCCGCGCCAGTTGCGGATGGCCGCCTCGAGAGCCTCCTGCCCCATTACCGAGCAGTGCATTTTCTGTTTGGGCAGGCCGCCAAGGGCATTGGTGATGTCCTTGTTGGTGATTTTCAGGGCATCGTCAACCTTCATGCCTATGACCATGTCCGTGAGCACGGAGCTGGAAGCGATGGCGCTCGCGCAGCCAAAGGTTTCAAAGCCGGCCCTTTCAATCACTCCGTCATCACTGATCTTGAGGTAGAGCTTGAGGGCATCGCCACAGGCCAGGCTGCCCACCTCGCCGATGGCATTGGCATCAGGAAGCGGCCCCGCATTATGGGGGTGAAGAAAATGATCATGCACCTTGTCTGTATAATCCCACATGGTTGTCTCCAAGAAGTTGAATTTTGCTAATAAAGCCCGGTCTCCGGCATATTTCAGTAAGTTGCGCCATGATCTGGAGCGCTCTTGCGGGAAATGCTGGATAAGCTGTAGGGTGTTTCCTGGTATACATAGTAATTGAGCCAGTTGCTGAAAAACAGGTGGGCATGCGCCTTCCAGGTCATCAGCGGTAAATTCTCCGGATTGTCGGAGGGATAGTAATGGGCTGGCACCGCCGGATCAAGACCGCGGCCAAGATCCCGCCTGTACTCCTGATCCAGTGTGTCCCTGTCATACTCCAGATGGCCTGTCATGAAGACCTGGCTGTGGTCGCGGCTTTCGACCATGGCAATGCCGGCCTCGTTGGACTGGGAAAGGATCTCCAGATCCCTGTGGGGGAGAATATCCGCCGCGCGAATCTCCGTATGCCGTGAATGGGGCGCCAGAAATTCATCATCAAAACCGCGGAAAAGACGACATTGCGGGCAGAGAACCTCATGGCAGAAAATGCCTGATATCTTTCTTGGCAGCGTGTACTTGGGAATGCCATAATAATAGTTGAGGGCGGCCTGGGCCGCCCAGCACAAAAAGAGGGTGGAATACACATTCTGGCGGGCATAATCCATTATTTCGCGCAGCTCCTGCCAATAGTCCACCTCCTCATAGGGCAGATGCTCCACTGGCGCGCCGGTGATGATCATGCCGTCAAAGCCGCCCTGGCTTATCCGGTCAAAAGTGCGGTAGAATCTTTCAAGGTGTATTCTGGGCACATGCGTGGACTCATGGGCCCTGGTGCGCAGAAGGGTGATGTTGACCTGGATTGGCGAATTGCCAAGCAGACGCAGCAGCTGGGTTTCCGTGGCGATTTTTGTTGGCATGAGATTGACGATGGCAATCTCGAGAGGGCGGATATCCTGGGTATTGGCCCGATCCTCCGTCATCACAAAAATATTTTCGGATTCAAGAGCCATCCTTGCCGGCAAATCACCGGGAATTTTTATTGGCATTATGCATCCATTTATTGCCGTGAGATCATGCGGGGTGAGCAAACGGCAGTTCTAATATAACTTGCATCGGTTGAAATTGTGCCGGTTTAAGCCGCATGGCCTGGCACACGGCAAAACACGGTTTTGCCAGCCGCCATTGTCCAGCTGCTTTCGCGGCTTGGCGCATATGTCTATTTTCAATGGACATATGCCATAAACAATCCCGCGCCATATAAATCATATGGCCGCATCGCCTTATGTCAAGCCGCAGATTGGCTGTCAAACCATTGGACATAAGAGCCGCGCGTATGTATGTTTTCAATAGCTGCAAGAAAAATCAGGAGGTCAGGGCATGGCGCGATATTTCTATTCTGTAAGGCAGGTGGGCGAGGAGGCATGCTGGCTTATTGTGCAGCAGGCTCTGGGTATTCCGGATTCGAAAATGCAATCCGATTTTATGGAGGATCGCATCGCGCTCCTGCTGTTCACCAGGCAATCTCTGCCCGAGAGAATGTGCGTGACGGCCGCCGTGCGCCAGATGGGCGGCTCCACCATGTACGAGGGCGCATCCGGAGGCCAATGGCGTGAGGAGATGAGCTCCTTTCAGAAACATCTACTCCCCATTTTCGCCTACTATCTGGACTGCATGTATCTTTATGGTTTCCCCACCGCCAATGTGGGGGCTGACGGCCCTGATTTTCCGGTGATCAATGCCGGCTGCGAAGATGCCCATCCAGCCCATGCCCTTGCCGATATAGCATGCATGCTGAAACTTGCCCGCTATCTCAAGGATGTTGATGCCGGCTGGGTTGGCTGCCCCAATGGCACCCTGTACTCCCTCATAGCGGCCACGGCCTGGTTTCCGTTTAATTTGCGCATCTCCATGCCCCCGCAGGTGGATGCCACCCCCATACGGGCCGCCGCTGCGGGCCTGAATGTTAGTTTTGTGGATTCACCGCAAAAGGCGGTGCAGGATGCGCGGTTTATTTTCGCGGGCAAGAAGCCGGATTTCAGCAATGAGGATCTTTCCGCATGGACAATCACGCCGGAGCTGATGCTTTGCGCCAGGGATGATGCCAGGCTGCTGCTCAGCGCTTCGCCGGTGCGGGCCATACCCATTGCTCCCTCTGTGCTGGACAGTCCCGCATCACTGCTCACCAGGCAGGCCGATTACCGCCTGCGTGTGCATAAAAGGATTCTGCACTGGGTATTTGAGTGCTGAGACTGCGCCAGCAGGGCTGCGTCCATTTGAAATGTCTGGCATTTCAAGTCTTGTTTTCCGCCCTTTGGCGGCTGGACACGTCCTTTTGCTGAATGCGTATTTATTAAAACTTTTTTGAGGGCAGCAATGGCATCTGATGAAAATTATTTCTGGTCTGAGCAAGTAAAGCCGAAATGGCATCCAGAAAAAGGATTCTTCACACATTCGGCAGAAGATATAGCCAAAGGATTAAAGGAAAATTCGGACAGTCTGCGCCAGGCTATGGATCGGCTGGACTTTTATATCAATCGGGCAGGGGACAAACTGGAGGATCCGGAAAAGTTTGAAAAAGCCAAGCAGATTCTGCACAATCTTTACAAACAGGACTGAACTTTGACGCTACTGGCTGCATTGCTGCGGTTGCGTCCGTGGAGCGCGGATGTCGGCGGCAAGAAAGCCTGCGTCATCCTGGCCGGAAAATATCTGCTCCCGGCTGGCATGGAGGGCATGGGGCAGAACTTCGTCCACATGCTCCACAAACACCAGCTCAAGGCCGTTGAGAATCTCATCCGGCACCTCGGCCAGGTCTTTTTCATTGTCCTTGGGCATTATGACCTTTTTGATGCCGCTGCGGCCAGCCGCCAGCAGCTTTTCGCGCAGCCCGCCGATGGGGAGAACACGGCCGCGCAGGGATATCTCTCCTGTCATGGCCACATCGTTGCGCACTGGAATGCCGAGAAGGGCGGATGTTATTGAGGTTGCCAGAGTGATGCCGGCGCTGGGACCATCCTTGGGTGTGGCGCCGGAGGGCACATGCACATGGATATCCACTTTCTCGTGAAAACGGGGCGCGAGGCCCAGAGCATTGGCCCGGGATCGCACATATGACATGGCAGCCTTGGCGGATTCCTGCATCACTTCGCCCAGTTTTCCTGTGGTGACAACCTTGCCGGAGCCGCTCATCAGGCTTGTTTCAACAAAGAGGATCTCGCCACCCCTCTGGTTGTAGGCCAGGCCGGCGCAGACGCCAACAGACGGCTCCTTTTCCCTTTCTTCGTGCCTGTATTTGGGCAGCCCCAGAAAATCCTCCAGGTTCTGCCGGGATACGGAAACGCATTTTTCCGGCTCCTGCCCTTCAACCAGCCTGATGGCAGTCTTGCGACATATGGCCGCCAGCTGACGGTCCAGATTGCGTACTCCGGATTCGCTGGTGTAGTTGCGGATTATTTCCAGCAGCGCGTTTTCGGAAATATGCAGATTTTCAGATTTCAGGCCATGTTCGTCAAGCTGGCGCGGCAGGAGAAAGTTGCGCGCAATATGCCGCTTTTCGGTCTCAAGATAGCCTGGGAGCTCGATGACCTCCATCCTGTCCAGCAGGGGCGGCGGGATGGTGTGCAGGGAATTGGCTGTGGTAATAAAAAATATGCCGGAAAGATCGTAATCCAGATCAAGATAGTGATCCATGAAGGCATTGTTCTGCTCGGGATCAAGAACCTCCAGCAGGGCAGCCGCCGGATCACCCCTGTAATCTGATGCCAGCTTGTCTATTTCGTCAAGGCAGAAAAGGGGGTTGCTGTGGCGAACCCGCTTTAAGGACTGGATGATCTTGCCGGGCAGGGCGCCCACATAGGTGCGGCGATGGCCGCGGATTTCCGCCTCGTCGCGTACACCACCCAGGGAGAGACGCACAAAATCCCTGCCTGTGGCCCTGGCCACGGAGCGCGCCAGGGATGTCTTGCCAACGCCAGGAGGACCGGCAAGACAGAGCACGGGCCCCTTGAGGCCCCCGGAGAGCTTCTGCACGGCAAGATATTCCAGAATGCGCTCCTTGGCCTTTTCCAGACCAAAATGCTCACCATCCAGAATTGCCCGCGCATGGGCGATGTCGATCTCGATATCCTTGCGATTGTTCCAGGGCAAATCGAGAATCCAGTCGACATAGCTGCGCAGGATGGTATACTCGCCAACGGAAGGGGGAATGAAACGCAGTTTGCGCACCTCGGCCAGGGCCTTGTCCCTGACATCCTGGGGCATATCCTTCTGTATTAGCTTGTGTTCCAGCTCCGCGGTTTCGGCAAGCGGGTCATCCTCCCGGCCCATTTCGCGGTTGATGGCCTTGATCTGCTCTGTGAGATAATAGTCGCGCTGGTTGCGCTCCATCTGGGTTTTGACGCGGTTTTTAATTCTCTGTTCCACCTGCGCGAGTGCCTGTTCCGATTCCAGCATCTCATAGACTATTTCCAGGCGGCGAATCACATCCGCAGTCTCAAGAACCTTCTGCTTTTTGTGATAATCCACCTTGAGATGCGGCATGATGGCATCGGCCAGGGCGCCAGGGTCGGCATAGGCCCTTATGGAGAGGAGCGTCTCCTGGGAGAGCTTGAGGCTATCGCGCCCGAATTCATCCAGAAATTCATGAACAGCGCGCACCAGTGCAGGCTTTTCGGATTCATTGCCGGACAGATCGGCCATTTTTTCCATGGCTGCGGTCATGTATGGCTTATCCGTTTCCAGCATTTGCCAACGGGCCCTGTAGAGGCCCTCGCATAGGATCTTGATTGTGCCATCTGGCAGCCGCAAAAGCTGCAGGATTTTGCAGACCACGCCAACCGGATAGAGATCGCCGGCCCCCGGAGCTTCCTGGGAGGAATCCTTTTGGGCCACAAGGAGAATTTGCCGGGACAAGCTGTCATTCGCCGCTTCAATGGCCTGAATGGAAGCCTGCCGTCCCACAAAATAGGGTATGACTGAGGATGGAAACATTATCATCTCCCTGAGTGGCATCACAGGGAGTGATGCCTGGGTTTTAACGGGAGAGGAAGTATCCATCTGGCACATTATCCTGCATGGTTGCCGGGTCAGGAGGCGAGACCCTTGCCGGATATTGCCGGCTGCGGGGCCGTGGCTTCAGTGCCGTCTGCATAGAGTAGGATGGGATCCTTGCCCTTTTCCATGACTGCGCGGTTAATGACGCAATCCTTGACTTCCGGCATTGAAGGCAGCCTGTACATGATGTCCAGCATGATCTTTTCCATGACATTGCGCAGGCCGCGGGCTCCGGTTTTGCGCTCTATGGCTTGGGCAGCAATGGATTTCAGGGCATTGGGAGTAAAACGCAGGCTGACATTATCCAGCTCAAACAGCCTCTGATATTGTTTGACAAGAGCATTGCGCGGCTCTGTGAGGATGCGCACAAGATCCGCCTCATCCAGCTCATCCACATGGGTGATAATGGGGATGCGGCCCACAAATTCCGGGATTAGGCCAAACTGGACAAGATCCTGCGGGTGGATCTTGTCCAGCAGCTCGCCCATGGGCAGATCGTGCTGGGTGCGCACATTGGCGCCAAATCCCATGGAGGTGCCGCTGACGCGGGACTCGACAATTTTATCAAGACCAACAAAGGCGCCGCCCACTATGAAGAGGATATTGCTTGTGTCAAGCCTGATGAACTCCTGCTGTGGGTGCTTGCGGCCGCCCTTGGGAGGGATGTTGGCCTCTGTGCCTTCTATGATTTTCAGGAGCGCCTGCTGCACACCCTCGCCCGAGACATCGCGGGTGATGGAGGGGCCGTCACCCTTGCGGGAAATCTTGTCGATTTCATCAATATATATAATGCCGCGGCTGGCAGCCTCTATGTCGTAATCGGCATTCTGCAGCAGTTGCACAAGGATGTTTTCAACGTCCTCGCCTACATAGCCTGCTTCGGTGAGGGTGGTGGCATCGGCAATGGCAAAGGGCACGCGCAGAACCCTTGCCAGTGTTTTGGCCAGCAATGTCTTGCCGCTGCCGGAAGGGCCAACCAGGAGAATGTTGCTTTTTTCCAGCTCCACATCCTCTCCAAGCACGCCGGCGTAAAAGACACGCTTGTAATGGTTGTGCACTGCCACGGAAAGAATTTTTTTTGCCTCATGCTGGCCAATGACATACTCGTCCAGCCTTTCCTTGATTTCTCTTGGCGTAAGGAGGCGGTCATCGCTCTTTTGCAGGCTCTCCAGCCTGTCATGGGCAATTATGTCATTGCAGGTCTGCACACAGGCGTCGCAGATGCTGGCGCCATCCTGAACAATGAGATTGCGGACCTCGAGCTCGCTTTTGCCACAAAAAGAACAATGTAGCGAATCCTTGCCCTGATTTTTGCCAGAATTCATTTTATTCTTCCTTGTCCGCGGCCATATCGCGGCGGGATACAAGCAGCTTGTCAATGATGCCGAATTCCATGGCCTCCTCCGGAGAAAGGAAATTGTCCCTCTCCGTGGCACGCTCCACCTCTTCATAGGGCTGGCCGGTATTTTCCGCAAGTATGCGGTTCAGCTTTGCCTTGAGTTTGAGAATGTTTCTGGCGTGAATTTCAATATCTGTGGCCTGGCCGCTAAAGCCGCCGGAGGGCTGATGGATCATTATCTGGCAGTTGGGCAGGGCATAGCGCATGCCTTTTTCACCGGCTGCCAGAAGAAATGCCCCCATGCTGGCCGCCATGCCCATGCAGACAGTGGAAACCGGGGAATTGATGTAGCGCATGGTGTCATATATGGCCAGCCCAGCGGTCACCGAGCCGCCGGGGGAGTTGATGTAGAGATTTATCTCCTTTTCCGGATCCTGGGATTCCAGAAACAGAAGCTGTGCGCATATGGAGGATGCAACAGCGGAATTTATTTCGGTGCCAAGCAGGATAATGCGATCCTTCAGAAGGCGCGAATATATGTCGTATGCGCGTTCAACCCTGCCTGTGGTTTCAATGACTGTTGGTATAAGCGTCATTATGACTACTCCTGTAACATTTTATGCAGGGGAATAGCCGCGCGCCAGGTCGGGATTTGCGCAAGCCCGGATCTGGCGCTTTCGCGGTGATAGTGAATCCGGAATGGCGGCGCCAGATGGCGCCGGACAACAATAGATGTCCGATCCGGGGCTGGCCGGTGTCGCCAGGCGATAGCCAGATGGAATTGGGAGCCGGATGAGCTGGCCTATTGCGCCGCTCCATCCGTGGCGGCTGCATCTGAAGCAGGCGGAACTGTCCCCCCCTCATCTCCGCTGGCCGCTGCCGGCTCGACCATCTTGATATTGGCTCTTTCATAAACAAGATCCATGGCCTTGTCCGCAATCATCCTGTCGCGATACTCATAGATCATGCCATTGCGGCGCATGCTTTCCAGCGTCTGCTGAAAATCATCCCCATTGCGGAGGCAGTCATAAAAGATGCTCATGTTGACCTGCTCCTGGGGCACATCCAGATTTTCCTTTTTGGCAATGGAGAGCAGCAGCACCTGGTTTCTGGCCATGGCCTCGGCCTGCGGGCGCACTTCCTCCAGAAGCTCATCCAGTGTCTTGCCAAGAGAGGATATGCTCTTGCCCTGCCTCTCCATGCGCGCGGCCATGTCAGTGAGAATGAGACGGGACTGCATTTGCACCAGTTTTGAAGGCAGGGGGAAGTCGGTCATTTTCAATAGCTGGTCCAGAAGCTTTTTCTGGGTGACGCTTTTGTTTATGTCCTTTATGGTCTTGAGGTAGTTGGCCCTGAGCTTTTCATTCATGTCCGCCAGGCTCTGGTAGCCGACCTTTTTGGCGAACTCGTCATCAGGAACCGGCAGCTTGAGCTCTTTTACAGCATTGACCCTTACCTTCATGGTGAGCGTCTTGCCCGCGATTTTCTCATCGATGAAATCGTCGGGGAAATGCACCTCTCCCTCGCCCGTATTGCCCACAGGGATACCCTTGACAATGGCCTCAAATTCAGGGAGCGCATGATTGGCGCCAAGCTCAAGATCGAAATTCACGGTTTTGAGGTCGGCAATGGGCTCGCCATTTTCAAAAGCGTCAAAATCGATGTTGGCAATCTGGCCATCCTTGGGCGGGGCAATCCCCTCCACAGGCGTTATTTTGGCATTGCGGCGCACAAAGCGGTCAAATACCTTCTTCAGCTCCTCCTCATTGACCTCGGCCTTTTCCTCCTCGGCCTCCATGCCCTCATAATTGGGCAGATCAAACTGGGGCAGCGTCTCAAACTGCATGGTATAGACATATTCCTGGCCCTTTTCCAGGGGCTTGTCCGCGCCTTTTATATCGATGCCTGCAACAGGCGCCACATCCAGATTTTGCAGCACATCATTAATTTGGGCGCTTATGAGATCCTCACGCGCCTCGTTGTAGATGCGGTCATGGAAATGCTTTTCCACCATTTTTGCCGGCGCCTTGCCCTTTCTGAAGCCATCCAGTTGCACGGACTTGCCAAGAAGCGCCACAGAAGCAGCGATGGCCGCGTCAACCTCCTGCGGGGGCACAGTTACTGTTATCTTTTTTTCCACCGGTGAAAGTTCTTCTGTCTTATAGTCCACTTATGGCTCCTTTTGGGGCATTTCCGTATATTTGGTGCGAAGGGGGGGACTTGAACCCCCATGCCAATGGCGCTGGATTCTAAGTCCAGTGCGTCTACCAGTTCCGCCACCCTCGCGGATGTATTCAGATAACATGCTTGGCAGTGACCCGCAAGGCATGCGGACAGGCCAGCGCCGCGCTGCCGGCCCTGGTCTGCGCCATGCATTTTCCTGCCATACACAAGATAAATACGTCAGCCGTTTTGGCAAGTATGCGCAAACAGCGATTTTATGGCGGTGTCAGCTGGGCTGCCTCCTGGCGGCTGCCGCGAAGGCCCGGATTTCTGCCCGGGTTGTCTCCCAGTCCGGCAGCTCGCATTCACTGCCGGGTTTTTGCGGCAGGACATCAAAAAGCATATCACCAGGCCTGATGCCAACACGCACCGGTGTTTTTGCGGCCATGGCCCGGGGGGAATAGGACGCAAGCCAGGATGCTGCCAGGCGCAATTGCGCCTCCGTCCATGCAGCGCCATTTCTGGCAAGAGCTATGGGCCCGGGCATTCTCGCAAGCTTGAGCGTCAGGTCCCCATCGCGCCGGGCTGCCAGCAGGGCGGCATTGTCCGCTGCATTGCGGCCTATGCAAAGTATGCTTTCCGGCTCTTTGCCTGCAATAAAATGCCGCCCCAGATTTGCCAGGGCAAGATCCTGCTGCAGGGCTGTCAAATCAATGTTCGCCCCGGCTGCAAGGTGTTTTTTCAGGGTGTGCCAGTAGCGGCGGCTGTTCTCCTTCTCCGTCAGGCGGCAGCCACCGGCCGGTGTGGGGATTTCCGCCAGGCCAAACTCCCTGGCCAGGTCAAGCTGGCCATTGCGTCCGCGCCCGGATATGCCCAGCAGCGCGGATCTGTCCACCAGGCCTGATGTTTCGGCTTCTGTGGGCTCCAGCAGCCTGGCGCAGAGCGGCCGCAGAATTTTGCCGTCAAGCCCCGCCTTTTTGGGAATGTGGTTGAGCATGTCCCCCCTTTGGGACATGGGCCGCTGGCCAAGCACCTCGCCCGTGGCGATGAAGGCCGCCCCGGTCTCGCGCATCCAGGCGGCAGCCCTGGTGATTTGCAGAATTTTGCAGTCCACGCAAGGGTTCAATGTCTTGCCAAAGCCATGCGGCGGAACATTGGCCAGCATGGCTGCAAATTCGGAACCCACATCATCGCAGACAATGTCAAGACCATAAATACCGCGCCAGTGGGCCACCTTGTCCGCATTGCCAAAAAAGGGGGAAAGAAGATGCAGGCAGGTTACCTTGAGTCCCTGGGTCATGAGCAGTCTGGCCGCCAGAATGCTGTCCAGACCTCCGGAAAAAAGCAGAATCACATCGGGCTTGTTTGTCATGGCAGTCTTTTACGCAAAGGAGCACCCATGCGCAAGCCACCTGGGCAGGTAGCGTCAAGCGACAATTGTAGCAATCCCGAAAAGGGATTGCGTGGCGTCAGGGCCGGTGCGCGCCAGGTGAAGACCAGGTTTTTTCCTCCAGTAAAAACCGGGCATAATTGCTGGATTTATACAGGGGATTGTCCTGGCAGGGACATGAAAATTTATGACAAGTCCCAGCGCGATATTGACACTTGCCACAGGATGGCTTTTTGTCAATTTAAAATAGGGCTGGGGAAATGTGCCCGTTATAATTTCAATTTTACATGGAGGAGCATATGGCTCTCATCATCGCGGCTGACATTGGTGGCACCAACTGCCGGTTGGGCCTGTTCAGACTGGCAAAAAGCAGAGTCACAATGGACAGGGTGGCATGGGTGGAAACCGGCTCCATCGCTGCCATTGACAACCTGCTGGCGGCCATGGAAAAGGAGCTGGGCACCAGCGTGGACAAGGCGGATGCTGTTTGCATCGCCATTGCCGGGCCAGTGGATGAATGTGTGCGCGGGCGCCTGAGCAACGCCGACCTGGAGCTGGATGTCAGCCAGCTGAACACAAAGAATAAGCGCTTTTTCATCATCAATGACTTTATGGCGCAGGCCTACGCGGCGGTCAGCGGGGAGGGCGAAAAGGCCAGGGTGGTCTATGGACCCAAAAACACTGAAATTTATGGAGTGCGGGCCGTCATTGGCGCCGGCACCGGACTTGGCCAGGCAATTCTTGTGCCTCTGGATGGCAGAGACAGGGTCAAAACCACCAACTGGATGGCTGTGGCCTCGGAAAACGGCCATGCCGCCTTCCCATTTGTCAATGGAGCAGAAAATGACTTCCATACATTTATGCGCATCAGGCGCAAAATTCCCTATGCCACCGGTGACGAGACAGTTACCGGCAGCGGACTTGCCATGCTGCATGAATATCTGACCGGCGAAAAGCTTTCGCCGCCACAGGTGGGCGCCCAGTATCTGAGCAAGGATTCGCGCACACTGCGCTGGTATTCCCGTCTCTATGCCCGCGTCTGCCGCAACTGGATGCTTTCCACCATGTGCGTGGGGGGGCTCTGGATAGCGGGTGGCATTGCCGCGCAAAATCCGCTGGTCATTTCCTGCGGCCATTTCCAGGATGAGCTCTATAACGCGCCGCATGGCAGCGCCCACTGGGGCGACCTGCTGCGGGGCATCCCGGTGCATTTGATGGAGGATACAAACAGCGGACTATGGGGAGCCGCGCGCTTTGGCCAGCAGGAAGTGGAAAGGCGTGAGGGGACCATGGATCAGTGATAATTCTTAAAAAGGATGGATAATATGAGTGCCGACAGTACTGCCCCAAAAGTTAATATTCTCGTCCTTGTTCCAGTTCTGCTCTGTTTTCTGGTAATGGGATTCGTTGACATCATCGGCATTGCCACCAACTATGTGCAAAAGGCGCTGAGTCTCACGGATGCCGAGGCCAACGTCTTCCCCTCCCTTCTCTTTTTCTGGTTCCTCATCTTCTCAGTTCCATCCGCCCTGCTGATGAACCGCATCGGCAGAAAAAACACTGTGCTCGTCAGCATTGCCGTGAACCTGCTGGCCGTGATCATACCCCTGTTTGGGGAATCCTATGCCCTGATGCTCATCGCGTTTTCCCTGCTTGGCATAGGCAATACAATCAGCCAGACATCCCTCTTTCCGCTGGTAAGCAATATCGTGCCGGATGACAAACTGGCCAGCGCCATGACCTTCGGCCTGTTTATCAAGGCGCTGACGGCCTTTACAGGACCAGTTATCTGCGCCTGGGGCGCTGCCATGATTGTGCCGAACTTTGGCTATGGCTGGCGCGTTGTCTTTTTGGTCTATGCCGTTGTGGGCGCCGTTCTTTACGCGTGGCTTCATATTACCCGCGTTGTGCGCGAAAAGTCGGACAAGGTCTCCGGCTTCCGGGAATGTATCAGGCTTCTTGGCGACAAGCTGGTATTTCTGTCATTCCTTGGCATCATCTGCCATGTAGGTATTGACGTGGGCATCATCACCACAGCCCCGCGTCTCTTCATGGAGCGCTGCGGCATGAGCCTGGGAGACGCCGGCTATGCCGTCAGCATCTACTTTCTATGCCGCCTCATTGGCAGCCTTGTCGGCGCTGGCGCCCTCCAGAAGTTCTCTTCACGGATTTTCTTTTTCGGCAGCACCATTTTTCTCGCCCTTGGTCTGGTGGGGTGGCTGTTCCTGCATTCCGCGGCGCTTCTTTATATCTGCGTGATTCTCCTTGGTCTGGGCAACGCGAATGTCTTCCCCATCATTGTGGCGCAGGCGCTTTTGCGGCGTCCCAATGAAGCCAATGAGGTATCCGGCCTCATGATCATGGGCCTTTTTGGCGGCACAGTGTTCCCACTGATCATGGGATGGGCCAGTTACATGGGGCTTGGCCAGATCGGCGCCGTGCTTGTGATGCTTGTGGGCGCATTTTACCTTGTGGGCTACACAAAGATGATCAGGGCGCAAAACGCCTGATGTCGTGCCAGTGGCAATTGGCATTCCGCTGGAATGGGGAGGCATGTGCAATTTTTATATATGCCTTCCCATAACCAGGGGGCAATTTTACCCATGCCTGGCATGGCCGTTGCCCTGTCCATATGGCACTTGCGCTTGCCGGCTGCAACATATATTGTTTCAGGCCTATGAAACCGGCAAGCGTTAAAATTTCCGAAACTGGCGACTGCATCACCATAGATCCGGCTGCCCTCTGCATAAGACTGCCTTATTTGTCTGCGGGCAGAAAGGTCGGCTGCCCCGACGGCGTCCTGCCAGGACTGCGTTCCCTCTGGCCTGGTTGTAGCGGGTTTGAGGCTGGCGCGGCATGGCTCCCGCCCGATTATCCCCATGCGGAAGCAGTGGCGGACGCCATTTTGCGCGAACTTGGGGAGATGAGCCTGGCCGATGCCGAGCGCATGCGTCTGCTTTGCGCAAATTCAGCCATCGGCGAGGAGATTGGCCTGCGGGATGAAATGGGCAGTCTTGGCGCTTTTGCTGTGGATGGCCAGGCCAGCGGCGGCCAGGGGCGCACGCTCTGGCTTGAGCACGCCCAGAAAACGCTGCTCTGGCTTCTGGCTCTGGAGGAGAACCTCGCCAGGATTGAACAGCTTGCCAGCGCCTGCGACAGGGCAGGCCTTGAGCTCACAGCCTGCCTGCATGAAAATCCGGAGCAGGTCGCGGGGGTTGAGACTGACGATGCCTTCGCCATGCTGCCATCCTGGAAAATCTGTGTGACAAATGCCCTGCCATTCATTCCGGCGCAGGTCCCCATCCTTGCGGAGGGGGAGATGGGCAGGGAACTCGAAGAATATTTTGAATTTGCGGATGCGCCAGAACTGGGGTCCGGCTTCAGGGCGGCCAGAGCCGCCATCAGCCAGGTGCCTGGCCCCTGGCGTCATGCCGGAATGGCGTTTGGGGGCAATGTCTATGGCTGCCCCCGCATCTGGATCGCATGGCGGGATATATGAAACTTTCCGACAATCTCCAAAGGCTTTTCCCAGACGGTATCAAGGGCATAATATTTGACTGCGACGGGGTGATGATCGATTCGGAGGACGCCAACAGGCAGTTTTACAACCTCCTTCTGAAATATCTGGATCTGCCGCCCATGACCAGCGAGCAGGAGAGCTATGCCTTTATGGCCACATCCGAACAGGCCCTGCGCCGCATGGTGCCCGGGGAGCTGCACTGGCGCATACCAGAGGCGCTGCGGGAGGGGCTGGTCTATGACCGCGATGTGCTGCCCCATATTCGCCTGATGCCCGATTTCGGCAACTTCATCAAGGCAGCAATGGCGGCCGGGCTGCTGCTGGCTGTGGATACCAACCGCACGGATTTTGGAATTGACAGGGTTCTGGACTTTTTTGGCCTGACGGCCTATTTTGATCCTGTAATATCAGCATCAAAAGCCCTGCCCAAACCATCACCCGAGGGTGTGCGGCTAATATGCGGGGCATGGGCAGCAAGACCGGAACATATACTGTTTGTGGGGGATAGCAGCGATGATGGGGAGGCCGCCCGGGCGGCCGGGGCCAAATTCGCCGCCTTTGGGCACAAGGGTCTCCCCGGAGATATAAATGTGCCAGATTTCGCATGTTTTGCTGAAGAGCTCGGCCTGGATGCCATAAAGTAACAGCCGCGAAAACATGAAAGCCCATGGCGGCGCACGGGAGATTTGATGATTTTAATGGCTAACATATTGAGCGGCATAGCCACTGTGCTTGGCTCACTGCTGACCATCTATTTCTGGATTGTCGTGATTGCGGCCGTCATCACCTGGGTGCGGCCAGACCCCTACAACCCCATTGTGCGCACCCTGAGAATGCTTACAGAGCCTGTTTTTTACCGCGTGCGCAAATGGCTGCCCTTTACCTATACAGGCGGCCTGGATTTTTCACCAATTGTGGTGTTGCTGGCTATAGAGCTTTTAAACCGGATTGTGGTCAAATCACTCACGGAATACGCGGCCAGCATGACGCTTGGCGCCATATAGCGTTTCATGGCGTGGCCGGAAGCGGTAATCCGCATCTGCGCCGAAAGGCCCGGACATGGGTGTTTAACAAGATAAAATACAAGGGAGTCTCCGCATGGATGAGCATGAGCTTGAACTGATTGAAAAGTATTCGCAAACAGACCCGGAACTGAAGTCGCTTTGGGATGACCACCTGTTGTATGAAAAGCAGATCGAAAAGCTTGAGAGCAGGAGCGTGCGCACGCCGGCGGAGCAGCAGAGCCTGAAGCAGCTGAAAAAGCAGAAGCTGGACGGCAAGACTAAACTTATGGATATTCTGGATCGCTTGAAAAAGGAAGACCAAGGTAAATAAAGGAAAGTTCATGCAGGCTACAGGCGCGTACATATTGCTGGAGTCCCTCAAGCGTGAGGGTGTTGATGTGCTCTTCGGGTATCCGGGCGGCGCTGTCATAGACATATATGATGAGCTGCCCAAACATCCTGACATCCGCCATATTCTGGTGCGCCATGAGCAGGGCGCGGTGCATGCGGCCGATGGCTATGCCAGGGCATCCGGCAAGGTTGGCGCATGCCTGGTCACATCCGGACCCGGGGCCACCAATACCGTCACCGGCATTGCCACCGCCTATGCCGATTCCATTCCCCTGGTGGTTGTTACCGGCCAGGTGCCAACCGGGCTAATTGGCAATGACGCCTTTCAGGAAGTGGACATAGTCGGCATTACGCGCCCCTGCACGAAATACAATTTCCTGGTCAAGGATGTGCGCGACCTTGCAGCCACCATCCGCAAGGCCTTCTATCTGGCCAGATCCGGCCGGCCGGGCCCTGTGCTGGTTGATCTGCCAAAGGATGTTGTGCAGGCTTCGACGGAATTTGTGTGGCCCGGCGAAGTCTCCATGCGCAGCTATAATCCCACCTACAAGCCAAATGTCATGCAGCTGCGCAAAACAGCCGAGGCCATAGCCGCATCCAGGAGGCCTGTTCTCCTCTGTGGCGGCGGCGTAATCATGGCCAATGCTTCAAATGCCCTGGCCGCCCTTGCCCGCAAACTGCAAATTCCCGTGGCATGCACCCTGATGGGGCTTGGCGGTTTTCCCGCCAATGATCCCCTTTTTCTGGGCATGGTGGGAATGCATGGCACCTACGCGGCCAACAAGGCCATGAGCGAGGCCGATCTTCTGATCTGTGTGGGCTCACGCTTTGACGACCGCATTACAGGCAAGCTGGATGCCTTTGCCAGAAATGCCAAAATTGTGCATATTGATATTGATCCAACCTCCATCCGCAAGAATGTCGCGGTGGAGATTCCTGTGGTTGGCGACTGCCGGCTTGCCCTGGATGGCATACTGCAGGCCTGCGAAAACAGGCTTGGGGATCATGACTGGCTGGCGGATCATGGCGACTGGCTTGCGCAGGTCACCCGCTGGAAGGATGAGCAGCCCCTGACCTGGCAGGCATGTGACAGGATCAAGCCGCAGCAGGTGGTTGAGACCCTGCGGGAGCTCACCCGCGGTGATGCCATCATCGCCACGGAGGTGGGCCAGCACCAGATGTGGGCCGCCCAGTTCTATGCCTTCACCAAACCGAGAACCTTGCTCACCAGCGGCGGCCTGGGCACCATGGGCTATGGCTTTCCTGCGGCCATAGGCGCCCAGCTGGCCTTTCCTGACAAAATGGTTATTGCCATTGCCGGGGATGGCTCCATTCAGATGAACATCCAGGAGCTGGCCACAGCAGTGGCCAACAGGCTGCCTGTAAAGGTCGTCATTCTCAACAATGGCCATCTTGGCATGGTGCGCCAGTGGCAGGAGCTTTTTTACAATGGCAACTACAGCTCCACCAATATGGAGGCCCAGCCCGATTTTGTGAAGCTGGCTGAAGCCTATGGCGCGGAGGGCTACCGCATCGAAAAGCCGGAAGACCTGGCCAGGGAGCTGGAAAAGGCCCTGTCCACGCCAAACCCGGCCTTCATAGACGTGCGCGTGGAACGGTGCGAAAATGTTTATCCAATAGTGCCGGCCGGCGCGGCCCTGGATGAGATGCTTCTGGTTTGATGGTTTTCTGTGGAAGGCGGTTAAGGGCCGGCCTGATTAAATTGTTTCACTCCCAAGGATGATCCGATGCAGAGACATGTGCTTTCCGTGCTGGTAGAAAACGAACCCGGCGTGCTCTCCCGGGTGGTGGGCCTGTTCAGTGGCAGAGGCTTTAATATCGATTCCCTCAATGTCGCGCCTGCTCTTGAAGAGAATGTCTCGCATATGACCATCACCACCTGGGGTGACAACATGATTATGGAGCAGATTATGAAGCAGCTCCACAAGATCGTGTCTGTCATCAAGGTCATGGAGTTTACCGATCAGGCCGCCATTGAGCGTGGCATGATGTTTGTCAAGGTCCAGGCCGAGGGCGCCGCGCGAGGGGAGATACTGCGCACTGTGGAGATATTCCGCTGCAAGGTGGTGGATGTCAGCCACAATGAAATGACCATTGAGGCTACAGGAGATTTTGAAAAACTTGAGGCCATCATAAGCCTTTTGCAGCGCTTTGGCATAAAGGAAGTGGCGCGCACCGGTTCTGTGGCCATGAAACGCTCCAAAAAATCCGACTGACAATATAAACATTCACCAGGAACAGCAGCAATGGCGATTTATGTTTCCGGCTCACTGGCCTTTGACAGAATCATGACCTTTCATGGCAATTTCAAGGATCATATCCTGCTGGACAAGCTGCATATGCTCAATGTCAGCTTTATGGTGGACAGCATGGATGAAAGGCGGGGCGGCTGCGCGGGCAATATCGCCTTCTCCCTGGCCCTGCTGGGCGAAAAGCCCGTCATTGTGGCATCAGCCGGCAGGGATTTTGACGATTATGCCAAAGCTCTGGCCAGTCTTGGCCTGCCGCTTTCGGGCATACGCATTTGCCCCGATATTTTTACGGCTCTCTGCTACATCACCACAGACCTGAACAGCAACCAGATAACCGGTTTCTATGCCGGAGCAATGGCCATGCCCAGCGACTATAAATTCCCCGGCCTGTCGCCGGAGCATGACATTGCCATAATTTCTCCCGGCAATGTGGAGGACATGCGCCGACTGCCGGAATTTTATCGCAGCCATGGTGTGCCCTATATCTATGACCCTGGCCAGCAGCTGCCCGTGCTGTCTGGCGAGGATTTGCGCAAGGCCATCGAGGGCTCATTTGCGTGCATAACCAATGACTATGAGCTGAACATGATCTGCAAGGCCACCGGCATGAGCGAGGAGGCCCTTCTGGGGCGCACTCTGTGGCTTGTGACCACCCTTGGCGCCGAGGGTGTGCGTGTGCGCGGCGTTGATGGCACGGATGTGCATGTGCCGGCTGTGGCGGTGCAGAAGCTGGCCGATCCCACAGGAGCCGGCGATGCCCAGCGCGCAGGCCTGCTCAAGGGGCTGGCCTGCGCGCTTTCAGTGGTGGAGGCCGCCAAACTGGGCGCGGTTTCCGCCAGCTTTGCCATAGAATGCCTGGGCACTCAGGAGCACAGATACACCCCGACAGACTTTAAGGATCGCTATGAAAAAGCCTATGGCCCGCTGCCGGAGCAGGTCAGGTTCTAGGGCATTCGCTGATTGAGAACAGGCGGATGCGAGGCGCGCCTTCTGAAGCGCCCGCGCAAAAGTCAGCGGAAAAATTGAATTTTTCATGCGCCTGCCCCGCTACGCGGGAAAACGCCAGCGCACATGGTTGAAAAGCGCAGAGCGTTTCAACTGCTGAATGTTCCAAATATTTTGCGCAAGTAATCATTCTTGCAAAAGCCTGCCGTTGCGCAGGCTTTGTTATTTTGTCGCCATGCCGGTCAGGCGGCTTTCAATGTCTGGCTCAACCGGCACCCGTCTGGATTGGTACACCTTGTCATAGACCACCTTGCCATCTGGAGCGCCCTTTACCGGTTTGACATGTCTTAGCTCCGCAAAGACAACATCGGCATTGGCCGCGGCGCAGAGCCAGCTTTTTGCAGCCGCCAGGGCGCCAGCCTCGTCAAGGGTGGTGTCCGGCACTTCGATGCCAGGATTCTGCCTCAGGATTATAACATGCGCGCCAGGTCCGCTGGCCACATGCGCCCACAGATCATGGGGAGATGCATATTTGCGCATGGCGCGATTGCCCTTTGCATCCTTGCCGCGCAGATAGATGTAGCCATCTTGGCCGGCATAGGCCTGGACATTTTTGGGCAGGGTTTTCTGCAGAGCCAAAAGTGTTCTGGCCGCGCCGGATTTGGGCGCGGGCTCCTGGCTGTTCCCTGGGCCATTTTCGACCTGGGGAGCAATTTCCGGGGCATGGGCTGCATCGAGATTTTTGAGTGCCAGCAGTTCGTCCGCCAGCTCCTGTCTGCGTGCGGCTATTTTTTCCAGGCCCCGTCTGGCGCGTTTGGCGGCATGAAACATGCGCGCCATGTTTTCCGCAATGCTGAATCTGTCGTCCAGAGCCAGCTCCCTCCCGTCATCAGGGAGAATAAGGGTTTTTTCTTTGGCATCCTTGCGCCAGCGCCACAAATTGTTTTGCAGCCGACGCGCTTCCCCGGCGCAGGCGGCCATTTTATTGAATTTTTGCTCATCGGCAGCCAGCTTGTCCAAAAGTTTCCCCAGCTGGCGAATACGCTTCTGCGCCGGTTTGAGCAGGGCGGTTTGCCTGTCTCTGGCAAGTTTGCCAAGCACAAGGCTCTGGCCGGCATCGCTCAGGGCGGCAGCGATGTCATCCCTCTGGATTTCACCAAGATTTCTGGCCAGCTCCGCGGGCAGGGGCCATGCAAGGGCCAGTGTTATCTCCGCATCACTGTCTGTGTAGAGAAAGACATCGCCGTGACCCTGTTGCAAATCCTGCAGCAGAGCCATGCCCTCCGGTTCATCCAGCAGCCTGAGGGTCTTGCGCAAGGCAGGCGTGAGCACAGTCCAGGAGCGCCAGTCGGCCATGGCAGCAGCGAGAGTGCCAGCCTCCGGCCAGTTGGGTTCATCCGGCTCAGGCTGCTCCCCCTCCTCCAGAAAGCGCAGGGATGGGCCATCTTTCAAATCGAGACAGAGCCAGACGGTTTTCTGGTCGGCAGCCGTGCCCGCCAGGTTTGCGTTGGCGGCCATGAGCCAAAGTCTGCGGCTGCAGAACTGGCACACAGCCGCGGCTATGCGTTTGTCGGCAAAATAGCGGCGAATTCGCATAATGGGCGCAGAGGGTGGACGATTGGCCGCCAGCCTGTTCTGGCCAGCGAAACAGAAGGAATCCTTGCGGCCAAAACGGAAAAAGAACTGTCTTTTGTGACCCTGGCTGTAGACGGATATTGCCAGCAGGCCTGGCGCAGGCTCCTGAATTTTTTCAATCCGCGCTCCCTGCAGCAGGGGCAGGGATGTCTGGCAAAAAAGACGGAAAAGATGGGCATCCATGGCAGTGTCAGTCTGTTTTTGCATCCGCTTCATCATCTCCGGGTAGCGGAATGACTGGCGGGGGATTTCTCTGGCTTTTGGATCGCAGTTTGCGGGTCAGCAGCCTGCGCAGCACGAACTCGGCGGGTTTGATGCCCTCCGGAATTTCCGAAACCGGAAACTCCGCCCGGCCCATGTTGCGATGGCCTCCTGCTGTGCCCACATCATAAAAGCAGGCATCGGCAAAACGGCCTATGTCGCGGCTGCCATCACCCCTGAAAACCACAATGACAGTGCGGTGCAGGATGCCGCTGACGGCTATCCATTTAAGGCCATGCACCTTGGTGAAAAAGTCGGCTATGGAGACAATGAGATCGGCCGTTTTGATGTCATTGAGGGAGGCATAGGCCCCGCCGGCCCCGCAATCCACAAGGCTGCGGAAGGCCCGGGAAAAAAATGGCAGCCAGCTGCGCAGATATTCACTGCGGCTGATGCGCCGCAGCAGATTGTTATCCGCATGATGGGAGAGCCACTGGTAAGCCCGCAGATCCTCCTCGCCGCCGGACCGCTCAAAGGTGCCCGTGTCCGTGCGGATGCCATAGAGCAGGGCCGTGGCCAGCAGCGGGCCCGGCCGCAGCCGCAGGGCCTGCAGATACTGGGTCATGATGCTGCTGGTGGCGCCAATGCCGGTGCGCACATCACAAAATGCATTGGGTTCCAGAAATGGCGCAAGATCTGTTGGGGGATGATGGTCAATGATAAGGCCGTATTTCAGCTCCATGAAGGCAGGGCTGTGGGTTGGCTGGGAATCCACCAGCGCGAAATTGTCATAGGATGCCGCCTTTTCCGGCAGCCACAGACGCGCCGGAATGCGCAAATAGCGAATCATGGCCAGATTGTCCGGCCTTGTGACCTCGTTTATGCGCATTATATCGCAGCCATGCACCTTGTTGTGCATCATGCGCTTGAGCGCCACGGCGGAGGCAAGGGCATCCGGATCTGCATTGATTAGGATGCACCAGCGCGAATCGCGATCGAGAGCCTGCCGCCACTGCCTGAAGGCGGCCACCAGTTCTGCTCTGGCTGTCATTCTTTTCTCCTGTCAGGCCACTGCACGGGAGCTGTGGCATGCCTGGCTCTTTGCGTGATTATGGATGCCTGCCAGCTTCGGCAGGGAAGCCTCAATGCCATTCCAGTTGAAAATCTCCAGCATGTGCGTGGCGGTTGCCGGCAGCCTGGCCATGATTTGCGCTGCCAGCCGCCATTGCGCTGGAGCAAGCTCTGTCAGGGGCAAATGCCTGTCGCCATCCCCTGGGGCGCTCCAGTGGACAAGAGCGGTGGCGGAAAGCAGCCAGCATCGCAAAAGTTCTTTCTGTCCATATGCCAGGGCATGGGCCACATCCAGACAAAGGCCAAGGCCGGTGGAGTCCATAAAATCGCGGCCAAGGCATTGCACATCGCACCAGGGCACATTTTCCAGCAAAATCTGGCCATGGGCCAGCTTGCGCCAGCAGTCCGCGAATTTTTGCAGCTTTTTCCGACAACTCCGGCAGCCGTCCGGCCAGCCATTCCGGCAGTCTGGCGGGTGGATGACAATATAGCGAATGTCCAGATGGGCGGCTTTGGCTGCAAGGCTGGCGCAAATTTGGGCAGTCTCGCGGGCATCCTGCCAGGGCAGATCGAGGGGCATGTGTATATGCCAGCTCAGGGGCAGGCTGGCAAGGTCTGCGGGCAGGTCGGCCTGGCTGTAGTTGAGGCAGGCTGCGGTTTCAAAAAAACAGAGTCCGCATTGGTCAACGCTGCCCGCGAGAAAGGCCGCGTTGGCCGCAATGCCGCCGGGCATAACCCAGGATGGGGCGGAAATGGTAAAATCCGGGCGCTCAGGCCACGCTTCCAGGCCGGGCATTTTCAGATTAGCCTGGCGCTGGTCCAGCCATTTTCTGTTGCGGCAGTGGCCGCCGCCTCGCCGCCAATCACACAGATATCCCCGGCATTGGCCGCGGCCGCCAGCACATCGGCAAAGGCGGCAAAGTCCGCAGCCGTGGTGGCCAGCATCTCGTCGCGCATCTGCTGCCTTGTCTCGGCTGTCTGGCCGGAGAGATACCAGCCAAGGGACAGGGCCGCCCTGGCATCTGGCAGCAGGTAGGCATCGAGATCGCCGACAGCGCCAACAATGGCCTGGGAAAGCTGGGCCGCTGTGGGCTTGAAGGTGCGGAGATATTCGGACATGCCGTCATATGCGGCAAGGGTGCGGTCCACATTGGGGTCGCGATAGGATGTGCAGGTCAAGGTGCCACCTATGCGGTCCAGGGCGCAGGTGACACCATAGGCGCCACCGGCCACGCGCACATCCTCCCAAAGCCTGCCCATGCGCAGCCAGCGCAGTATGACATTGGCTGAGCCATTGTATTTGTAGCCCAGATCATAGAGGTTTGCGCCCTTGCCCACAAAATTGATCTGGCCAGGAGTGATGAAGGCCTCCCCATGCGGCAGATCCGCCATGGGCGGCCATGCGGCCAGGCTGATGCCTGTGGCCGGGGCAGTCCCGGCTGGCAGGCTGGCCAGCAGTTTTTGCGCTCCGTCCCTCGCCCTGGCAATGCCAGCGGGCCCTGCGGCGCAATCCACAATCGCATTTTTGCCGGTAATGAGCAGAGCCCGCAATTCCTCAAAAGCCCGCAGCACCTTCTCCGGGGTTGCGGCCAGCTCATCAATCAGGCCGCGCAAAAATTCCAGCTGGCTGATGCCGGCCATCTGCTCCGTAATTGCGCCATCACCGGTGAACCGGGCGCGGATGCGGCTGGCTGCCGCGGCATTGCCTGCGGCCTGCAGCCCATATTCCAGCCTGGCCCTGGCCTCCAGAGTCATCTGGGCCACCCGGTTCAGGATGATATCACTGTCTTTTTGCGGCTCTAGCAGAATTTCGCTGGTGATGGCAAAAAGCTCATCAAGCCTGTCAGTAACTGCCTTGGCCGTGATTGCAAGATGGCAAAAAGCGCTGCGTGTGCCAAGGCGAATGCCAGGCAGAGGCGCGGCGGCCATGCTGCCAAGGTTTGCGGCAATGCGCATGCCCAGCTGGCTGTAATCCTCCCTGGCTGTGCCCCATTCCAGCAGGGAGCGGCCAAACAGGGGCAGATAGGGAACCAGATGCTGGGGCAAAGCCGGGATTGGCAGCAGCAGGGTGAGATAGACAATGCCATTGGTTGGCAGATCATGCGCCAGAAATGTCTGCGGCAGCTGTTCAATCTCGCAGGGGACAGTCCTGTTCCTGCGGGGCAGATCTGCCAGGCCAAGGGCCGGTATTTTGGCCAGACTGGCAGGGTCATCGGGCGCCAGCTGCGCCTTTTGCAGGCGCGCGGTTTCGGCCACATAATGCTCGCGCTCGATATTGGAGGCCTCATCGCGGATTTGCGCCAGCCGGTTTTTCTCCGCCTCCGCCCGCACGCCGCCAAGACGCGGATCTGGCAGCAGGGTGACGCGCACCGCGGGATTGTTTAGAAACTTGTCGCGTATGGCCTGCTCAAATATTTTTTCGCCTCTGGCAAGGGCGGCCTTGATATTGGCCAGGGGCTCCTCCCAGGCCAGGGGCGCAATGGGATCGCCGCCATACAGCCAGGTGGACAGGGACTGGATCATGGCCGCAAGCCCGCGGGGAAAGCGGCCGGAGTTGTTCTCCCTGTATGCGAATTCCACGCTGTTGACAGCGGCGGCCACGGCCTCCCTGTCGATGCCATCCTCCGCCAGCTTTTTGAGCGTGTCAAAAATTATGGCCTCCGCCTTGCCGCAATTGGCTGGCTCAACGCCCTTGAGGCCGGTGGAGTAGTACATCTGCCTTAAATCCGTTTCCAGACCGCAGCCTGTTGTATCCTCGCCAAGACCGGATTCCATTAGAGCCCTGCGCAATGGCGAGCCTGGCAGCCCCTCCAGGATATGCTCCAGCATTTCCATTTTCATGGCTTCGGCTATATTGCCCCGCTCGTCCAGGAGCCAGTTGACTGTAAAGAGCGCCCTGTTTTCATCCTCTGTTGCGGCATAGGCCTCCTCCACAAAAACAGGGGCGGCAAACTTTTTCTGCAGGGGTATGGCTGGCATGGGCCCGGCAGGGCCGGCATTGCCAATCTCGGCATCCAGCAGACGCAGGCGCTCATCTTCCGGGTCATCGCCCCAGAAGAAAAAGAGGCAGTTGCCTGGCTGGTAGTAGCGGCTGTGAAAATCGCAAAAGGCCTCGTAGGTGAGATCCGGTATGTGCTCGGGGTTGCCGCCGGAATCCAGACAATAGAGATTGTCCGGAAAAACCGCCTGCTGGCTTTTTTCCGCAAGGATGGAATCCGGCGAAGAGTACACGCCTTTCATCTCGTTATAGACCACGCCCTTGAAAATCCAGGGCGAGACGCTGTTCTCGGCCTCAATGTGCCAGCCCTCCTGGGCAAAGATGTCCCTGCCGAGCAGGGGGTGGAAGACGGCATCGAGATAGACTTCAATGAGATTGTAGAAATCGCGCAGATTGGCGCTGGCCACGGGGTAGCAGGTCTTGTCCGGAAAGGTGAAGGCATTGAGAAATGTCTGGAGTGAGCCCTTGAGCAGCTCCACAAAAGGCTCCTTTACCGGAAACCTGGCCGAGCCGCAAAGCACGGAATGCTCGAGAATGTGCGCCACACCGGTGGAATCCGTGGGCGGAGTATAGAAACTGGCGCCAAAGCACTTGTTTTCATCATCGTTGCAGATGGAGAGAACCTCCGCGCCGCAGCCGGTGTGGCGCCACAGTCTGGCCGGGCCGCCTGTTTCGCTGAGGGTGCGCTCGGAGACAAGAACAAAATTATATTTTTTTATAGCTTCAGGCATCAATCCGCCCCTGTTTTTACTGTTTGATTGTTGGAAGAGTATAAACGCAGGCGCCGCTTTTGCCTAGTCCCACAATGCGGGAGCATCTTGGCATGAATAATGCTATGTATTTGGCAACGAGAAATTATTTCCCGTAAGCAAGGGGAGGCTAGAGTGAATTCTTCTTTATATATAGGCGCCACAGGCATGAAGGGCCTGTCAGAGGGCATGCAGGTCACCACCAACAACCTGGCCAACATCAGCACCATAGGCTACAAGAAGCAGGACATCCTGTTTTCGGATCAGATTTCGCAAACCCAGGCCAGCATGGGCAACTGGTGGAATGCCCAGGAGGATTCCCGCGTGGCCATTGGCCAGGTGGGCATGGGCCTGCAGGTGGAGGCCATTCGCACCAGCTTTACAGAGGGCGCGATGGAGTCCACCAACACCATGACGGACCTTGCCATCAATGGCAAGGGCTTCTTTCAGGTGAGCGATGGCACATCCGCCTTCTATACCCGCGCCGGCGATTTCCGCGCCGACAATGAGGGTGTGTGGCGCACGCCTTCCGGCCTTGCCCTGCAGGGCTACCAGCTGGACGCCAATGGCAACCGTGGCGAGCTTGGCGATGTGAAGGTCGACAACCTCACCACCATGCCGGCAAAGACAACCAGCTCCATTGAGATGACCCTCAATCTCAACACCAGGGATGACGCCACCATCAACGAGGAAAATCCCTATTTTGGCCTGCTGGGCCTGTATGATGCCAGCAATGGCACGCCGTTGTCATCCTCCGCATACACCACGGCGCAGACCATGACAGTCTATGACGCGGAGGGCAACAGCCGCAACATTACCGCCTATTTTGACGGCGCTCCGGCCAATGGCGCCAACCGCAGGGCGGAGTTCATCATAGCGGACGACAACCCGGTCCAGTATGATGCCGAGGGCAATCCACTTGAAGCGGGCGCCGGGGATGGCCTGCTCATGAGCGGCATTCTGGAATTTGATTCCGCAGGCAATCTGGTCAATATTTCCGCCTTTACCCCTGGCCAGGCCGGCAGCAAGAACCTTGAGGACTGGGTGCCTGCAGAGCTGGTGGAAGGCAACCCCGCATTCACCCTTGCCGATGGCTCGCAGATGAGCCTGAATTTTGGCATGAGCGCGCCCGGAGGCTGGGAGAATGCGCCAGCCAGCGCAGCGGAGGTAGGCCAGAATGGCGCAGCAATGCCCACCATGGGCGAGGATGCCGTATTCGCTCAGTACCCCACCACGGCCTTCAATTCCACCAGCATGACCAACAGCTACAAGCAGGATGGCTATGGCGAAGGCGTGATGAGCAATGTCAGCATCGGCACCAATGGTGTTGTCACGGGCTATTTCTCCAATGGCCAGCATCAGGATCTGTGGGAGATACCTGTGGCCCGCTTTACCAGCGAGGACGGCCTGAGACGCGAGGGCGGCAATCTCTTTTCGGCCACAGCCGAATCCGGCCAGATGGAGCTGGGCACGGCCGGAACCGAAAACTATGGCGAGGTGCTGGCCTACAACATAGAAAATTCCAATGTGGACATGGCCCAGGAAATGGTCAACATGATCATCAATCAGCGCGGCTTCCAGTCCAACAGCAAGGTTGTGACAACAGCCGATGAAATGCTGCGCAAGGCCATGGAGATAAAGCGGCAATAATCTTGATGTTGCGCCGCAAATCATGCGGCAGCCACAAAAAAAGGGGATTCCGCTGGAGTCCCCTTTTTTGTGGCAGTTCGGAATGCCGGCTGCCAGTCTTAAAAGACAGGATTCTAGAATTCTTCCTTTTCCATCACTTTCACAAAGCTCTTGATGGGGCCGCTGTGCTTGGATGTGCCGGCAACCTGGGCAAGATAGGCGTCGCCAAGGGTGTCGATATGCTTCTGGGTGTCCTGGTAGTAGCCAAGATGCACGGCCTCTTCCTTGATGATCTCATGGAACAGGTCGGCGCTGGGATGATCGCCGCATTTGTCGCACACTTCGGCCAGCTCCGCATATGTGGAAATCGTGTTTTCCTCCATATTTACATCAAAGGGATAGATCTGCTTGATGGTCTGGGGCTGTTCGATGGGGCCGGCATTGTCGCAGGTGGCCGTGCCGCCAAGGGCCTCGATGCGCTCGGCAAATTTTTCCGCATGGCGCATTTCGTCAATGGCGATGAGCTTCATGTAGGCGCAGAGCTTGCCATAGTCCATGCCGTCCAGCAGATAGTGCTGGATCATGTACTGGTGGATTGCCTGCAGTTCCATGGAACGGGCCTTGTTAAGGGCATCAATGACTTTCTTTCTATTGTCTGAGGACATGGCTGTCTCTCCCTGATGGATATTTTTGAATTTATAAACACAATCGCCTGTAAAAACTTATTTAAGTGTGAAAAGTTTGTCAAGGTTGCAGGAATGGCAAATGCTCATATATCTCCATGCATGGGGGAGAGGCGCTTTATGTGGCTGGGGCATCCTATTTGGGCCAAAGTTTTTTTGCATGTCAACATGGATCTGCGACTGGCATTGATCCCAAAAAATGCAACCTGAATTTGGCTGAGGGCAAGATTATCCCATGACAGGCAGCGCCGCCCCCGCATTGCTGCGGGAGCGGCGCAAAACCTGGATCCCCGCATGTCAGGCCCCAATGAGGGTCATCATCATGCGCGGGAAGCTGTTGGCCTGCCCCAGCATGGCCACGGATGACTGGCTGAGAATCTGGCAGCGCACAAAATCCGTCATCTCCCTGGCGATGTCGGCATCGGAGATGCGCGATTCCGCGGCCTGAAGGTTCTCGCACTGGCTGGTCACATTGGTGACCGTGTTTTCCAGCCTGTTTTGCAGGGCGCCAATATGGGCGCGCACCTTGTCCTTTTTGACTATGGCCTCATTCACAGTGACAAGCGCGTTCTGGGCCTTTTCCTGGGTGTCGATGTGGATTATGTCCCCTGGCTCTCCCAGCTCGCCATCTCCCGCCCAGCCTTTAAGTTTTTTCAGGAACTCATCGGTAATATCCGCCTCAATGCGCAGCCTGTAACGGTTGCAGCCCCCTGTGGGATTATCATGGCCGCCAATGAAAAAGACCAGATCGGAAGTGATGGTGTCCAGTTCATAGATCTCATCGGTCATGGTGCCCTGGTAATTGGCCACATTGGAACCGATTTCATTGATTCCCGTCACAGAAGTAAGTTTAAAGCCGCCAAAGGTGGTTGAAAAGCCAGGAGTGTTCTGCGTCTTTTCCAAATCCACAAACTTGATGTAGCGGGCATTCTGGTCGAATACTCCCTGCTTCTTGCCCTCTTCAATAACATCTGTGCCGGAATGATTGTTCCACCATGCGTAGATTGACTCGGATTTGGTATTTCCGGCGGAGTCAATGATGGCATCCCATCTGTTGGCGGTTACAGTGGCGCTGTTACGCACGCCTGTAAGCTGCTGGCCACTGGACAGGAAAAGGCTGACATGCGGCTTGTGGAAAGGCCTGGCCTTGGAGCCATTGGAAGTTATGGTGATGTTTTCCAGGCCAACAGGCAGCTGGTAGAAATCCAGACCCTGCATGAAAGCCGACGTGCCCTCCCCGGCGATTCCATCCTGGATATCGAGAATTATATGCCGC
Organism: uncultured Desulfovibrio sp.; assembly: GCA_910587035.1. Taxonomy (GTDB): domain Bacteria; phylum Desulfobacterota; class Desulfovibrionia; order Desulfovibrionales; family Desulfovibrionaceae; genus Desulfovibrio. The sequence goes on along the minus strand of CAJUMQ010000004.1, from coordinate 30,595 downwards.
CCGACATAGTCTATTTTGGCCTCATTAATCCAGGACACCGAAGATGGAGCGTCAGGAAAGGGCAGGCGCTCCCTCAGGCCAAGGCCAGCTGTGGTGCAATCATCAATGTCCACATAATAGTAGTCCTCGGCGCTGTCGTTCAGGGTGCCGAAGTGGATTTTCAGCATTCCCCTTGACGCGATGCCCGAGCCATCATGGGTGCCGGACAGCGAGCCATCCAGCAGCTTGATGCCATTGAAGTCCGTGGCGCGGGCAATGCGGTCTATTTCCTCTCCCATGGCCTGAAACTCGGAGTCGATCATCATGCGCTGTGTGGAGTCATAGGTGCCTGTGGCAGCCTGTTCGGCCAGCTCCTTCATGCGGATGAGCTTCTCGTCAATGATGCCCAGGGCGCCGTCCGCCACCTGCAGCATGGAGATGCCGTCATTGGCATTGCGCATGCCCTGGCGCAGGGCGGAGATGTCCGAGCGCATCAGCTCGCGGATGGCCAGCCCGGCAGCGTCATCATCGGCGGAGTTTACGCGCAGGCCGGTTGAAAGCCGCCTGGTGGATTCCTCCAGGCGCGAATAATTGCTTTTGAGAGTTCTGGCCACGGAGATGGCGGCCAGATTGGTATTGATGCTCATTTTACCCCTCCAGGGTTTAAAAACCGTGGTGGCGGGGTATTAAACTCGAGCGGCGCCGTGGGCGGCCCATGGCGTTGCGAATGTGTGTGTGTGTAGCAAAAAGTGTGCAATAAAGCAACTTTCTTTACACGGGGGCGGATTTAGAAGGGGTTGAAAATTCATTGCCTTACCTCCATTGAGCGGATATGGCCGGGCCCCTGCACTAATTGGGCGCGACCGTTAATTTCCCCCGGTCAGGGCCGGGAGAGAAGGAGCAACAGGCTCATGTGACAAAACAAAAATCTGAAAGCGATACCTCCGGGAGCTGTCAGGAATTTTCAGTTTTTGTCCGCAATCCTGTCTGGACGGGATTGTCCTTGCATTTTACCGCAAAATCATCGGTAAAACGCGGGCCAAGACCATGATTTGTCTCCTTTAGCATTTTCAGCCGGTTTTTGCGCATCTCTGTGCCAATATCGTAGATGCGCAGCATATCGAGATTTTTCACCAGAATACGCAGCTGCTCTGTGCAGGAGATATCCCGCCCAGCCAGCATCCGGTCCAGCAGATCGGCATGGGGGGTATCCACGCGGGAGGATTCCGAGGCGGCCAGCTTGAGGAAAAAATTGCCCAGCAGGATGCGGATATCCTCGCTTTCAGCAATCTTTCTGAACAGCCTGATGTCCTCAGGCTCCTGCTCCGGCACGCTTGCGGCATTTTGCAGCGCGTATTTGCGGAATGGCGTGATGGTGGCCATGTTTACGCCCCGATTAGCCTCATTACCATATTGGGCACGGAGTTGGCCTGGGCCAGCATGGCAATGGCGGACTGGGTCAGCACCTGGTTGCGCACAAAGGTGGTCATCTCCTGGGCTATGTCCGCATCGGATATGCGGGATTCCGAGGCCTGGATGTTTTCCGCCTGGATAAGCAGGGCGGACTGGGTGTTTTCCAGCCTGTTCTGGTCCGCTCCATACTCGGCCCGGATCTTGTCCTTGGCCACTATGGCATTGTTGACAGAGACAAGAGCATCCTGAGCCTGATCCTGGGTCTGGATTTTCACACCCTCAAGGCCAAGCCCCTTCAGCGTGGCGTCATGCTTGTTGATGTAGTAGTAGTCCTCGGCGGAATCATTGCCAGGGCCAAAATGGATTTTCACCACATTGTCGGGGATCTTGTCGTCGGAATCATCATCCTGTTTCTGGGTTGTATCAACAATATTCAGGTTGATGGAAACACTTGAAAGCGCCCGATCCTCGCCATTGGTCACATCCCAGCTCTGGGTGATTTTGTTCCCGTTGCCAAGATCCAGCTCCAGTGTCAATGTGTCGCCGTTCATTGTTGGGGTCACGGTGCCTTCGCTGGCCGTGAAAGAGTGGCCAGCCTGGGCAGTCCAGCTGGCGGTGCTTCCTGCAGCAACTGCGGTAAAATCAAGCGGATTACCGTTTTTGTCTGTAAGAGAAGCATTAAAAGTTATGGGTGGATTAACACTGTTGTCCTGCCATGTAAGGGTGGTATTGTTATTCTGTGCAATTACAGTATTGCCATTAATCGTGAAGACGCTCTCGGGCCCGTTACCAAAATCCATAGGTCCGCGTGAAACTATATTTATTTGTGTGCCCACGGGAATATTGTTGGGTAAATTGGGTGCATCCACCAACAAAAAATTACCATCAATCTGCATAATATTATTATTTGTGATGGTAATATTATGGTTGCCGACGAGAGCGCCCGGATTGGTAATGCCCGATAAATCCCAGTCGCCATTTTGTGTGGCATCGGCGGAATTCCAGGCATCCACAAAGCTGCCATTGAGGGAGACATCGTAGGTCTTGCCATCCGGCCCCGTAATCTCTGTGGGTGGCACCTCAAACTCGCCATTGATGAGCTTGATGCCGTTAAAATCCGTGGCGCGGGCAATGCGGTTGATCTCCTCGCCCATGGCCTGAAACTCGGAATCGATCATCAGGCGCTGGGTTGAGTCATAGGTGCCTGTGGCGGCCTGTTCGGCCAGCTCCTTCATGCGGATGAGCTTCTCATCGATGACGCCCAGGGCCCCGTCAAAGGTCTGGATCATCGAGATGGCGTCATTGGCATTGCGCACGCCCTGATGCAGGGCTGCGATCTCGGAGCGCTGCAGCTCCCGGATGGCCAGCCCGGCTGCGTCATCCGCGGCGCCATTGACCCGCAGGCCGGATGACAGCCTCTGGGTGGAGACGGCCAGCCGCGAATAATGGTCGTTCAGGTTGTTGGCCACATTGGCGGCCAGCAGGTTGTGATTAATTGAAATGCTCACGTGGTCCTCCACATGTCAATCGCCTGGCGGATTTGTGCGGCCCCCTGGGTCCATTTCCGGTAAGCATGGCGGATTGAGGTGTATTTATGCTAAACATCTGTTGCCAGACCCTGGGGCCTGAACGGAGCAAAACAGGAAAAATTTGCCCTGTTAATAAAAATTGCAAATAACGATGCACATTTTATGCCAGAAACCATTGGCAGACTGCCAATACTGCATGATCAGATTATGCCAGCGGACGGCATCCACAAAAAAGGCCAGCCTGCAGGCTGGCCAGATGACAGCATACAGAAAAAAGGTGGCTGTCTAGCGAATGAAGAGGCCGGGATCCTCTTTCACAATGTTGCCGGCAATGAGCCTGGCGTCAATATTATAGGTGCCATTGGCAATCCTGCTGCGTATGGCTGCTATTTTGTCCTCCCGCACATCCGGGGCGGACTGGGCTGTTCTGAGGGCCTCTGTCAGCAGCAGGGCATCGTGGGACACGCTGATCCTGTCGGCCTCGGCCCCAGTGGCCTGGGCAGCCTGCCCGGCCTTTTCATCAAGCATGGTCACCGGGCCCCTGGCCGCCGCGTCAAAAATATTTGGCGAAGTATTGCAGATTTCCATTACGTTCTCTCCTGACCCGCCTTGCAGGCCATTACCATTCAACAGCAAATGCCATTATGCGGCGGTTCCTTGAGCATGGTCCTGTTGACCTGGCTTGTGGTTATGCCACGCAACACATCCCTGTATTCCCGCTGCTCCTCGGCATTGAGGGGCCTGAGCTCGCCATCCTCGCGCACGGCTATGCACAATGTGCCGCCCGGGGGATAGGTGAACTCCACTTCCAGATTCAGTCTTTTGCCCAGCTCGGCCTTGATCTTTTCCACCACCGGGTTTTCGCTGCCAGTATAGACCAGCCGGTCATACAGCTCATGTGCCACCTTCTGCACAAACTGGGCGCGATTGTAGGATGGATCCTGATCCTCCGGCGGCAGGCCTTCTGCCAGGCGCTTTTTCACCCGAAAACGGGCCAGGCGGCGAGCTGCCAGCAACTGCTGCTCGTAGCTCTTGAGCATGATGCGCATCTGCGCGGATTGTGTTTCCGGTTTCTGCATATCTGGCACGACCTCACCGTCCTTGCCATTCTCAACGGCAATGGCTGGTTAAACTTTAGACTTTTTTTACCATTTAAGCAGTAAAATACAAAAAAATTATTAATATGCTGTAATTATTGTCTTATTTTTTTGACAACACGGTTGCGGGTGAGGGACGTGAACACTGCCGCCAGGTTGAGAACGCCAAAAATCGCCAGGTTGAGATGCATGCTGGTGATGAATCCGTCCATCACCGCAAGGCTCACGGGCTGATTGCCGAGAAAGAGGCTCAGGGTGAGGGTTATGACAACCATGCTGCACAGCTGGCCGGAGGTGCGCACCGCGCCTGTCAGGGCGGAGGCCTGGCCAATATGTTTTTTGCCCGCGCTCTCGATTATTATGGCTGTATTGCCCAGGGCAAAGAAACTCATGCCTGAGCCTAGCAAAGCCTGTGCCAGAAACATCACCCACAGGGGGGTGTCGATGTTGAGAAAGGCGCCGGCAATGAGACCGGCTCCGCACAGGGCCGCGCCCAGGGAGCTGATGGCTCCTGCGGACCAGGCCAGGCAGAGCCTGGATGCCAGGGGTGTTGTCAATGCCTGCGTCAGGGGCTGGAGGGCCAGCACAAGGCCTGTCATCTCCACGCTCAGACCCTTGCCCACCTGCACATATATGCCAAAATAGAAGGTAAGGCCGAAAAAGGAGGCGTAGTTGACAAAGGCCGTAAGGGAGGAGAGGGAGAGGACGCGGTTTCTGGCCAGCAGCTTCAGGTTGAGCATGGGAAAACGGCAGCCAAGCTCGCGGATGCAGAAGATGATCAGAAAAACCAGGCAGACGGCCAGGCAGCTCCATCCGGCCAGGGCGTTTTCGGCCATGACCGGCGCGCCGGCGGTGAGGCCAATCATGGCCACGCTGTATAGCAGGCAGCCCTGCCAGTCAAATTTTTGTCGCGCAGAAGGGCGCCAGTCCTGGGCCACCGAATATTTCATCAGCATGAAAACGCAGGCTATGCCCAGGGCGCTGCCCCAGAACAGCCAGCGCCAGCCCAGGAGGCCTGTCACCAGACCGGCTATGGGCGGCCCGCAGGCAATGCCCGCATAGACCGCGCCGCCGCTGATGCCAAGATAGATGGGCCTTTTTTCCGGCGGGGCGCAGGCCGCTATGAGCGCCAGGCCGCTGGCGCTGAGCATGGCGCCGCCTATGCCCTGGGCCAGACGCAGCAGCAAAAACACCGGTATGGAATGCAGAAAGCCCAGCACGGCCCCGGAGATTCCAAACAATATGGCGCCGGCCAGAAAAAGCCGCCTGTGGCCGAAAATGTCGCCCAGACTGCCGCTTGCCAGCTGGAAAATGGCCAGACCCAGGGAATATAGCGTGCCAATGAGGCTCAGCTCTGTGGCGCCGGCGCCTATGCCCCTGGCCAGTTCCGGCAAGACGGCATTGATGCCCGCCACCATCAGGGGCGTGCAGAACAGGGAGGCGCTTATGGCCAGAAGCAGCGGGTAGTGTTCCCTCTCAACCTGCATGGTTTTCAGGGTTTGATATAGGCAAAGCCATCCCTTTGCAGGCGCACCACCTCCACCAGGCCGGCCGGCACAATCTGGCAGCCAGGCCAGACATTCTCCGGCGGGATGGAGTGCTCCCGCAGGGCATTGGCGCAGAGTTTAACACGCACGCCCCTTGCCATGAGCTCCTCCACAGTTTGCCGCATTTGCGGATTTGGCCGGGAGAAATGCAGCACGCCCCCGCCATTGGCCACAATATCCAGCTGAAATTTTTCATCTGGCAGCCCATTGAGATAGTTTGCGGCATTGCGCAGCACAAGGCCGGCCATGGACTCCTCGCCACTGTCCAGATGAAGCACCGCGTCATAAAAAGCCATTGCGCACTCCATGGCGCCCTGTGGCGCCGGATTAAGGAAAAGTCATATATTGCGGGTTATTCTGTAGTTGGGTATGATTAATCTGCAATGAAGTCAAACGGGACAATGTCAGGCGGTGAAATCCGCCATCCCTGCCGCATGGATACAGCCATGGCCTGTTTCCGGGCCCTCTGCCTGTGCCTGCTGTCGCTGGCGCTATGCGGCTGCGGCCTGCTGGCCAAAGACACGGATATTGGCGCCGAGGCCGCGGATTCCCAGAATGGCGTGGATCCGGTATGGCAGGGAGATCCGGTGCCATATGCCGTCGACATAAAGGTGGAGGGCGGCGAGGACTACCTTGCGGGCAAAATGAAGGATTTAAGCCAGCTTTTGCAGCTCAAAAAGGAGTTGCCGGATTCCATGCTGGCCCTGGAGCGCCGCGCCAGGCAGGATCAGGAGACTGCGGTCAAGCTCATGCAGTCCCAATGCTATTATGACGGGCGGGCGGAGGTGGCCTATGAGGAGAGCGCCAAGCCTGTCAAGGTCACCCTGACAATGATTCCCGGCCCGAGGTTCACTGTTGGCCATGCCGATGTCATCTATGATCCGGAGCCGGTCATTCCTGAGGCCTTCAGGCACCGCACCCGCATCACCGGCTTCTGGGGGCTGCAAAAAGAGGAGCTGCCGCCTCCGGATTTTCCGGACACAGTGCCGGGCATAGAACCCGGCAAGCCGGTCGTGGCCGACGACATGCTCAAGGCGGTGGCGGAAATTCCCGAAAGACTGCGCAAGACCGGCTACCCACTGGCGAAAATCACGGACAGCCTCTATACATTAAACAGGCAGGAGCGCCAGCTCAATGCCAGCATCACCATTGATCCCGGACCGCCTGCCCTGATGGGCGACATTATCATTCATGGCGACGAGAATGTGAGCCGGGAATATCTGCGGCGCCTCATGCCCTGGACGCCTGGCGAGGAGCCCTGGGATGAGAACCTCCTCGCCGATTATGCCAACACCCTGCGGGCGCTTGGCATTTTCCGGTCCGTGGAGGCAAAGGCCGAAACAGCCGATCTGCGCATGGATACGGATGGAGAAAGGGAGGGGGCGGCCATTCTGCCTGCCGGCATAGACCTTGTGGCCGGCCCTGAGCGCTCGGTCACGGCCAGCGCCCGCTATGATACCGATACCGGCTTTGGCGTTGAGGGCACCTGGGAGCATCGCAACCTGTTCCACAATGGCGAAAAACTCACTGTGGATGTGCCCATCTCCCAGCAGCTCACGGGCATCAAGACACATTTTGAAAAACCGGCATTTCTGGCCAGGGACCAGAAGCTTTTTGCCGATGCCGCGGCCCTGTGGGAAAACACGGACGCCTACCAGCAGCAGAGCGTCAAGGGCGATATTGGCATCCAGCGCAAGCTGGCAAGACAGTGGTGGGGCGGCATATCCATTTTCGCGGAGGGCGGCTCCCTCAAGGACAATGAGCACGACACCCATGCCTATGGCGTCATAAGCCCTCGCGGCGGCCTGCGCTATGATGGCCGCAACAATAAACTCAACCCCAGCAGCGGCGCCGAGATGGAGCTGAAGCTGGAGCCATTCAGTGGCTATTATGAGGAGCGGTTCGGCGCCTTTGCCGGCACTCTTGCCCTGGCCGGATATTATGCGCCGCTTGGCCGCAAGAATGATGGCGTTATTGACGACACCATAGTGCTGGCCGCCAGGGTGGAGGGCGGCGCCATGCCTGGCAGCACCTCCCTGGCCAGCATACCCGCAAGCCTGCGCTATTTCACCGGCGGGGCCGGCTCGGTGCGCGGCTATGCCTATCAGTCCATTGGCCCCAGGGACAGCGAGGGCGATCCGCTGGGCGGACGCTCATATCAGGTGGTGAACCTGGAGGCCAGATTCATGGTTGCGGAGAATATCGGCATTGTGCCATTTCTGGATGGCGGCATGGTCTATAAAGATGAGTTTCCGCGGATATTTGGCGACATGGACTGGGGCACAGGCCTTGGCCTGCGCTACTATACGCCCATTGGCCCCGTGCGGCTGGACGTGGCCACGCCGCTGCACCGCATTGATGATGACCCGCCTGTGCAATTCTATATCAGTATAGGGCAGTCATTCTGATGTTTGGCCGCAAAGCAAAACAGGAGCAGGCCGCTCCCCCGCAAAACAGCGCCGAGACTGGCGCCACCACGCCAAAGCGCCCCAAAAGACGGATTTTTCGCCTCATTCTCAAATATTTTGCCCTGCTGGTGTTGCTGCTGATCGTGGCCACTGCCGCCGCCGGTTATTGGCTGACCCAGACTGTGTCCGGCCAGACCTGGCTTGTGAGCGAGGTGAACGCCATTCTTGCGCCAGCGCCTGGCGCAAAGGGCATGGCCTTCAGGATAACCAGCCTGTCCGGATCATTGCCCCTTGATTTCCAGTTTGGCATTGAGGCCTCTGATGCAAAGGGGGTCTGGCTGGCTGCGCCTGAAAACAGATTTACATTGAACTGGCGGGAATTGCCGGCAAGGCTGCATATCAGCGCCGTGCAGGCGCTCAATGTCGATGTTTCGCGGCTGCCGGAGACAGGGCCGGAGCCGGAGCCGCCGGCGCCATCCAAACCTGTGACTTTGGCGGATGTGCGGGAAATGCTTGGGCAGGCCGCCGATTTTCTGGCCGCCCCCCACTGGTGGCTGCCGGACGTGGTGGTGGATGGAGTGCGCATTGAGCCTGTGCTTTTGCCTGGCGGCCTTTTGCCGCAAAAAGTGGAGGCCAGGCCAGCCCTCTCCGCCAGTCTGGCCATGTCCCTGATCAGGGGCGTGCTCGATCTCAAGGCAGATGCCGGCCTGAAAAATGCCGGCAATGAGGCGGTGGATCTTGGCCAGATGAAATTTGGCGATCTCAAGGCCGGGGCCACCCTCAAGGTGGAGCCGGTCAATGGCGCCCTGGATGCAAGCCTTGGCATGCGAACCAGTATTGCGGACACGGCCCTTGCCGTGGCTGACATTCCAGCCGGATTCCTTGGCCAGAACATTGATCTGGCCCTGGATGTCAATGCCACAGCCGGCAGGGAGGCCATGAGGGTGCATCTGAACGGACCCAGTCTCAAGGCCGGCCATGTCACCCTTGCCGGCAGCGGCCAGTGGCAGTCCGGCGAAGGCTGGCGGCGGGACAGTGTGGATGGCCCGCTGGATATTGGCCTCAATCTCGCAATCCAGCCCCTGGAGGCGCAAAGGGAAGAGCAGTCCCCTCTTGCAATGCTCCGCTCCCCTGCTAGCCTGCAGATGGCCGTCAGGGGCGATTTGCCAGTGGTGGATGCGGAAATCAGCCTTGCCGCCAGCGACATTGAAAAGGATGGACACAGTCTGCGGGATCTCAGGCTTGCCATAAGCTCCCAAGGTCTGGATCTGCCTCTTTCGGATGCGGCCATAAAGGCGCTGGAGAATGAGCAGCGCGTCAATCTTGTCCTTTCCGGCAAGGTGGACAATGAGCCGCTGGATCTCAGCGCCCTTTGTCATTTTCAGCAATTGCCAAAAAAAGCTGCCAGCGGCGGAGGCTGGCTGGCCGGTCTGCGCGACTTGCGTCTGGATGCCCTTGGATTGGCTGCGCGGGGCAATATGGCCGCCAGGCTGCCAGATGGGGCAGAACCGGCGCTGGATGGCTCCCTGGGCCTGGAAATAGCCGACTGGCATGCCATTGCGGCCTTTGTGCCGGGGCAGAATTTCTCTGGCAGGATAAGGGCGGACGTGGGGCTTGCCTCCACAAGCTCCGGGCAGCAGGCCAATGTGCGCCTGGACATTCCGGCTTTTGCAATGCTCTCGGCAAGCGACGGCAAGGGCGTGAGCATCTCCAGACTGACAGGCGATGTGCATCTTGACGATATTTTCAAAAAGCTCGCTATCCGGGCAAATGTGGAGGCCGCATCCATAAACGCGGCAGATATGAAATTTGGCGTCAAGGTGGGCGCCCAGGGCCCCATTGCCGGGCCACTGGAGGCCAGGGTGGCCACCAGCGGAGACATAATGGCCAATCTGGCGGCCAAATGGCAGCCTGGGCAGGTGGAGGTGGGCACCCTTGATGTGAGGATGAATGTCCCCGCCAATGGCGGCAAGGCGCTGCTTGGCGTGCGCTCCGCCGGCACAGCCCATGTGGAATATGGCGACAGGGGCATTGGCGTGCGCAATCTTGATCTGGCAATCACCCCATCGGGCAGACTGAGAGCCACCGGCGCCCTGGCGCCGGACAAGCTGGATTTTGACCTGAGACTGGACAATCTGGCTTTTAAACCCTGGCAGGCCCTGGTGGCGCAGATACCGGAGGGCTCGGCCTCCGCCGCCATCACCCTTAAGGGCACTCCCCAAAGGCCGCAGGGCAATCTCAATCTGGCCGTCAGCAAGGTCAAGGTGCCTGGCGTGCCCCTGGCGCCTGTGGGCGCCACCCTCAAGGGCTCCATCGCCAACAGGGGCGCGTCAAGCAATCTTGCCCTTGCCCTGGATCTCGATCGGGAGACAGTGAAAACCCTTGGCGGCACTGTTGCCAGCGTCAATGCCAGCCTGCCTCTGCTTTTTGGCGCCGATGGCATCCCCAGGCCGGACATGAAGGGCAATCTCTCGGCCAAAGTGCGCTGGGATGGCGCCCTTGGGCCCATCTGGAATCTGCTGCCCATGCCGGACAAACGCCTGAATGGCAGGGTGGCCGTCAATATTGACGCGGCCGGCAGCCTGGCGACGCCGCGCATCACAGGCGGCATCAATATCAACAAGGCCCGTTTTGAGGATCTGCTTCTTGGAGTTCTGCTGACAGATATAAATCTGCGTCTGGACCTAAGCGACAAGGGCGTAAGGAAAAAGCCCGCACCCCAGGGAGCGGTTGATTCCCTGCCAGGCAGCATGACTCTGGCCCTCAACGCCTCCGATGGCCGGGGGGGCACAGTCAATGTCAATGGCAGCGGCGCCCTGGCTGGCACCGATCTCGATATCACCGCCAAAATTGACCGTCTCAAGCCCCTGCGGCGCAGGGATGTGCACATTGAGCTCTCCGGCAATGCCAGGGTCACTGGCGCGGCCATGGCGCCAGTTGTGGATGGCGAGATAATTGTCAATCAGGGCGAGGTGCTTCTGGACAATATCTCTTTTGGCGGCAGCGTCACCACCCTGCCCATAACCACGCCCCAGCAGCTAAAGAAGGAACAGGAAGAAAAGGAGAAGGCCGCAGCCGCTCCCGTGGCCGCCAGCAAGAACCAGGGCAGTCTCAATGTGCGCTTCAACATGCTGCCCCGGTTTACAGTGGAGGGCAGGGGCCTGACCAGCATCTGGCAGGCGCATCTGCTCATCGGCGGCACAGCTTTCAACCCGCAGGTCACAGGCAACATCAGCGTGGTGAAGGGGAACTTTGATTTTCTGGGCAAGAACTTCGTCATGAGCCGCGGCCTGGTAACCTTTGCAGGCGGCTCCTTGGCCAATCCCCTTCTGGATATTGAGCTCACCAATGAAACACCGGATCTCACCGCGCACATAATTGTCAGCGGTCCTGTGAGCAAGATAAAACTGAGCATGACCAGCGAGCCTTCCCTGCCGCGGGATGAAATCCTCTCGCGGGTGCTTTTTGGCCGCAGCATAAATGATCTTAGCCGGCTGGAGGCCCTGCAGCTTGCCGGAGCCGTGGCCCAGCTTGCCGGTTTTGGCTCTGGCGCCGGCGGCATTCTCAATGTTGCCAAAAAGACCCTGGGTGTGGATGTGCTGCGGCTTGGATCCGCCAATGCGGAGCAGGGCGGCGAGCCTGGGGAGACCACGGCTGCCGGCACGACCATTGAGATGGGCAAATATATCAACGACATGATTTACATGGGCGTGCAACAGGGCATGAAGGCCGACAGCACAGCCTTTATAATCCAGCTGGAGCTTACGCCGCGCACAAGTTTTGAGTTCAGAACCGAGCAGGACAATACCTGGGGCGGCATCAAGTGGAAATACAATTATTAGATTCGCCGCGGAGCCGGCTTGCCGAACTCGTGGCCCTGTGGCATGGCAGCGTGCTCGCAAGCCATGATTTTGTGAAAAAGGATGATCTTGAGGACATACACGCGCAGATGCCGCAATTGCTGTCAGACCAGCCTGAGCTGTGGCTTGCCGTTGAAGGCGGTAAGTTGTGCGGATTTATGGCCTGCGATGGCGCAGAAATAGCCATGCTCTTTGTGGCAGCCGGCAATTTCGGCAGGGGCATTGGCTCAAGGCTGCTGGCCTGGGCCAGGGGCAGGCATGGGCCGCTGCTTGTGGACGTGAATGCGGGGAATCTGGACGGTTTGCGTTTTTACAGAAAGCATGGCTTTCTGCCGGTGGCCTATTCGCCAGTGGATGGCCAGGGGAGGCCATACGGCATTTATAAAATGCGCCAGCTGTGAGATAATATTTCATTTATTGAGGGGCTGCGATTCAGGGCCGTCCTTTTTATCCTGTTTGTCAGGGCTGCCCGGCAGAGCCTCAATCTCTATCACAGGCGGCAGTGCCGCCGGCTCATCCGGGGCAATCAGCGCCTGCTGGGCGCTGTCGCGCGGCAGAGCCACGCTGCTTTTATCCACCAGCACAAGACCGGTTTTTTCCAGAACCTCCCTGCGCCAGGCGTATTCATTTTCCATTTTGCGCTGGCGGTAAACCATAAGGGCATGAGCCAGAAAGCAGATGGCCAGCAATGCCGCCGCGCTGCCGGCAATCCAGGGAATATGCGGCATCAGGGCCACGCCAATGCGGCCCAGGGCCGAGATTGCCCCATCCACAAAAAAAAGGCCAGCGCCAATGAGCAGTATGCCACAGAGCAGCACAATGGTGGGAGCATGGCGCACTGAAGCGTAAAACCGTTTCATGCCATCCGGCACATGGTCATCATCGGCCAGAGCGGCCTCCCCGCCTGTCTGGGCATCCTCCCTGGTGAGCATGCGCGAGAGCCATGTGCCTGCCAGATGCACCACCAGAAGCAGGGCAACAGGCGCAAGAACGGAGGCGATAATCCATGCCAGCCAGGGAAAACGCGCCACGGGAGGTCCGCCGGCAGCCTCTGGCCGGGCATGGATTATGCCATAAAAAAAGGAGATGCCGCCGACAATCAGCTCAATGAAGAAAATCGCGATGAGCAGATAGAACAGGGCGTCCTGATGCTCTCCCGCATACCAGGGGGCGGGCTTTTTGTCTGCCATTATTCCTGTCCGCCAACTCCGGAGTCCAGATCGATGATTCTGCCCTGAAACCAGGCATAGGCCTCTATTTCCTGATCCTTTTCGGGTTTGAAATCGCCCAGCACATGGTCTGACACAAACAGGGGCAGATGCATGTCCGGCCTGTTGTCAAAGGGAAACACCAGATGCAATGCCTTTACAGGCATCTTGTCAAATGCCATCTCCTCAATGTCGGTGATGACCGCGCGCAGCTGGTATTCGCCGAAATGGCGCCCTGGCATGATGAAATGTTTGTCCTTGATCTCAACTTTCAGGGGGGGCACATCCGTGCGGCTGGCATCGGGGTTTTCCGCCAGCCATTTTTCGGCATGGGCTTCAAATTGTGGCCCGCTGGCAATGCTGACATAGTCCAGCAGTGCCTTGCGGATGCCAAAGGCCACGGCAGAAAGCCAGAAGGTGTGCATGATCCCAGGCGTGAGATCCGGCTGATCGCGGCCATACAGGGGGTCAAAGAACCACATGGGATTTTTGTCCTCGATCATGGTCACTGCCACATCGGCGCCGAGGCCCTCCAGCCTGGGATGGACCTCCGCCACCTGCAGATCATTGGGGTAGCCTTCCAGCAGGGGCACTGCCGTCACAGGCTTTAGCTGGGCGCCCTTTGGGCCGGCCATGAGCACGCCGGCGCGTATGGGCTGATCCTGCGGCCAGGCCATGAAGATAAATTCCTCATTGCCCCTTTGCCATTGCCAGGCCGGCCTTGTGCCGCCGTCATGGATGACAGTGCCAATCACCTGGGGCATGATTGCCGCCGGATTTTGGCCGGTCAGGGCCGCCCAGACATCACCCAGGCCCTCGGCGTGAAAACGGTGGTCCAGCTTTGGCGCGGCTTCCTGTTCCGGCGCTTCCTTCTGATTTTTCTTACGGGATTTTTTTCCAAACATGATTGTCTGTCTCCGGCATGGGGTGGGGATGCCCATCCGCCGGGAGCGCCGTAAAGTGGCGCCCCCGGCAGTCATAATCAGTTTTTGTCGGCATTGGCATTGTTGCGGGGCCGTGAGGAGTGCTGGCGCCTGTCGCCATGGCTGCTGTTGTGGGACGATCTGGAGCCATGGTCGCCGCGTGGGGCGCGGGCCGGACGGCTGGTGGATTCCGGTGTCCATTCCTGCCCCTGCTCCTCCAGCAGCACAGCCTTGCGGCTGGCGCGGATGCGGTCGCCATTGATCTCAATAACCTTGACCAGCATCTCGTCGCCAAGTTTGGCCACATCGCCAGTCTGCTCCACCCGCTGCAAATCGAGCTGCGAGATGTGCACCAGAGCCTCGACATTTGGCAAAATCTCGACAATGGCGCCAATCTCCATGATCTTGCGCACCTTGCCCTGATAATTCCTGCCCAGGTCCGGCCTCTGGTCATAATAGAGAATCATTTCCCTGGCCTTTTGCAAAGCCTCGGAGGTGGGAGCGAATATGGAGACCTTGCCGGAATCCTCGATGTCCACGCTTGCGCCTGTGGCGGCAGTGATGGCTTTTATATTCTTGCCGCCTGGGCCAATGATGAGGCGGATGATGTCCGGATTGACCTCCAGCTCCGCATGCTGCGGCGCATATGGGGAGAGTTCGGCGCGTGGGGCGGCAATGGCCTTGGCCATTTCGCCAAGAATATGCAGCCTGCCCTCTTTTGCCTGACGCATGGCCTCGCGCATGATGTCAATGGTCAGGCCCGTGATCTTGATGTCCATCTGCACGCCGGTTACGCCATTGGCTGTACCGGCGATTTTGAAATCCATATCGCCCAGGGCATCCTCATCGCCAAGAATGTCCGTCAGCACGATGAACTTGTCATCCTCCTTGATCAGGCCCATGGCAACGCCGGCCACGGCCTCGCTCACAGGCACGCCGGCATCCATGAGCGAGAGGGAGCCGCCGCAGACCGCGGCCATGGATGAGGAGCCATTGGATTCCATGGTCTCGGCCACCACCCGCAGGGTAAAGGGAAAATCCTCTTCTGAAGGCAGTATGGGCCGCAGGGACTTTTCCGCCAGGGCGCCATGGCCAATCTCCCGGCGGGAGACGCGCATGGGCTTGACCTCGCCCACGCAATAGGGCGGGAAGTTGTAGTGCAGCATAAAGCGCTTGGTGACATCGCCGCCAAGGGAGTCCACCCTTTGCTCATCCGTGGTCGAGCCCAGGGTGGTCACCACCAGGGATTTTGTCTCGCCACGCCTGAACAGGGCCGAGCCATGGGCCCTGGGCAGCACGCCAGTCTGAATCTGGATGGGGCGTACGCTGCGCACATCCCTGCCGTCAATTCGCGTGCCCTCGTTGACAATGCGGCTGCGCACCATCTTCTTTTCAAGATCCGCCAGAATGTCCGGCACGGCCTTGAGGGCGGTCTCGTCACTGGCCCAGGCCGGATCACCGGCAAGGGCTGCCATGACATCATTCTTGACCTGCTTGCGGGCCTCCTTGCGCGGCAGTTTTTCGGGGATGCGCAGGGCCTTGTCGAGACCGGCTCCCAGGGCCAGTTCCTCAACACGGGCCAGCAGATCCGGATTGTCCGCGTGGGGAGTAAACTCCATCTTGGGCTTGCCGCAAAGCTCCCGCAGCTGCATTTGCGCGTCTATGAGAGGCTGTATTTCCTTTCTGCCCCATTCCAGGGCTTCGATGATCACATCCTCCGGCACAAAGGAGGCTTCGCCTTCGACCATGGTCAGGGCATCGCGGCTGGCCGCGAAAACCAGATTGATGTCGCTGTCCGCAAGATCGGCAAAACTGGGATTGAGCACAAACTGGCCATTGATGCGGCCTACCCTGCCGCCAGCCACAGGGCCGGCAAAGGGCAGCGTGGAGATCATCAGGGCCGCTGAGGCGCCGGTCATCGCCAGAATGTCGGAATCATTCTCCTGATCCGCCGAGATGACGCTGGCCAGAATCTGCACATCCTCATTGAGCCCCTTGGGGAACAGGGGGCGTATGGGACGGTCGATGAGGCGGGAGACCAGGGTCTCCCTTTCGGAGGGGCGGCCAATTTCGCGTCTGAAAAAGCTGCCGGGGATGCGCCCTGCCGCGTACATTTTCTCGGAATATTCAACAGTCAGCGGAAAAAAGCCCTTGTCGAACTCCAGCGGCTGGGAGCAGACCGTGACCAGCACCACAGTGCCGCCGCATTGCACCCAGACTGCGCCATCGGCCTGGTTGGCCAGGCGCCCTGTTTCAAAAATAACTTCCCTGCCGCCAACAGTGGCGGTTACTCGCACGGGATTGAAAATATCATTGTTCATAAGGATTCCTGAAAGGGGTTTCCGGCAAAAACGGGCAGAAACATCTCTGCCTGATTTTCCCGGAGCCCCCTTTTGTTGACGTTAGAGCATTTGCCGATTGGAAATAGGCAAATGCGAGAGGCGCTTCTTCTGGAGCGCCCGCGCAAAAGTGAGCGGAAAATTGAATTTTTCCGCAAAACGCCAGCGCGCATGGTTGAAACGCCTAGTGTCGCGTCAAGCGACAATAGGCGCAATCCCGATTAGGGATTGCGCGCCGCCAGCGGCGGCGTGAGCAAAGCAAAAACCACGTTTTTTGCTTTGCGATCTTCATGTTTTTACGACAGTAAAAACATGACATCTCACTAGAGCGTTTCAACTGATGAATGCTCTGTATGGCGGGATTTGCGCCGGGCGCCCGCGGGCTGGCCGCAGGCGCCCGATATTGCTATTTGCGCAGACCGAGCTTTTCAATAAGAGCGCGATAACGCTGGATGTCCTTGTTTTTCAGATAGTTGAGCAGCTTGCGCCTGTGGCCGACCAGTTTGAGCAGGCCTGTGCGCGAGTGAAAATCCTTTTTATGGACTTTAAAATGTTCGGTGAGGCCCTCGATCCTGGCGGTGAGCAGGGCAATCTGCACTTCAGGGGAGCCCGTGTCGCCCTCATGGGTGGCATGGGCGGTGATGACCGCCTTTTTTTGATCAGCATCCATTACCACAGCAGTTCTCCTTTTTGTTTAGTTCCACAGCCCCCGGATGATGGTCCAGGAATCGCCTGTTTCCGAAAGCCGCGCCAGTGCAAGGGGGGCATCTCCATCATAAAGTATGGCATTGCCGTTGGCTGGCGCGCCAGGATCATGCCGCACCGGGCGCCCATTGCGCGCGTCACTGGCGCCCCTGGCGTCCACCTGTATGCGGGTCCAGCCTGGCAGCGCATCGCCAAGGGGGCGGAGGCGCCGGGCCAGAAGCTCCGGGTCATGACGCAGATCGGGCAGTGTACAGGCTTCATCCAGGCCAAAGGGATGGCTGTATTCGCGCGTGAGTCTGAAAAGCGCGGCGCCGCAGCCAAGGCGTTTCCCCAAGCTGTGGGCCAGGGAACGTACATATGAGCCGGAGCCGCAACTCACGCGAAAATGCACAAAGGGCAGCGCCACATGCAGCAACTCCGCCCTTGAAACTTCTATTGTCCTGACCTTGCGGGGCATATCCTTGCCTTTTCTGGCCAGCTTGTAAAGGGGTTGACCATTGTGCTTGGCGGCCGAATAGGCGGGAATCTCCTGTTCGCGCATGCCCTGCCAGGCTTCAATTCCAGAAGCCAGCTGGCTGGTGGAGATATGTGCGGGAGAGCTTTCGCAAAGCACCTTGCCAAGAATATCCCAGGTGTCTGTCTCGATGCCAAGGCGGATGATGCCGCTGTAGGTCTTGCCGCCGGATTCCAGAAGCCACTGCGAGAGCTTGGTGGCCTGCCCAAGCAGAACTATCAGAACACCTGTGGCAAGTGGATCCAGGGTGCCGGCATGGCCGATTTTTTTCTGCCCAAGCCTTTTAAACAGGCCGAGACACTGGGCCGATGTTGGGCCTGTTGGCTTGTTCAATACAAATACGCCGTTGAGTTGGGGCAGTATCGGATGGTGGCGGCATAGCGGGGCCGGGTGGGGTTCTCGTCTTGACATAATCAATATTTTATTATGAGTTATCATTTACTTTGGGTCAAGAAAATTATTTTTTAAAACAGAAAACAAGGATGGACCAGATGGCGGACAGACCGGCCCTGGGCTGGATAGGCACCGGGATAATGGGCGGCGCAATGGCCCGGAGACTGCTGGCGGCAGGTTATGCCGTCACTCTCCATAACCGCACACCTGAAAGGGCCAGGCCATTGCTTGAGTCCGGGGCCAGGCTTGCGGCATCTCCGCGCGAGGTGGCGGCTGCATCGGATATTGTCTTCACCATGGTTGGCATGCCGGCCGATGTGGAGGAGGTCATTCTGGGGGGTGATGGTGTTCTCCAGGGCATGGCAAAAGGCGGCATCATCTGCGACATGACCACCTCCAGCGCCGGGCTTGCCAAAAAAATCGCTGCCGAGGCCGGCAAAAAAGGGGTTTTTGCCCTTGACGCGCCGGTGACAGGCGGTGACACTGGCGCGAGAAAGGGCAGCCTGTCCATCTTTGCCGCCGGTGATTATGAGGCCTATGCCAGGCTTCTCCCCTGTCTTGAAATCATGGGCAAAACCATAATGTACTGCGGCGGGGCGGGCATGGGGCAGATGGCAAAGCTGGCCAATCAGGTCAATGTGGCCGGTGTGACATTTGGCATGTGCGAATCCCTGCTGTTCGCCCAGCAGGCCGGCATTGATGTGGAAAAATGGCTGGAGCTTGTGGTTCGCGGCTCCAGCGGCAGCGCAGCCCTGGACAACAGGGGCAGGCGCCTGCTGGCAGGTGATTATGAGCCCGGATTTTTTATTGATCATTTTGTGAAGGATCTTGGCATCTGCCTTGAGGAATGCCGCCGCATGGGCATTGTGCTGCCATGCACAGCCCTGGCGGAGGAGTTTTACAGAATCATGCAGGCGCAGGGGGAGGGGCGCAGGGGCACACAGGCTCTGCTGCCTTTCCTGGCCAGGCTGTCTGGCAGGGAGTGGAAACCCGCGCGCGGCGAAGAATGAGGAATTATTGGCTGTGCCAATTAAACCCGCTGGAGGATTTTGATGGGCAAGGGGAATTATTTTCAGCCGGAGATTGAATGCGCCTCGCCGGAAGTCATACGCGCCATGCAGGACGAGCGCCTGCGCGACACTGTCAGGCGTGTGTATGATTCCGTGCCATACTATCGCAACCTGATGGATGAGCGGGGCGTGAAGCCCTCTGACATTGGCGGAGTGGCCGATCTGCACAGGCTGCCATTCCTTACCAAGGACGATCTCAGGGAGGCCTATCCCTACGGGATGCTGGCAAGGCCCCTTGAGGATTGCGTGCGCATCCAGTCCACCAGCGGCACCACTGGCAAAAGGGTTGTGGCCTTCTATACCCAGCATGACATAGACCTCTGGGATGAATGCTGCGCCAGGGCCATTGTGGCCGCAGGAGGCACCAAAAAGGATGTTGTTCATGTCTGCTATGGCTATGGCCTCTTCACAGGCGGCCCAGGTCTCAATGGCGGCTCCCACAAGGTGGGCTCGCTGACACTGCCCATGTCCTCAGGCAACACGGATCGTCAGGTGCAGTTTCTCTGCGATCTGGAGGCGACCATTCTCTGCTGCACCCCATCCTATGCGGCCTATCTTGGCGAGGCAGTCCATGAAAAGGGTCTGCGCGACAAGATCAGGCTGAAAGCCGGCATATTCGGAGCCGAGGCCTGGAGCGAGGAGATGCGCCGCGACATCGAGAAGTCGCTGGGCATCAAGGCCTATGACATCTATGGCCTGACTGAGCTCTCAGGACCTGGCGTGTCCTTTGAATGCAGCGAACAGAGCGGCATGCACATCAACGAGGATCACTTCATTGCCGAGATCATTGATCCGCATACTGGCGAGGTGCTGCCGGATGGCGAAAGGGGCGAGCTGGTTTTCACATCCATCACCAAGGAGGCCTTCCCCCTCATCCGCTACCGCACCAGGGACATCTGCGTCCTGAGCCGCAAGCCATGCTCCTGCGGCCGCACCCATGTCAAGATGTCCAAGCCCATGGGCCGCAGTGATGACATGCTGATAGTCAAGGGCGTGAATGTATTCCCATCCCAGATTGAGACTGTGCTCATACGCCATGGCTATCCGGCAAACTACCAGATTGTGGTCAATCGCGTCAAAAACAGCGATACCCTCGATGTGCATGTGGAAATGACCAGCGAAATGTTTTCGGATAGCATGGGAGCCGTCGCGGCCCGCGAAAAGGAGCTTGTGGATGCCCTCAAGTCCATGCTTGGCATTTATGCCAATGTCAAGCTGGTGGCGCCAAAAAGCATCACGCGCAGCGAGGGCAAGGCTGTGCGGATAATCGACAACCGCAAACTCTACTGAAAGGGGGTTTTGCCATGACTGTGAACCAGATGTCCGTATTTATCGAAAACAGGCCCGGGTCCCTTTCCGCTTTCGGGGATCTTTTGCGTGAGAACGACATTGACATGCGCGCCCTGTCCATTGCCGATGTTGAGAATTACGGCATATTGCGCGTGATTGTGGATGACGTTTACAAAACATCCACTGTCCTGAAAAATGCCTCCTATGTTTTCAAGATTACCCCGGTGCTGGCGGTGCCCCTGAAGGACAGCGCCGGCAGCCTGGCCGACGCTCTGGACGTGCTTGGTGGGAATGACATTAATATTGAATACCTATATGCTTTTGTCGGCAGGCAGAAGGATCGCGCCTATGTGATCTTTCGCGTTGCCGATGCGGATATGGAAAAGGCCGCACAGGCCTTGAGCGCCAGGGGATTCGCCCCAGTAAGCCAGGAAGAGCTGAAGCTGGGGGACAGGTGAGATTCCTCGTGCGCTAATGGAGCAATTTTGATAAGAATTTCTCAGGCATCCGCGTTTTGCGGATGCCCTGTGCCCATGGTCCTGTAAAATATGTTTTTCAGGCAAAAGATGGCAGCATGTGATTAAACTGATGCAAAATCGCTCCAATGTATAAACTGGCTTAATGCCGGAGGCTATAATGGCCAACAATGAAAATCTGCTGAACGCCTTTTCGCTTTACAAGAGCAAGGGGCTGATCACACCGGCGGAGTATGAGCTTCTGACTCCCTATATGCTGGATGCCAAAACCGAGCCGCCCAAATGGGTTGCCAGGCTGGCGGAGGCCTGCGAGCTGGCGGAAAATGGCAAAATCAGCCCCCAGGATCTGGCGTTGATGAAAAAGGACATCCTGCAGTATGTGCCTGGCGCGCCAGCCGGGGATCAGCCCGCAGGCGCCGTGCCTGCGGAGCCGGAGAACGTGCGCCGCAAGGAATGCGTGGACATTGTGCGCTTCTGCTCCATTGCCGCCTGTGTGCTTGGGCTCATCCCCATTCCGGGTCTGGATGCGCCTTTTCTCATTGCCGTGCAATATATCATGTTGCGCAAGATCTGCGCCAAGTATGGCCGTCAGCCAGGATCCACCCTGGTGCTGGTGGTCATCGCCGCCCTGCTTGGACCCATCATCCTCAACTATTTTGTCAAGCGCTTCCCCTACACTGGCTCAATCGTGGGAGCCTGCGTGGGCGGCGGTTTTACCTGGTTTGTGGGCTCAAGGGTGTTGAGGATACTTGAAAAGGGCGAGCAGTTCACTTGGGAGAACATTCTCAAGTCTGTTTTTGAGAAATAGCGCAAGCCATCCTTTCACGGTGGGCATACAATAAAATAATGAGCGCATACCGGCATGATATTGCTTGACAAACTGAAGGAAGCGGCGACATCTGTCATCCCCGTGATGCTTCTTGTGCTGCTGCTGCATTGCACAGTGGCGCCCATAGGGCAGGATTTCGCCAGATTCATGGTTGGCGGAATCCTGCTGATCCTGGGGTTGGGCATCTTTTTGCTGGGTGCCGAAACAGGCATTGTGCCCATGGGCCAGCGGGCCGGCTCGGCTCTTGCCCAGAGGCGCAGCCTGCCCCTGCTGCTCTGCGCTGGCATGATGACCGGGTTTTTCATAACCGTTGCGGAACCGGATGTGCATGTGCTGGCGCAGCAGGTGGCACTGGCCAATCCGGCCCAGAGCATAGCCGTGCTGGTGGCTCTCATTGCCATTGGCGTCGGCATTTTTGTGGCCGTGGCCCTGGCCAGGGTTGTTTTTCAGATATCCCTGCGCCTGCTGCTGGCTGGATTCTATGGCCTGATTTTTGTCCTTGCGGCTTTTGCAGGCCCGGATTTTCTCGGCGTGGCCTTTGATGCCGGGGGCGCCACCACCGGGCCGATGACTGTACCTTTCATCCTCGCCCTGGGCATAGGTGTGGCCGCGGTGCGTGCAGGCAGGAACAGGGACGACAGCTTTGGCCTTATAGGCATTGCCTCCATTGGCCCTGTGCTGGCGGTTTTGCTGCTGGGCATCATGGGCAGCGGCCATCAGGCCGCGCCTGAAGCATCCCAGGAAGCGGCAGCCGTGTCCCTGCTGGCGCATTTTTGGGGCCATGTGCCCCACATAATAGCCGAGACGGCCATGGCCCTGGCCCCTCTGGCAGGTCTTTTCATCGTCTTCCGCCTGTTTTTGCTGCGCAACATGACCACCTACAGGCTCATACGCACCTGCATGGGCCTGATCTACACATTTATTGGTCTGGTCATCTTTTTCACAGGTGTCAAGGCAGGCTTCATCCCGGCCGGCACAAGCCTCGGCGCGGTTCTGGCCAGCCATGACTCTGCCTGGATAGCGATTTTCACCGCCTTTGCCCTGGGGGCGCTGGCGGTTTTTGCGGAGCCGGCCGTGTGGGTTCTCACAAAACAGGTTGAGGATGTCTCCGGCGGCGCTGTGAAAAGCCGCGTGCTGCTTGTTTTTCTGTGCGCTGGTGTGGCGCTGGCTGTGGCTTTGGCCATTGTCCGCCTCAGCCTGGGCTTTTCCATCTGGTATCTGCTTCTGCCAGGTTATGGGCTGGCCTTTTTGCTGACTCTTTTCTGCCCGCCCATGTTCACGGCGATAGCCTTTGATTCCGGCGGCGTGGCCAGCGGGCCCATGGCTTCAACATTTATTCTGGCCTTCACACTTGGGGCGGCCAGCCGTTTTGGCTCAGGCGGCGGTATGGATGCCTTTGGCGTCATAGCCCTCATTGCCATGACGCCCCTGGTGGCCATACAGCTTCTGGGCGTGCTTTATGCCCGCGCGGCAGCAAAACGCGGCGGAGGGAATGCCAGATGCTGACTGCTGCCAGACTGCTGATAAGTGTTGTGCGGCGTGGCCGCGGCGACCGCGTTGTGGCCATAGCCAAGGCCGCGGGCGCTCGTGGCAGCACTGTGCTGCTGGGCAGGGGCACTGCCGCAAACCGCATTTTGCGCCTGTTGTGCCTTGCGGATACGGAAAAGGAAGTTGTCTTTACCCTGGCGGCAAATCCGGACATGACAGCCATTGCGGAAGCTCTGCGCGCTGCTCCGGATCTGTGTAAAAAAATGCCGGGCATTGGCATTATTCTCGATGTCACGGCCTTTTTGCGTTCCGGCCCAAACCTTGCAAGCGAAATGTTGGGAAAAGGTGTTTCCATGGATGGCATGCAACCCGAAATTGCGGGAAAAAAACCTGGCCATGAGCTTATTTGCGTCATAGCCAACTATGGTTTTGCGGATGACATAATGGCGGCAGCCAGGGATGCCGGCGCCACAGGCGGCACAATCTTCCGGGCCAGAGGCACCGGCACGGAGGCTGACGGCAGTTTTTTTGGCATTACCATAGTGCCGGAAAAGGAAATGCTGATGATACTTGTTCGCGCCCAGGACAGGGACCGGATACTTTCGGCAGTGCGCGCCTCACCCTGCCTGTCCGAGCCTGGCTCTGGCATTGTCTTTGCGATGCCGGTGACGGATTTCTTCCCTCTGGGCAAAAAGGACAATGTCTGATTTAAGGCAAAATAATTTCTAAACTTTTTATCGAAAAAACCGATAAAAACAAAAAAGCGCTGGATTGCGCTGTCTTAAGGAGGAAGTCATGGATGACACCCAGATGGCCATGAGCGTGGCCATAACAAAAGAGGCCCTTAATTTTGATGCGGCCATGACCGCCAACCTGATCAATGGCTCCATTCAAAAAGGCGCGGAAATGCAGGCGATGCTTGCGCGAGATGCCGGCCTTGCCGCCATGGGCATAGGCCAGAATCTCAATATTGCCGTGTAGGGGTCGGGGCATTTGCCTGCAAAAGCAGGGGAATGCCCCTTTTCCTATCCTTACTCATCATTTCTTTATATGCTAGCGGCTGGTTATTTAACATTTATTCCACATACCCAGAGTATGCTTGGTTGAGATGTGTCGAGTTTGGTAATAAGCTTATTTTCATAAAAATTTGCATATGTAGGAATTGATTTAAGCGCCATTCTAATGTTGACATCTCTGAGATGTTTTAAGAATAACTCATCTATAATTTCATAGGTTAAAGTCTGCGGTTCACTTGGTGTAGCTTTTTCAAAAAGGTTAAAGCTCCCGGCAAATACTCCCCATGGCTTTAATACACGCAATAGCTCGTATGCCATTGCCTCTATATTATCTGCATGGTCGAAAGAGTTTATTGTAAATACAAAATCTACAGTATTATCTGGAATAGGAATATATGTTTATGTTGTTTCAAATATTCCATATTATGCATTCTCATGCTATTCTCAAATTTTTCTAGGTAGCTTTGTGCCAGTACATTGGCTCCTATACGTCGTTTTGCCATGTTTGCCCACGTAAGACTACCCCGTGGACCACATCCAAAATCAAGTAATACCTTTTCATTGAAAATTGCGTTTTCATTAGTTGCCAAAATTTTTTTCATCAATTCCTTGTACCAATCATTTCGGAATTGTTTATTTTCTTCATTATATCTCTTTTGCCAATATGATATCTCGGATGCATATTTTTGCATGGGTTATCCTACAAATTTGTTGATATAATTTATAAATGCCGCCATTGAAATTTATACATTTCAAAAATTCTATATTTGTAACGTGTTTGCGCGTTCAAGCGCTATGCCTTTCATCATTAAAATTTACATGCTCTGGATTGTGCCATTTTGGCCATTAATTCGCTTCTGGTGGAGCGCATGTCGCAGTCGATCATTTCGGCTGCAAGATCTTCAAGGCTGGTTGCAGGCGTCCACTGCAGCAGTTCTCTGGCAAGGGAGGCGTCTCCCAAAAGTGTATCAACTTCCGTTGGGCGAAAATAGCGGGCATCCACCTCGGCAATACAATCACCCACTCCAATGGCGTCCACGGCGTCCAGTTTCCCGTAGCGCTCTAGCAGCAGATTTGTATCCATGGCGGCTACAATGGCCTTTTCATCAAGGCCGTGGCCTGTGAATTCCAGAGTAATCCCGAGATTTGCCGCTGCCAGCCGCAGGAAATCGCGAACAGTCACCTGTCTGCCAGTGGCAATGACAAAATCAGCCGGTTTTTGCTGCTGGAGCATCAGCCATTGCATTTCCACATAATCCCTTGCGTGACCCCAATCACGCAATGCATCCAGGTTGCCAAGACGCAATGGTCCAGAAAGGCCAAGCAGAACGCGACAAAGGCCACGGGTGATTTTGCGGGTGACAAAGGTGCCACCACGGCGGGGGGATTCATGATTGAACAGAATGCCATTGCATGCATATATACCATAGGATTCACGGTAATTGACGCATATCCAATAGGCATACAACTTGGCGCAGGCATATGGAGAGCGGGGATAGAAAGGTGTCTTCTCTGTTTGGGGAATCTCGCGCACATAGCCAAAAAGCTCGGAAGTGGAAGCCTGGTAAAATCTTGTCTTGTGCTCAAGTCTCAATATGCGGATTGCCTCAAGCAGTCTCAGTGCGCCAAGCCCATCAACATCCGCTGTGTATTCCGGGCTGTCGAAGGAAACTTTTACATGGGATTGCGCGCCGAGATTGTAGATTTCATCGGGCTGTATTTCCTGGACAAGACGAATGATATTGCTGCTGTCCGTCAGCTCGCCATAGTGCAGATAAAAATTGGGTGCCGATGAAAAAAGATGATCTATTCTGGCTGTATTGAAAGATGAGGCTCGGCGTTTCATGCCATGCACCTCATATCCTTTTTCAAGCAGAAATTCGGCCAGATAGGAGCCATCTTGGCCGGTAATGCCAGTAATAAGTGCTTTTTTCATCATTTTCACTCCACAAGCGCCAGAAGTATTTCCCGGACGCGCCGCAAATCCCCACCATGATCCAGATGGTCATTGCCAATGAAAAAACCATTGGCATCAATATATTCCGCGTTTTTCAGATCGCCATGCACAGAATAGTCAAAATGGCGCATAACTTCCTTGGCGGCAAAATTTCCCGCCACTATGGGGCGGCATTCAATGCCGTTTTCCATCAGTGCCTTCACAATTACAGATCTTGGGGTATGCGCCTGTGGTGACAGCACAAGTGAAAAACCGAACCAGGAAGGCTCGCCAATACCATGCTGGATGATGAAATTTTTATTATCAGCGAACAGACTTCTGAAAGTTGCCGCATTTTTGGCTCTGGCAGCAATGAAGTCAGGTAGTTTGCGCAGTTGCTGGATGCCAGCAGCCCCGGCCATTTCCAGCGGGCGCACATTGTAGCCTGGCAGAAGAAATCGGAAGGATTCGCTGAAAGGATCCTCAGCTTTTTTGCAGAGTGTGTTTTCTTGCGCCAGGTTTCGTGTCCAGCCATGGGCGCGAAGACAAACGAGAATGTCATGCAGATTTGCATCATCTGTGACAATCATGCCCCCCTCCATGGTGCAGATATGGTGGGAGAAAAAGAAGGAATATGTGCCCATAAGACCAAAGGTGCCGGTTTGCCTGCCGTTTAGTGTGGCGCCCAGGGATTCGCAGTTATCTTCAAGCAGTATGACATTCCGTCCGGAGAGCATGTGATTAATTTCATCGAAATCGTTGGGATTACCCAAAAGATTTACAGCGATGACTGCCCTGGTTCTCTCACTTATGGCAGACTTCAGGGCCTGAAGATCATAGTTCAGGGTGAAAAGATCGACATCCACAAATTTTAATTTCAAGCCATATTGCATTAGGGGATAATATGTTGTGGGCCAGGAAATTGCCGGCACTATGACTTCATCTCCTCTCGATAGCATCGGCCGGGGAGAAGTATAAAAAAGGGCCGCAACCATGAGCAGGTTGGCGGAAGATCCAGAATTGACCATGACGGCATATTTGGAACCTGTGTAAGCCGCAAACTGACGCTCAAATTCAAAAACCTGGGGGCCCATGGTCAATGTCTGCTTTTGGGCGCATGCGCCCACGGCGGACATTTCACTGTCATTCCATGTGGGACTTGCAAGCCTGTATTGTCTTGTACCATTCATATGTCTGTCTTATCCCTTCCTCAAGAGTATGGGCAGGGGTAAAGCCAAATGCCTGCTGTCGTGCTATATCCACTAGCTTGCGGCGCATTCCGGCAGGCTTTGCCGTGTTATGGTAAAATTGGCCCTTATACCCCAATATATTGCCAATTGTTGTATAATATTCATTTACAGTATAATCTCTGCCAATACCTGCATTCATCACATCGGGCAGTTCCGCAAATTGAAGCAATGCTCGGCCAACCAGCATTGCAAGATCTCCGGCATACATGAATTCACGTCTGGCAGTGCCATCACCCCAGATTTCCACATCTGTTAGGTCATGGTTTATGGCATAATCAATTTTTTGAATGATTGCCGGGATCATATGTGAGCTGACTGGATCAAATTTGTCATATTTCCCATACAGGTTACAGGGAACAATGGTTTTATAATGAAATTCACTGTCCTGGTTTGTTATGTACTGGCATAGTCTTGTGGCTGCGCATTTGGCAATGGCATAACCTTCGTTGGTAGGTTCAAGGGGCCCAGAAAGGATCATGTCTTCAGTCAGGGCATGGGGCGAGTTGGCAGGATACATGCAACTGGAGCCCATATTGAGAAAAAATTTGACGCCTTCCCTGTAGGCGGAATAGATTATATTCATGCCAATGCGCATGTTATCAGCCAAAAACAGGGCAGGTTGTGCCATGTTTGCCTGGATACCACCGACAACACCGGCACAGTGGATTATGATATCCGGTTTATGGGTGTGCAGAAAATTGCTTGTTTGCGAAAAATCAAGCAGATCCAGTGTGGCATGATCCGGAGTAAGCAAGTTAAAGCTCATGGACGACAAATGGTCACAGATATTGCGCCCCAACATGCCGCGGGAGCCGGTAACTAAAACTTTATCTAGCATATTGGATAGTTATATTGATGTTTTATATATATTATTAATAATTGCCAAGAATATTTAGCAATTTGTATGTATTACAGAATTGTAGATCATTTAAGTTAATTTCCAATAAATCGTTTATGGAATCATTTTTCTTGTTGGAATTTATTTTATCTAGAATGATTGATTGATTTTTAAATGGCTGGGAAAAACGTGAATATCTTGAATTTTTATGATATTTAATTCCATTTTCAATGATGTTTATTAGGAATGTTTCGAGTTTTGAATCGGTTGTATCAAGATGGACCATAGGATTTTCAGATAAAACCTCCATATATGCTTTTTCATTATTATCTAAGTATTTTATATACTCAATACATGCTTCAAAATTTGGAAAGGCATTTACATTAACAAAGGATTTTTCATTAAAATCTAGTGTTATGTCCGGATCTCCTAGATAAATAGGGACTGAATTTGCTTGAAACGGATGAAACAATTTTTCAGTGACATAACCAGGATATATGCAATTTTCAAATGCAATGGTAAATTTATAATCTGATATAAAATCAAGTTTTCCTTGTGAAAAATTGCCAGCTCTGGGAGAAATTGCGTTTTGCATATTGTTGCATACCTTTCCAGGTGCATCAATATGCTTATATTTTGAGAGCATATTATAAAATACAATTCTATTTTTAGTATTGTCACCATCATTAAAGTTTGAATATATAAAATTGCAAAATTTTCTGTCAAAATATCTTTTGCCTGGTTCTAAACAAGGAGAAGATGTATAAATTTTTTTTCTAATATATCTATTGCCAAATTGCATTCTATCAAATCCAATTG
Source organism: uncultured Desulfovibrio sp. (assembly GCA_910587035.1). Classification (GTDB taxonomy): domain Bacteria; phylum Desulfobacterota; class Desulfovibrionia; order Desulfovibrionales; family Desulfovibrionaceae; genus Desulfovibrio. Next base: position 1,668 of record CAJUMQ010000004.1, on the reverse strand, counting down.
CGTAATCACAAAAATTGAAGTCTGGCCTGACGTTTTCTTCAGTATAAAATATCCTGATACAATTATCGTATTTCATAAATTCAGAACCAAAGCAGGAATAAAATAAAATATCAGGATTATCAGAGATCTCTATTTTATAGTGTTTTTCAATTAAATTGGCGTAGGGTATCCACCAAGATTTCCACCAGGGCCCTTCATCAACACATTTACATTTTATTATATTCATCTTAAACTCTATTTTAAATTAAAAATTTATGCTTTTTGCATCCAAAAAAATCCACCATGATGAATGGGCCGAATACCTGGTTTTAATAATGATTTTGTGGAAAGATCTTTCATGATGTTTGTGTATGTGGATAAAAAGGATGTAGGAAATATTATTTTATCGCCTGCAGCGCCAGCCAGCAGGTATGTGGAAAGCATATATTGCTCTGTGTATAATCTTTCAGTAAAAACTTCATCTGGTAAAGCTATATCATGAATACCATAATAAACTCCAGATGCTAGAATAGGTAATATTTCAGTAAAAAATACAACTACATCAGAATTCGGATAGACCCTATGGCTATTGTCAATAATCAAGATATCATTTGCTTTTAATTGCTTGAAAAAATCTACATCAATATCCTCAAGTCTGTTTCTCAATGTTTTCGTACATATCTTATCAATTTCTGCGCGTGGATTTGGATCTATAGAATAAATTTTTGTATCAATCCCTAAATCATGAATCGCCTTGAATGCAAATTTTGTTGAATTACCTGAACCTACTTCTACATATAAATTTGACTTTAAAATTCCCAATAGTGTAAATATCATTATTCCGTCTAAATGTGGCAAATATCTATTATTCCAAAATGGAGTTATATCATCTATTTGTTCAAATGGTATATTATTTAAAAGCTCTGAGTATTCTTGAATTGATAGAAGTATTTGATATATGTTATTTATTGAATCGCTTACTGAATTTTTTATAATATTAAAGAGGTTGGACATAGAACTATGGGGTCTTTTTTTTATAATATAGTTATAGTCTTCAAAAGAAAGGATTCCATCGGTGTAATTTATATTCATATATAAACCTTTATGATATTAATAAGTTGTTCAATTGGATGGAGGGATATTGGATGAATAATAAGCAATTTTTTTCATTATATTTTTATATAAATTGCTGTTATAATACGTCAATTTCGATGATGTTTCATAAGATGATATGACATTGGTGAATATTTTTAAAAAATTTTCACGGGTAGTGTTTATATCTTTATTTTCTACAGATTGTGAGTATATTGCTGTTTTATCATTTAATAAGTCAACAACTTTATGAGCGGCCTGTTTAAACTCTTGTGGGGATACTGCATTGATTTTTTTAAATTCTATATCCACTTGAGGGAGAATGGAGTATGATATTATATCCATATTATAATTTATAGCTAATTTTTCGTTATACGATAATCCATCACAATAGTTAGTGCAAAGATAAATATGGCTTGACAAAAAGTATTTTTCAATACTGTTTAGAGAATAGACTAAAGTCATATTGTTAAAAATATCGAGCTGTTGTGCCCGATTTTTAAAATTGTTAATTTTTTTAGAATCATTACATAAAATTAGGAATAAGGCATTGATTTTTGGCTGTATTTTGATGGCAGCTTTTAAAATATATAAAAC
>CAJUMQ010000003.1 GCA_910587035.1 uncultured Desulfovibrio sp. | reverse complement strand
ATTGAAACTCAACCTGTTAAAAGTTATTCAACTTCTCTTATTGATAAAGATGGTAATATTTCAGATATATCTTTTTCGGATGATATTCTTATTCAAGAGCATGATGACGGCACGAGGTGGATATATTTTAAGGAGAGTAATACTACAAAAAAATATATATCCAATGAAATTATTGATGAAATAGAGGGAAATATCCTTTCTGGAAACAATATTATAACCATAAACATATCGTCCCAGGAAGTATCAAGACCAGATGGCGATAATGTGATATTTAATTTTGCTGATAACTGCAATATAACGACCGGAGATGGCAACGATACGATAATCTTGGGTAATGTAAAAAATGTAAATATTTCTACAGGAAACGGTAAAGATACAATTAGTGGTTTAAATATTGATGATTCAATAATTGATTTTGGAGATGGCGACAATCAACTACGTATTCAAAAAGCCACAAATTCTTCTATCAGATTTGGTGAAGGAAATAACCATGTAGCTTACAATTCGTCTAGCTTTAGGCAAAACGATTTTAATGTAACTCCAACATCTATCTTAGGTGGTATTGGAATAATTCTTGATAGCAGTAATCTTGAAATGGGTGAAGGAATACAGAATGTATCAATATCTTGGGCAATAAATGGCAGCAATATTTCAGTTTTAGATTCACTAGATGGTTCAAAATTAAAATTTAATAATATTATAAATAGTAATGTAAATATTTCAGGTGAGAATCCAGATATATACATTGAAGATGTAATTGATAGCACAATTAAAATTTTTGGTGATACCAGTAATATTTTTATAAAATCAGTTAGCAATCATTCAAATATCAATGTATCATCAACGTTTACAGCAATTAAAATTGGTTCCATTGACGGATTTTCATCTATTTTCTCATCAGGAATAAACAGCCAGATATTTTACAATGATAAGGCATCAAATTCATTTATATCAAGTAAAAGCCCATACTCAGTAATACAACAAAGACCTGATGCTTTTTAAGTCTGTATAAAACATAAAGATAATACTGGGCTGACAGTTTTCGATCCTGATCAGCCCTTTTATTTGGATAACTCTCTATATAACATGAAAGTTAGCGTAATCTACTAGCAGAAAATTGTGGGCGTTTCAAGCCTATTCCTTCAATTCTTCGCCACAACTCTCTATACCGCTCATAGCGCATCAAATCCCTGTCTCCAGCATAACCAAAGGCGTAATTCATGGTTCTATCAGCATATCTTTGCCAGTCACGTTGCCTTTGATTCTCTGCCCGGATTTGGGGCGCACAATTCCGAATAGCTACGGTTATATCTTCTGGTGAATGACCATTGGCCCGCATCCGCAAGGCAATCATGGCGTCAACTCTGGAAAAATCCTCTATGGTGATATGCGCCCGAATATCTGCATAATGGACGAAATATGCTCTTTCCGCACCCATATAACTTATCGGCTGATATACGACTGGCTTTGTTGCCTGGGCCTCTGCCTGTTTTTTCAATTCCAGCTCAACCTTTCTCGCTTCCACAAGGGCTTTCTGGCAGTCCTGTCTTACGGCATATCGCAAGACAGATTGCGGAAATGTGCCATCTTTCCGCCTATTCTTTTCCTTGCGATTTTCAAAGCCAGGGGCGCGGTGGGGATGGATTGCGCCGGACAGTTTCGGGTCGCCATATTTCCTGTTTAGAAACACCGTGAGCCTGTTGGCAATTTGCCTGTCAAAAGCGTTCCCGAATTTGGCGAATGTCAGGATGCACTGAAAATTGCCAGGGGAGCTTTCAATTATCGCCGCTGGCCTGAATCCATCTTTTTGGAGTTGCACCAGCTTTTCCCCGGTCATATCGTCAATCAGGATATGGTGCATATTTTCAGATAAAGGCGTGTAGTAAATGTTTTCCCCCCTTTGCCGCAATTTCTGAATCTCCGGCATCCGCTGGAGCAATTCTTCCGGCGTGAAGCCCTGGGTCTGGCCATTCTTTTTGTCAAGAATAAGCACTTTTCGGCTGCCATCATTTTCAACCTTGATGGATGTTACTCTGTACCGTTCCGCATTAACGGCCCTGGCATATTCCAGAAACGCCGCTACTTGAGCTGTCTGCCGCTCTGGAACAGGCTGTGGGGGCGGGGTGTGTCTGATTCTTTCTTCAATCTTAACTATTGGCGGTGGCAAAAGCTGCTTCCCGCGATGATGCAACCAGTCTCTGAAACGGGGTTTGGTGAACCTCTTTAGCTTATTTTTAAATCTCGCCTTTAATGATTTTTTTTCTTTGCTCTGCTGCTCCTTGAGAAAATGCCTCCCGATATTCATGACAGGTTTGCCGTATTGGGCAATCTGTGGGATAATTTCCTCCATCTGCTGTTTGTGTTTTGCCGCTAGTTCAGACAATTCCTGCTCTGCCTTTTCAAGTATTTCCTGCTTTTCCAGATCAAGTTTTGCGGCTGCTTCCAGATAGATTTTTAATTCCTTGCCATATGTGGGATTGAGCGGCGCAGGCTCGATTTTAGGAATTTTGCTCTCATAATTGCCAGGCGCAAACTCTCCAAGTCTTTTGGCCAGTTTTCCCATGCTGAAAGAGCGATCAACGGAAGATGCCTTAATCGCTATATCGCCTACCCAAATAATTGCGCCGGAGCCTTTTTTCTCAAATTTTAAACCAATATTTTTCAGCCCTTGATGCAGTTCTTCCCATGACTTTGCATTTTTTATGATGTCATGGCCCTTTTCCTGGGCAATCCTTTGGGCCGATTTTTCTCCAGAGGATGCTTCAAAATCCTGTGCCCGCTGGTCTGGTTTTGGCTCTGGTGGGGCTTTTCTTCTGGCGATTTCACCTTCTTCCGTAACCACATAGGGAGCATTTTCCAGCACGCTCCAGCCCTGTTTTTTCTCAATGAGCGCCCGGATTTTTTGAGCCTGCCTGATGTCAAACCCATGATTAACCCGCACTACCTTATTGGTCAGGGGATGGACACGATTGACTGCGATATGCACATGATAATTTTTTGTGTCGCAATGCAGTGCGTAAATTGCCTGATGATCTGCAAGCCCCATTTCCTTAATAAAGAATTTTACAAGCTCATCAACCTGTTCATGGGTAGGCTGCTCCCCCTCCGGCCATGCGAAAATCCAGTGATTAACGGGCACTTTGCTTCTGTTTGTTTCCCGCGCCAGAGAAAGCATTTCCAGCTTTTGCGTTAAAGGCTTTTCAGACAGGAAATTAAGAGAGCCCTGGTGTTCAATCCTTTCTCCCTGCCCATTTTTTTCGGGGGCACGGATATAGTCCACAAGGTCGGATATCTGCCACTCTTTTGGCTTGTCGGTGTTCGTTTGCTTAATCTTTTTTACGATCATCAAAAAGCCATGCGATTTTATCAAGCAGCCTTACCAGTTCATCTGATGCTTCATCCAGCTTTGCGTATGTGGCAAAGGGAGCATGAGCTTCCTTGAGTGTAGTAAAATTGAATTTCAGCAAGCCGCCAATTCGCCTCAACTCCATGAAGATTTTTAAATCGGTGTGGGCGACAAGCGGCTTTCCGCCAAAAAAATTGCGCCGTAAAAATTCAGACCGGGACACGCCAGCGAGTTCCGCCTGATTGGATAGGCGCAATTTTTCCGCATGGGTAACGCGGATCGTTATCCATTCTCTTGCAGCCGTGCGGCTGATGACTTTTGCCTTTTTGCGTTTCATGCCTTTTGCCTTTCAAGGTGCGAGAAGCGAAGCGCCGAGCGCCTGGGGTTTCAAAAGGGGCTGTGCCCCTTTGCAAGATGGCACAAGGGCGTAGCACTTGTGCCATCTTGCCCCGAAGAACCCCCCACAGTCATCGGCCTTTTTGGTACTTATGAAAAAATTCTGTATTTTTGCCCCATGTTTTGAAGAAAGGGGATAGTCAATGCCGAATCAAGGAAGAATAACGCCAAAGCAGATTGAATTAGCCAGAAAGATACTTTCCATCATTCCGCCCAAGGACAACACACGCACACGGGAAGAAGCAGGGGAGGTGCTGGCAAAGGATTTCAAGCTGGCTTTTAAGAAAGGCTATTCCCCAAGGGAAATTGCCGCGATGCTCAAGGTTTACGGGATCATCATCCCTGCAAGCGTAGTGGCCAAATATGAAGGCCCGGAAACTGACAAAGAGATTGATGTCAGCAGACTTCTGGAAGCCAGCGGCAAATGCTCACGCAAAAAGGTGCGGGCAGTTCCTCCAAAATCACTGCCAGATAATTCGCAAGTCCGCAGTTCTGTAGCGAAGAAAGAAGCCAGGGAACAAATGGGAGATAGGGCCATTGATTCCGCAAATCAGGATTCCATTTCTGTCAAGGAGTTTTGCAACCAGACTGATTCCAATCCCACATCCAATAAAACGCTTGACCATGCGGCAAATTGCGGAGAGCCAGAAATACAGATTGGCCACTGTGAAGAAAAAAGCGGTGGCAGAGAAATAATTGATTCAATGGATGCGGAAAAGGCAGAATCCACGGCCATTAAAAATGTACCGGCCTCCGCAAATTCAGTTTCCAGGGCGCAAAAAGTTGCAACCCCTATTGAACAAAATGGAACAGAGAAATTGGAAGGTACGCAACTTCATCATGATGGAAAAAATATTCAGGCGAAGCCAAATTCGCCGGAAGCCGGAAAAAATCCCTGGGATATGGATTTGGATGACTGGTGCGGCCCCGCGAAAATTAATCCAGCCAACTATGGAACTTTTAAAATAAAACCAGATACACCAAAAGGAGAATTATGATGAATGCAAGCATTTGTTATGTGGGCGGTAGCAAGGGCGGTGTCGGCAAAAGCATGATGTCCTATGTGCTGACTGATTATCTCATTGGCAATGGCAAGCAGGTTTTGCTGGTTGAAAGCGACACCTCAAATCCCGATATTTTCAAGGCGCATGAAACCTATACGAATGAAAACCTGATTTGCGAAATAATGGATCTGGATACTTCAGACGGCTGGTTAAATCTTGTGGACAAGGCCGAGGATTATCCAGAACACATGATAGTTATCAATTCAGCGGCAAGAAGCAATACGGGCATAAGCAAATATGGCTCAACTCTCAAGACAACCTTGCCACAGCTCCAACGCGAGCTGGTGACATTCTGGATGATAAACCGTCAGCTGGATTCGGTGGAGCTGCTTAAGGAATTTGTGAACGCAATTCATGAGGGCAAACTGCATGTCTGCCGTAATCTGTATTTTGGCGATTCTGAAAAGTTCGATGTCTATAATTCATCAAGGGCAAAGGAAATTATCGAGATGACTGGCGGCACATTTGATTTCCCGGCTCTCTCACCAAGAGTTGCCGACAGGCTCTATTCGGAACGGGTGCCCATCTGGATTGCTGAAAATACTTTCCGAATCAGTGAAAGGGCTGAACTGGCCCGCTGGAAAAATTTGTGCCTGCAACTTTTAAAAACGGCCTTTGGAGAAAATAACTCATGAGCGAAACTGGCATTGAAGTATTGGAGCGTCTGCGAGGAAAACCGCTTTCCGCAGAGGAAAGGGAAATGTTCATTCGCATGGGCAAGGAATTCGATTGCGCGGAAAATGATGCCGTTTGGAAAATCATGGCGGTGATGGAATACCAAAAATCTTTTTATGTGGACATGCCCCGCATAATCATGGAAAAAACCGATAAGATTATTGGGGAATTGGGTAAAGCCGCCGAGAAGGAAGTGGCGATTGCGCAGGGGAAACTTGTTGAGGGCGTGGTCGCTGAGGCGAAAAAGCTGAACCTTAAGTCCCAAACCTCTACCTTGATCCTGATGGGACTGGCGACCCTGATTCTCTTTTTCCTGACTTGCAGCCTGATGATGTGGGCGGGCTATAGGTTGGGAAGTGGGGGGACACAGTTGCCGGAAGTTATGTTTCGGCTGCCTTCCGGCTTGATGATTGGCCTTCTGCTTTTGGGGTGCGGAGCTATCTTCAGCTACTGGGCGGTAAAGGAATATTCGGATGAAACCAAAAGTCTTTGGCGTCCATTGGCCGGAGCGTTGGCTTCAATAGCTTTGGGAAGTTTAGCTATTACAGTTAGCTTTTAACTCCCAAAAAAATTTGAAAGCAGGAGTGAGCGAAAAAAAATAAAAAAAGTTTCATTTGGTAACTAAAGGCCGATGCGCGGCCAATCCCCCCAATGCTATTTCGGAATTTGGTTTTTCAAATTGGCATTAGGGGGATTTTTTTATGGGCAGAAAATCTGGCCTGAAAGCAATGCGGATAGAGGCTTTGCTTGTGCAAGGCATTTTCCCCCTCAGCAAGGCAAACTGAACTTGGAATAAGTGTTAGTGCCATGAAAAAATACCTGTTCCAATTGAGGAAGAAATACAAGGCCAAGAATACCAGGCATCTTATGTATTTGCGATATGCAAGAAATGCCAAGCCTGAAAAAAATTTAAAGGCAACTCCAAAGGAATTGGAAATATTGGCCCAATTTGTTGTGGGCAAAACTTATAAGCGTATTGGCGCCGAATTGGGTATTGGTGTCAAAACCATTAAAACCCATATCGACAATCTGCTGGCTAAAAATGGCTGCCAGGACGCTGACGAGCTGGTTATCCTTTATGCGGATTGGGAATATCAAAATGAAAACGCGCAAGCCAATCCATAATCAGCCCATTTTGAAGCCTGATTCTTTTTTGAACCTTGCGGAAGTTTCCCAAGTATTGCGTCTTGACCCGCGCTCCGTCCGCCGTATAGCTTTAATGCTTGGTGGCAAACGCGTAGGCAGATGCTGGAGGTTTCGCTGGGGCGCCGTGATGGAGTATTTCAGCGATGCCAACATTGAGAAAAGATCGTGGGAACGCTTGGCTGGCCAGGGTGATTATAGATGGCAAAACAGTGGACACCAAGTTCTTCCCTCCGGGACGGATGAAAGGCCCGGAATGGATGGCCGCAAGGCAATGGGAGATAGAAAGAAAAAAAGAGATTCTGGAAGCGGAACGGAACAGCTACAAGATCCTTTCGGGCTTAGAGCTGCTTTTCGCCTGGGGTGAGCAATATCTGGCTTATGTTGAGCGCAACCAGGGCAGAAAAACCTTTGTGGAGAAAAAGACAGTGATGACGCATTTTTTCGCATATTGCCAAAGACGCGGCATCACGAATCTTGAAAAAATCACAAAGCCCGCGTTTATTCAGTGGATTACTGAAGTTTACGAGGAGCGCGGCCCTGACAGGGCGAACCGTTACCGCAAGAATTTGCTGGCGGCATGGAATTGGGGAATTGACGCTGTGGAGGGTTTTCCGCAGACACCTCCAATTCTGGAAAGGATAAAGCCTCTGCCTGTGGACAAGCAGGATAGGTATGTGCCGCCTGAGGAAGATGTGATTAAGGTTTTGCAGGTTGCTTCTGGCCAGGATTTGGTCATGCTTCTTGCCTTTTATTATACCGGAGCGCGCCGTGGCGAGATTTTCAGGCTTACATGGGCGGATGTGGATTTACAGCATGGCAAAATACGCCTGACTGACCACAAAGGCGGCTTCGGGAAAAAGCGCATCCGCTGGATAAGCATGCACCAGACGCTGATTGAGGCGTTGAGCTGGTGGAAAGAAAACAGGCCCTGCAATGTTGAAAATGTTTTTATGCGGGTTGACCAGAATGCCGCTTTAGGCCAACCTTTTACAGCGAGAGCAATGCTTTTGCCAGTTCTGTGCAAACGTGCTGGCGTGAAACAGTTTGGCTTCCATGCCTTGCGCCACAAGGCCGCTTCCATTGCTTTTGTGAGCGGTGGTTTGAATGCGGCGCAACAGTTGATGGGCCACTCGAAGGCTACCACTACTGATATTTATATCCGAAGCGCCGGTCTTTACAGCGATCAGGATATAATAGTGGACGCTCTTGGCGGAAACAGTATTGGGCAGGCAGCAGATGAGCTGTTAAAAAGTAAAATGCCCCATGATCTGAGCCATCATGAGGCATTTTGTAACCAGAGCCTTGTAACCAAAAAGGCTCTATAAACAAAGAGTCGGTGTAACCCCTTGAAATCATTTGGCGTCACCAACGGGATTTGAACCCGTCTTAGCGGCTTGAGAGGCCGCCGTCCTAACCGGATAGACGATGGTGACAACGTTTTTTTATATATGCCGGTTTTGGTAAAATGTCAACGTTAATGCAATAGGATTTTATATTTTTGTCTCGCAATGTTCATGTCTGGATTTTGATTGACACAAGTGCCACTGGCTAAGCAAATAAGCATTGTTTCCGGCTTTGGGGTGAGACATGGGCGGGGCGAGGTCTTATCTACGAATTTTAGAGATACAAAGATATTTTTTGGAGCCCAGGTATGGTGTTGGAGAACATGAGTTTTTTATGGTATGTCAGAAAGGCAGTCTGCTACTGCAAAACAGACACGGATTTGATCACCATGGAGGAACAATATGAGTGAAACTGTATATCTGGGCATATGTGGTAGTTTGAGGCGTGCCTCCCGCAATATGGGGCTTTTGCGCAAAGCCGGCGAAATCATGCCCCCATCCTGCAAACTCGAGATTGCCGACATCTCCAGTCTACCTCTTTACAATGCGGATATTGCAAAACCAGATGTGGTGGAAAGGTTTGTGGCGCAGGCCAACAAATGCGATGGCTATCTGTTTGCGTGCCCTGAATATAACTATTCCCTTGCGCCAGCCCTGAAAAACGCATTGGACTGGCTATCCCGGGAACCAAATCTTAAACCTTTGAGTGGCAAACCGGGCGCCATAGTAGGCGCTGGCGGTGGCATGGGCACAGTCAGAAGTCAGAATCATTTGCGTCAGGTCTGCGTTTACCTGAATGTCAAGCTGATTGACAAACCGGAGTTTTTTTCTAATGCTTTTTCGCCCGCCTTTGATAATGATGGCAATCTTGTGGATCCAACTCTTGCCGACAAGCTCGCCGATCTCCTGAATGCCCTTTACAGGTGGACAATGCTTCTGAAATGTCCAGGTTAGGCTGGTCCAAAAAGATGCTTGCTGATGGTTGATTATCGGTGCCAGGCCTGGACGCTTAATGGCGAATCCATTTAGTCCAGTGTCATTCCCGCGGTATGTTTGCAAAGTGGCGCAATGTTGCACATATAATTGCATTTACGCACCACTATAAACGTATCAGCCATACGTACATGGGCCATGAACCAAATAGCCAGGCTTGATTTGTCAGGCCTGGCTATTTTTTATCAAAGCTGTTTCAGGCCATCATTTATTATGGAGATGGCACGCTGCTGTTACCTTTTTACTCTGCAAGATTGGTCGGTGTGTAAAAAAGTTTCATTCTGCTCTGCTCAGCACAGGGAATAATGCAATTTGTCGGCTTTAAACCTTGTGTCCGGTATGTGGCATGAAAGTTGCTTGATTGGTGCAATCATATTTGCAGGAGGAACCGATATGAAAGGATTTTGCAAAACCATTGCCGCTTTTGCCTTTGCAGGCGCAATTTGCCTTGGTGGCGCAGGCATGTCTTTAGCCGCACCCAACGATTATGACCGTCCCATGAGTGAGGAACAGATTCAGAAAGCAAGAGAAATTCTCGTAAAGAGAGGGGAGCTAAGGCCAGCTGATGGAAGCCAGGGCTATCAGGGCAGGTATTATGACCGTCGCCAGGATCGGCGTGATTGGTATGATGACAGGGACTACCGCGGAGGCTACCATCATCGCGGTTATCACAGAGGCCATGGCTGCTGGTAAATGACAGAATTTCCGGCGCCTTCCCTGGCATTGGCAAGAGAGGCGAACAGAGAAATATATAAGCTCTCCCTGCCGTGATGGATATTGCGGCAGGGAGATTTTTGTGCCCGATTACGATTTGTGTTTAATCTGGCAGAATGGATTATTCTTCCAGGGCAGGTCTCTGCCCTTCCGGTCTTGAGGGATTGCGCATGTTCACCTGCCCCTCGATTACCGCGCCTTCTTCGGTTAGCAGCGTGGGGGTATGCAGATTGCCTTCCAGAACACCGGAGGAATAGATCACTGTTCTGCGTTTGGCCAGAATTTCGCCATTGAAATGGCCAGAGAGGAGCAGTTCGCCTACGGCTATGGTGCCCCGCACATGGGCATCCTTGCCTATATTCAACGTGCCATCGCTGACAATATCCCCAGTAAATTTGCCTTCAACTCGCACAGTGCCCTTGAAGGAGAGCTTGCCTTCGTAAACTGTGTCCGACCCCAGATATGCTATTTCATCCTTGCCCATATCTCCCCCGGAGAGATTGCCCCCGCCCGATCAGCCCGAGCCGGGAAAATGTTGAGAAGCCTCAGCCTTTGAACATAAATCGCCGCATGGACACACTAAGCACAATACCCAGCAACGTAAAGTTTACAAGCATGGCGCTGCCGCCATAACTTATGAATGGCAGGGGCACTCCTACCACAGGCATAAGACCAATAACCATGCCCATATTGATGAAAATCTGCCAGAAAAAGTAAAAAAACACACCTACCACCAGCATGCTGCCAAAGCGATCCTTGGCCTGGGCCGCTGTGGAGAAAATAGCCAGCAGAAACAGGCAAAACAGGGTCACCAGAGCCACACAGCCCACGAAGCCCCATTCCTCACCAAAAACTGCCACCGCAAAATCCGAATGTCTTTCCGGCAGAAAGCGCAGCTGGCTTTGCGTGCCTTCACCAAAGCCCTTGCCCCATATTTCGCCTGAGCCAATGGCAATGCGTGACTGGAGAATATGATAGCCTGCCCCCCTGGGATCATTATCGGGATTAAGGAAGGAGAGGATCCGCTGGCGCTGGTAATCGTGCATGCCCACAAACCACATGAACAGGGCGGCACAGGGAGCGGCAACGAGGCAGGTTTTGAGGACATAGCCCTTTATGCCATGAAACAGGATCATGCCGCCAAGGATGAAGAGGATGAGCAGTGTTGTGCCGAGGTCTGGCTGCAGCACAACCAGGGCGCAGGGCACGAGGCCAATCAGCAGGACCTTGATGAAATCTTTCCAGCCCAGGGGCAGCCCATCATTGGCGAGTACGCGCGCGGCGAGCACAAGGACTGCCAGCTTGGCAAGTTCGGAAGGCTGGATGCTCATGAAGCCAAGGGATAGCCAGCGTTTGGCTCCGTAAACGGTTTTGCCGGCCACAGGCACGAGAAGCAGAAGCACAAGACTGAAAAGGTAGAAAATCCATGCGAAGTTTCTAAGCTTGCGATAATCCACGCACATGGCGATAAGCATCAGCAGCATGCCGCCGCAGCCCCATATGAGCTGGCGTTGATAAAAATCGGACATGGTGATGCCATCTTCCAGCCTGGTGCCGCTGGCGGAGTAGAGGTTGCTCACTCCCACCAGAAACAGCGCAAGCACACAGCCAATGAGGCCCCAGTTGAGATGGCTGAATATGCGTTTGTCCACTCTGTCAGATCCGTTCCACTGGCTGCGTGGGCTGGGCAGCTGGCAACTGCGCGGCATCGACCTTGACTTTGGGTGGAATGCCGTTATCCGGGCCAAAGAGATGTTCATAGACCTTTTTGGCCACTGGGCCGGCAACACGGGAGCCGCCGCCGCCATGCTCAACCATCACCACGACCACATATGTCTTGCCATCCTTTTTGCCCCATGTGGCGATCCAGGCATGATCGCGCTGGGCATACTCCATCTCCGAGGTCTTGAGTCGCCTTTCATTGGCGCCAAGTTTAAGTTTCACAACCTGGGCAGTACCTGTTTTGCCGCCCATATCCGCATCTTTGCGGCCAACAACACGGGCTGTGCCATTGGATGCTGTTTTGCGCATGGCATTGACCACAAATTGCAGTGTGGTATCCTTGCAGGGAATGCTTTTGCGAACCTCCGGGGGCATGTTGTCCAGGAGTTGCGGTTTCAGCAGTTTGCCGCCATTGAGCAGGGCTGAGACGTAGGATGCCATTTGCACTGGTGTTACAAGAGTCGAACCCTGGCCTATGGAGATGTTGAAGGTATCGCCGCGCACCCAGGGGCGGTTAAAACGTTTTTTCTTCCAGGCCCGGGAGGGCACAAGACCTGTTCTTTCATGGGGCAGCTCAATGCCTGTGAGGTTGCCGAACCCGCATTCTTTGGCAAATTTTTCTATCTTGTCTATGCCCATGCGATCGGCCATGATGTAGTAGTAGACATCGCAGGAATTGATGAGGGAGCTTTCCATATTCATGGTGCCATGGCCGCCCTTTTTCCAGCAGCGGAAAATCTGTTTGCCAAGGCGGGCGTAGCCAGGACAGTAGACTGTATCACGGGGACTCACGCCATGCTCCAAAAACATGGCGCTCATGAGAAGTTTCCAGACTGAGCCGGGGGGATATGCGGACTGGATGACGCGGTTTTGCAGGGGAAAGCGCTTGTCCGTGCGCAGGGCTTCCCAGTCGCGTTTGGAAATGCCCCCTGCAAAGAGATTGTTGTCATAGGCAGGAGCGGTCACCAGGGCGCGCAGCCTGCCCGTGTCGGCCTCCATGACGACAATGCAGCCGGCCTCGCCGTTAAGGGCATTCCAGGCGGCCTGCTGCAGATCACGGTCTATGGCCAGAGTGGCCTCATTGCCGCCCCGGGGTTCCTCGCGCAGACTTTTGCCCAATATGCGGGCATGGGCATCGACTTCAACATCATAGAGCCCCTTGTTGCCCCGCAGATCTTTTTCGAGCATGAACTCCAGGCCGGCCTTGCCAACCAGATCGCCCATGGCCAGAGCTGGATCGGCTGACATTTCCTGTTCATTGGCTTCGCCAACATAGCCAAGCACATGGGAAAAGAGCTCGTTTTCCGGATAACTGCGCTTTGTGCGCACGACAATTTCCAGTCCTGGCCAGGCATGGATCTCGGATTCAATACGAGCCACGCGCTCAAAGTCGATATCCGTTATCATCAGCAGGGGTTCAAAAGGTTTGATTTTTGCCTTGTCCTGCTGGTACTTGTCGCGCACATCCTCGATGGGCACATCAAACCACGCGCTGATCTGCGCCAGGGTGGCCGGGATATCAGGGCAGTCCTCCCTGACCAGAGAGAGGCCGAAGGCTGTGCGATTGTCTGCCAGAACCCGACCGGCAGCGTCAAGAATTCGGCCGCGTGGAGCAAAAATGCGCTCTGTGCGCAGGCGGTTTTCCTGTGCCTGGCGGGTGAACTCGGGGCCGCGATGCACCTGGAGATACCAGAAACGCACCACAAAAATAAAAAAGAAGAGACAGATGAGCGCCTGCAGGAAAAAAATGCCTGTGCGTGGAGGCTGATAGCCTTCGTTATCCACCTGGATTTTTTGGGGATGGCGGGGTTTCTCCTGAAAAGGCCGGCGCTGGAGATCTTCCTGATCTGTATTTTGCGTGTTGTTGGTCATTTTTTCTGAAAGGGTAAAATGAATGCGCATCTGGCGAAAGAGCGGCAAGCTGTGCCCGCAGTCCTGGTGCGTGCAAAAATCAGTCCGATTCCTCTGTGTTTTTGAAATATTTGCGCGTCAGACTTAACAAATGCCAGGCAAATGGCATAAAAATCGCCTGTATCAGGCTTTTGTCAAGTGTGTCCTCCACATTGAAAGTCAGATTTTGGAGGGGGGCCATCAGCCAGGAAATGCAGAAGCTGGAGCAGCCAAGGCAGGCGCAGAGTAAAAAGATAAAGAGAAAGTTGTCCGCATCGAACAGCCAGCGGGCGAGCTTGTAAACAGCAATGGTCGCCGCATACCAGACTAGAATGGAGCCAAAGGGTCTTGTGCCAATGCCCTCCTGCAAAAGAATGAAGAGGGGCAGAAGCCAGAGCATGCTGCGATAATCGTTTTCTGCCAGAAGTATGACAAGCCCCACCACAAGCACGTCCAGACCGGGCGCGGCGGCTTGCACACATATTGCCAGAGCCATGAAGCACAGCCACCAGGCCACATTGCCCCATTTGTTCATTCCTGCTCCGCAATGCCTGTCATGGTGTGATTATCCTGTAGCGCGGCGCTCCCTCGCTGTTTCTGAGCGCATTGCCGGCATCGGGGCTGGGGCGTGGACGGGCCGGCCGGACATTTTGCTGCGGTGCCGGGGCTGGCGGCGTCACGTTCTGGTCCGGCTGTACGGGCTGGTCCTGCGTCTGCCTCGATTCCACTGGCGCGGTCCGGGGAGCTTCAGGGGCGGCTGCATTTTTGGCTGCTTCCTCCCTGGCCTTGGCCATGTGGGTAGGAAGTGGCGGCCCAACCAGCTCTCCCATGGGACCGTCAGGCTCCTCCGGCGGCAGGTCCACGCCGCTTTTTTCCAGCAGAAGGACTTCTTCGAGATGTTGCAAATCAACCAGAGGGGTGGCCAGCACAGCCATGAATTGTGTATAGTCCGATGGTGCAACGCTGCTTATTCTGGCCACGGGCAAACCTTTGGGAAATTTGTCATCGAGGCCGGATGTGACCAGAATTTCGCCATCCTGGATGCCCGCATCGCGTTGCACAAAATCCACCTCCAAGGGCTTGCCCATGCCCTGCCCCTTGAGGATGCCAGCGGCGCGGCTTTTCTGGCCAAAAACAGCTATGCGGCTGCCTGGATCGGTGATCAGCAGGGCGGTGGATGCATGTGGACTGGAGCGGAGTATGCGCCCCACCAGGCCGACATTGGTCACCAGGGGCACTCCAGGCCTGGCTCCTGTCATGTAGCCGCGGGACAGGATAATGCTGTCCAGCACTGCATTTGGCCCCATTTTCCCGGCCAGCACCCTGGCAGCCAGGGGGCGCCATCGCACGTCCACTGGAAACTGCACCAGCGCCCGCAGGCGGTGCAGCTCCGCAATCTCCTCCCCGGTGGCAATGAGCATGGCCTCCAGCTCATCCAGCCTTTTCTTGAGCCGCAGGTTTTCCTCGCGCACATCCACAAGATCAAAGTAGCGCTTCCAGAAATCGCCTGCCATGGTCTGCACGGAACGTAGCGGCGAGAGTACGGCGCCGGAAATCTCGAGACCTACATTGGCGGCCAGCTCATCCAGCACGCGCGTGCGCCGGTTCCATGAATACATGGCCAGAAAGAGAATTAGCAGCACACCGCCAATCAGCAGCAGGCGTCGCAATGTCATGATCTGCCACCGTCCGGACAGTAAAACAGGAGGCGGCTGGCCACGCGAATCAATCTATACAGACTTCCTTGAGAATGTGCAGATTGTCCAGAGCCTTGCCGGTGCCAAGCACCACAGTGGAGAGGGGATCCTCCACAACAGTGATGGGCAGTGATGTCTCCTCGCGCAGGAGCTGGTCCAGCCCCTTGAGCAGGGCTCCACCGCCGGTGAGGACTATGCCGCGGTCAACAATGTCCGCGGCAAGTTCGGGCGGTGTCTGTTCCAGGGCTATGCGCACAGCCTGCACTATGCTGTCCACCTGCTCGGATATGGCCTTGCGCACCTCGCTTGAGGTGATGATTATGTCATGGGGAATGCCGGTAACAAGATCGCGCCCCTTGACTTCAATCTGCTGTTCAGGATCCAGAGGAAAAGCTGATGCGATCCTGATTTTTATCTCCTCGGCGGAGGATTCGCCAATGAGCATGTTATACTTGCGTTTGACATGCGTCATGATGGCTTCATCCATCTTGTCGCCACCAACCCGGACAGAGCGGGAATAGACAATGCCGGAGAGGGAGATTACAGCCACCTCCGTTGTGCCGCCGCCAATGTCCACAACCATGTTGGAGGTGGGTTCCTGAATTGGCAGATCCGCGCCAATGGCTGCCGCCATGGGCTCCTCAATAAGGTAGACTTCCCTTGCGCCGGCGCTTTGGGCGGATTCCTTGACAGCGCGTTTTTCAACCTGGGTTATTCCTGTGGGCACACAGATCATTATGCGCGGACGCACCATGCGTCTTGAGTTGTGCACCTTTGCAATAAAATGGCGGAGCATGGCCTCCGTGACTTCAAAATCGGCGATCACGCCGTCTTTCATTGGCCGGATGGCCCATATATTGCTAGGCGTGCGCCCCAGCATTCGTTTTGCATCCTGGCCCACGGCCAGAACAGTATTGTTGCCGCGCGTGTCCTTCTTTACAGCCACAACCGAAGGTTCACGCAGCACTATGCCCTGGCCCTTGACATAGACACATGTATTGGCTGTGCCCAAATCTATGGCCAGGTCATTGGAAAACATTCCTAAAACGGCATCCATAACCTTGGACATTATTTTAAGCCTCTCTCCTGGCGCCTGCATGGATTGGCGTTATTATTACGATGGTATTTGTCTGGATTGTCCCGCGAGAATAGGCGGGGCAGGCAAAAATTCCGCCAAAAATGAGGTAAAGTCAAGAGTGGCGGGGCAGAGTACAAAATATTTGCCAGCCTGTGCTCCTGTGTTCAGACATGTACGAAACCTGTGCTGGCTGCTCAAAACACGAAATAACGGCAATTTAAGCAAAAAATGGCACAGAATCCCGGCCTGGACGGCATGTAACGGTGTTCAGCATATCGCAATGCGGGTATAAAGGCAATTAATTTGTCAATTTATCTGTAAAGACAAATGCCGGGATGCTGAAAGGCATGTCGCCAGCGGAAATAAAAAAATATTTTTAAAAAATCACCTGGAAAATGGGCGGTGCAAATTTTTCCACACCGCCCAGCATGATTCCTCAGGGCTTTTTGGGCTCCAGCATCAGATCATCTGTGCTGTCTTTTGTATGTTTTATGAAGATGTCATCAATGCCAGGCACATCTCCAAGGCCATTGAGCCTGATTTCAACGTCATAGCCAGCCGCCTTGAGGCGGGATGCCCATGAATCATCCTCCGCGCCGCCCAGATCATTGCGGGCATGATCGCCGGCCACGAGCATGAAAGGCGCGAGAACAACCTTTTTGACATGGCTTTGGCCAAGATCTTTGAGCATGTCATCAAATGTGCGGGCGCCTTCCACAGTTGCCATGAAAACAAGGGGATCATTCTCGCGAAAGGTTGCGCGCGCCCCCTCAAAGATCAGATCGGCCCTGCCTTGCTCCTGGCCATGCCCCATGAGAATCAGTGCCTCCGGCGCGGCCCCTTTTTTGCGGTGGAAGCCAAGCACGGCCCTGGCCACAGCCCTGGCATCAGCCCGGGATTCAAGAAGCGGACGCCCGAGATAGACAGCGCGGAACCGCCCCGGATGCCCTTTGATATTGAGAAGCAGGCTGCGGGCCAGCGCCGCGAACTCCTCGCCAGCCATTATGTGAAGGGACTGCACCCGCACAACAAGCGCGCCATTTTTTGCGAGCTGGTCCAGCCCTTCGCTGATGGATGGCACATGGATGCCGCCCCTGTCCAGTTTGTTGCGGATTATGCGCGAGGTGTAGGCCATGACCACAGGGCAGCCGGGGAAAGCCTTTTCATAGGCTGCCCTGATATGATCCAGAGTAGTGGCTGCTTCCGGCACGCTTGTGCCAAAGGCCACCAGCAGTATGCCAGTTTTGTCGCCAGAGGTGAAGGCAGTGCCCGGAAAGGCACAGGCAAGCAGAAAAACAAGGAGAAAAATCTGTTTGGGCCCGTGAAGCCGGGCAGGACAATGGAACATGGAACCTCCTCAATCATGCGTTGAAAGGTTTGGGTGAGGGGAGTCGGACTCGAGGCTGCGAGCCTCTCACCGTAGCGCGACTGTTTCCGGTTTGCACGGAATTTCCCCGCGGCATGCCACATATTGGGCCGGAGTATAGCATGCGCGTCAGGTGGCGCAAGGTGTAATGGAAAATTTTAAAAAAATATCTTGCATGAAATAGTCAAATTCTATATATTGCTCAATCCCATATCAGGGAAATTATCTGGAGGCATGGCAGTATGGCAGAAAATGAAACAGGGCATGAAGAACTTAATTTTGAAAGCGCCCTTGAAAATTACCTTAACCCCGATTTTGGCGATCTTGAAGAAGGCTCCATCACCAAGGGCAAGATTGTCCGCATTAATGACGACAATGTGCTTGTTGATGTCAACTTCAAGTCCGAAGGCCAGATCCCCACTTCCGAGTTCCGTGACGCGGCAGGCAACATTACAGTCAAGGTTGATGATGTTGTTGATGTGTATGTTGTGCACAAGAACGAGAATGACGGCACGATTTCCCTTTCCTTTGAAAAAGCCAAGCGCATGCAGGTCTTTGACCAGCTGGAGAATGTGCAGGACAGCAACAAGGTCATAAAGGGGCATATCGTGCGCCGCATTAAGGGCGGCTATACAGTGGATATCGGTGGGGTTGAAGCTTTTCTGCCTGGCTCCCATGTGGATTTGCGCCCGGTGCCGGACATGGACGCCCTTGTGAACCAGGAATTTGAATTCAGGGTGCTGAAAATCAACCGTCGCCGCAGCAATGTCATCGTTTCGCGCCGCGTGCTGCTGGAAGAGGAGCGCGATGCCAAACGCCAGGATCTGCTGCGCACCCTTGAAGAGGGCCAGATTGTCCATGGCAAGGCCAAGAATATCACGGAATATGGCGTGTTTGTCGATCTTGGCGGGCTGGATGGACTGCTGCACATTACCGACATGAGCTGGAAACGCATCCGCCATCCCAGGGAAATGATTACCATGGGGCAGGATCTCACCTTGAAGGTGCTCTCCTTCGATCGTGAAAACAACAAGGTCTCACTTGGCCTCAAGCAGCTTGTGCCCGACCCCTGGCAGGATATCACGGAGCGTTTTCCCCAGGGAGCAAAATTCAAGGGCAAGGTCACAAATCTTGTTGATTATGGCGCCTTTGTGGAATTGGAAACTGGCGTTGAGGGGCTGGTGCACATCTCCGAAATGTCCTGGACGCGCAAGCTGCGCCATCCTTCACAGATGGTGCACAGCGGCGATGAGGTGGAAGTTGTCATACTGGGCGTGGACGGAGAGAAAAAGCGCATCAGCCTTGGCATGAAGCAGGTTCGGCCCAATCCCTGGGAGCTAGTGGCCGAACGCTATCCGGAAGGCACAATTCTTGAGGGCGTAATCAAGAATATCACCGAATTTGGCATGTTCATCGGCATTGAGGACGGCATAGACGGCCTGATTCATGTCTCCGACATCTCCTGGACCAAAAAGGTGCGCCATCCCAATGAAATCTACAAGGTTGGCGATGTGGTGCAGGCCAAGGTGCTGACTGTTGATCAGGAAAATGAGAAGTTTACCCTTGGCATAAAACAGCTTTCCGATGACCCCTGGGCGCATGTGCCATCCACTTACCCTGTGGGCTGCACCATCAAGGGGGTCATTACAAACATCACCGATTTTGGCCTGTTCGTGGAAGTTGAAGAAGGCATTGAAGGCCTGGTGCATGTTTCTGAACTTGCGGGCAAGAAGGGCAAGGCCCCTGCCGAAGGCTTCCAGGAAGGGCAGGAAATCACGGCCAAGGTCATCCATGTAAGCGCTGAGGAAAGGCGACTTGGGCTCTCCATCAAGCAGTTCAGAGATGAAGAACAGCGCAAACCCAAGGAATTCCATGCCGGTCCGCAGGAATCCGGACAGAATTTGGGAGATTTGCTTAAAGCCGCCCAGGAAGGCAATGCGGAATAGCAGCTTTTGCGAAAGGTTGAAAATTTGTAGGATTTTCAATTAAAATGCTTTGATGATAAAAAAGGCGCTCTTAAAAAAGCGCCTTTTTTTGTTTGCCCAATCTTGCCGGAATGGCTTTCAGAAACCCTGCTCCAATGGCGGCCAAACCAGGGCATCCGTGGCCGGCCTGGCAGCTTCGCATTTGCCTGGCTGCAGTTCCACACGGCGCCCCGTTTTGCGCAGGCGCCCAGTTGCGAGCCACTGCAGAGCCTGGGGATAGATGCGGTATTCATAGCGATGAATGCGGTTTTTGAGTGCATCCAGGCTTTCAAAATCCATAACCGGAACAGCCGCCTGGATGACAATGGGGCCGCTGTCCATCTGCTCCTCCACAAAATGCACACTGCAGCCAGTTATTTTCACGCCATAGCCCATGGCATCGCGAGCGCCATGCGTTCCGGGGAAACTGGGGAGCAGAGCCGGATGGATATTGAGCACATCCCCCTTGAAGCTTTTGAGAAATACGCCGCTTAGCAGCCGCATATAGCCAGCAAGGGCTACAATGCCGCAATTATTGTCCTTTATGATGGCGGCAAGCTCCTGATCATATGAGAGCCTGTCGGTAAAGGTTGTGTGATCGAGGACAACATGGGGAATGCCGGCCCTGGCCGCGCGTGCCAGAACAGGGGCGCCTGGGCGGTTGCTCAAGACAAGGGCGATCTCGGCCTCCAGAGCGCCGGCCTGCGCCTTGTCAATTATGGCCTGGGCATTTGTGCCAGCGCCAGAGGCGAGAATTGCTATTTTCGCGGCCATTTCAATTCCTCCCTGTATCGGCGCTGAACCATGCCACAATGGCATCCACCAGCGCTGGAATGGTATGCTGCTGCGGTTGGATATCGGCAGTCAGGCCGTATTTGCGTAATGTAGCTGAAGTCACCGGCCCGATGGACGCTAACACGGCCTTTTTGCCTGCCAGCAGATCGGCCGGAGCCATTTGCAGAAAATTTTCCACTGTGGAAGAGGAGCCAAAGGCGACACAATCCACTGCATTCTCAGCCAGCAGCTGGCGAACTTCCGCAGCCCGGCAGTTGTCGGGGACAGTCGCATATAATGGTGCCACATCCACAATGGCTCCCGCTGCGGCCAGGGTGTCAGGCAAAATCATCCTGGCTCGGGCAGCCCTGGGCAGCAGTATGCGGCTGCCAGCCAGATTCTTGCCATCGGCCTCAAGAATCCCTGCAGCAACATCTTCGGCCACATATGTTTGCGGCACAAGATCGGCCCTGATGCCTCTTTCGGCAAGCGCCCCGGCTGTCGCCGGTCCTATGGCCGCAATGCGGGCACCGGCCAGAGCGCGGCCATCCAGGCCTGCATGATCCAGTCTTTGCCAGAAAAATCTGACTCCATTGACGGATGTAAAAATAACCCAGGCATATTCACGCAACTGTGCCAGGGCTGTATCAATCTGATCATATTCCGCAAGAGGCTCAATCCTGATGGCCGGACACTGGATTACATCGGCCCCAAGATCGCCAAGGGCTGCGGATATGCCACTGGCCTGCTCCGTGGCGCGTGTGACCACAATGCGTCTGCCCAGCAATGGTTTGCCAGAGAACCAGTCCAGCGACGAGTGGAGGGATGCCACGGCGCCGATAATTATTACAGCCGGGTTTGTGAGTCCTTCCCTTTCCGCCCCGGCTGCCAGCTCCGCAAGGCTACATTGCAGAACGCGCTGGCGGGGCGTTGTGCCCCGGTAGACAATGGCTGCTGGCATATCGGCTGCCATGCCATTTGCCATGAGATTATCGCATATGGACTGCAGATTTTTCATCCCCATTACAAAAACCAGTGTGGAGCCGCCTTGGGCCAGGGCGCGCCAGTTATGGGCAGACTGTTTCTTGTGGGGATTTTCATGGCCAGTGGCAATGATCACAGAAGACGCCATGTCCCTGTGTGTCAGGGGAATGCCGGCATAGGCTGCGGCGGCTATGGCGCTGCTGATGCCCGGCACCTCCTCAAATGGGATTCCGGCATTGACAAGATATTCGGCCTCCTCGCCCCCCCGGCCAAAAATATAGGGATCGCCTCCTTTCAGGCGCACGACATTCTGGCCGCCATTTGCCCTTGCCCTGGCCACCAGCAGGGCATTGATTTCTTGCTGGGGCAGGGCGTGGCTGGAGGCGACCTTGCCAACATAAATCAGCTCGGCGCCCGGTTTTGCATGCTCCAGCAGGCTTTGGCTGGCCAAAGCGTCATAGACAATCACATCGGCTGCGGCCAGAAGTTTCACGCCCTTGAGCGTTATAAGGCCGGGATCCCCTGGGCCGGCCCCAACGAGGGAGACTTTCACGAAAGCCCTCCCCGCACTAGATCAAGCAGGGGGCGCACGCCAAAACCACTTGCGCCTTCCGGGCAAAGAGCATCGTTTTTGGCATTCCAGTCCACACCGGCAATGTCCAGATGCGCCCACAGTTCTCCCTTGCGAATGAAATGCCTTAAAAACAGGGCGGCTGTAATGGCGCCACCCTCGCGCGCACCGGTGTTGCGTATGTCGGCAACATTGCTCTTGAGCTGATCCTCATAGCCCTTCCACAAAGGCAGCCGCCAAAAATTGTTGCCTGTAGCCTTGCCGCAGGCCATGATCCTCCCGGCCAGCTCATCATCATCGCAGAAGAGGCCACCGAGTTCGCTGCCCAGGGCAATGGCACAAGCGCCGGTAAGGGTGGCAATGTCGATTATTGCGGCCGGGGTCCAGTTCTTTTGCGCCCAGGCCAGGGCGTCGCATAGCACAAGGCGACCCTCGGCATCGGTATTTACAACCTCAACAGTTTCGCCATTTGCGCAATCCAGTACATCGCCAGGACGATAGGCCCGGCCGTCAGGCATGTTTTCTGCACATGCCATAATGCCTATCACGCGGCGTGGGGTATTCTCTCGCGCGCTTGCGCAGATTACCGAAAGCACGGCCGCGGCGCCGCTCATATCGCACTTCATCTGATCCATTTTGGCGGCAGGCTTGATGCAAATGCCACCGGAATCAAAAGTTATTCCCTTGCCCACGAGAATTATTGGCTTTTCCTGTTCATGCCCGGCCGGAGCATGCTCAAGGACAACGAGACGGGGAGGATGGACGGAGCCCCGGCCAACGGAGAGGATGCAGCCCATGCCTGCCTCATCAAGAGCATTTTCATCCATGACCCTGCATGAGAAGCCATATTCCCCGGCAAGCCGATCTGCCCGCATGGCAAGTGCCTCCGGATAGAGACGATTGCCTGGCAGATTGTCGAGATCGCGGGCCAGACAGACTGCCCAGGCCGAAAGCTCGCCCCGTCTGGCGGCGCTTTGGCCGCCATCGGGCACCGTGTCGCCATTAAACCCGATTGCCAACCATTGGGGGGAGGTTGTATTGTCGGCGCTGGCGGTTTTCAGCTCGGTGAATTTGTAGAGGGAGAGCAGGGCGGAGCATACGCATTCCTCCACCAGCCTTTCCGGGCCACCGGGCAGGCGGGACAGGAATGGCTCCGGCAGCAATACGGATTCAATCCCCAGGGAAGCACATTTTTGCATGGCCGCGCCCGTGGCCGCGCGCAGCGCAGCCGGAGTCAGCTCTTCGCGGCTGCCAAGGCCAATGGCGAGCACACGAGGAATGGCAAGATCTGGATGCCCGTGCAACAGGCAAAGCTCGCCGGTTTTTCCTTTGAAGTCCCGCAGGGCTGGAGCCACCGCAAGCCAGGGACAGGCCTTGTCCAGCTCAGGATTTTCGGCAAGCATATCAGCGCCTTCACAGCTGAAAGCCAGCATTATGCCGGCTTTCCAATTTTCCCAGCCAAGATTTTGAAATCTTATTTCCATGAAATTTTCCATATTAATATAAGAGAAATTATGGCAGCTCATAGGGAACGACCTGTTTTTTATAAATCCAGCCGCCATATTTGCCAAGTCATGCTGGCAATAATGCCAGTTTGAAGCTTTTCGCTTGCTGATGCCATAATGTGAATATGGCATCAGCTTTGCAGTTTAAAGAATATTTGTCAAAATATTGAGGATCCCCATGCTTATATATATACATGTGCCTTTTTGCCGCAGCAAATGCAACTATTGCGCCTTTCATTCCCTGCCCACTGCCGTCATGGAGCCTGCCGACAGGAGGGCGATGATTCAGGACTATACAGACGCCATCCTGCTTGAGCTGGCCCACCATGGCGATGCCCTTAAAGGCCAGCCCGTGGAGAGCGTGTTTTTTGGCGGTGGCACACCAAGCCTTCTGCCGCCGGGATTCATCGGCGCGGTTATGGACAGGATAGGCAGCCATTTTTCCCTGGCGCCCAAGGCGGAGGTGACACTTGAGGCCAATCCGGAATCCCTGCGGGATCGCAAGCTTTTGCCGGATTATCTCTCCGCCGGCGTCAACCGGCTTTCCATTGGCATCCAGAGCCTTGATGACGCGACATTGCGCCTGCTGGGGCGTCCGCACAAGGCCATGGACAGCATGCAGGCGGTCTTTGCCGCCAGGGAGGCCGGATTCAGCAACATAAGCATTGATCTCATGTGGGGTCTGCCCGGACAGAGCATGAAGCAATGGCTGCAAACCCTTAAGGATGCCCTGCGTCTTGGACCGGATCATCTTTCCGCCTATGCCCTTACGCTGGAGCCTGGCACAAGTCTGGAAAAAGATTGCGAAAACGGCCTTCTCAGCCTGCCCCCGGAAAGGGATCAGGGGATCATGTTCATGGAAGGGGCGGCCCTGCTCGAAGCCAACGGTTTTCTGCATTACGAGATTTCCAACTTCGCACGCATGGGCTTTCAATGCAGGCATAATACCGGTTACTGGGAGGGTGCGGATTATCTCGGCCTTGGGCCCTCTGCCACATCCACCCTGGGCGAGAGGAGATGGACAAATCCTGCAAATCTGAAAATATGGCAGGAAATGGTGGCAAAAGGACGCCCTGCATCCGATGTGGAGCTGCTGACACCCAAGACCAGGGTGCTGGAGCTGATAATGCTGCGCTTGCGTACAGCCCGCGGCTTGCGGCTCAAGGCATACAAGGCCATGACTGGCAATGATTTTTTGGTGGATCACCAGCGTCTTATCCAGGCCATGCATGAAAATGGCCTCGTGCGCATACGCAATGGTTACCTGAGCCTGACCCGCAGCGGCATGCTTGTATCCAACTCCATCATCTCAAATCTCTTTGAAAAAACCGAGAGCCTGCTGGACCGGAATCTGAAACCGGTAAAACCGGCGGCTTTGACCGAAAAACATGAACCTGCTCCAAAAAATCCGGCTTCGGCGGCCATGCCTGTGGTCTGGCCCGTGGCCCGCGGGAGCTTTTCCAAAATTTCCTGAGCCGGGCGGCAATTCCGGCTGATTCATGGGCATTGGCCGGAGGAAATGGGCTTTACGTGCATCTGGACCAGTGCAAAAATTTTTGTTATGCTATGCAAATTAAGTATTTTATGAGAGGTGTGCATCATGGCTGACGAAAATGAAAAAAGCGGGCTTGCCAGACGTATCCAGTTAAGGAGCGCGGACCGCAGCATGAGCAGGGCCACAGCGTCAAATAAACGTCAGCAAAAGGATTATGTGGCCATTATGGTTGAGCATTTGCGCGACAATGGCCAGCTTATCTGCATCTCGGACGATCGCGGCTTTTTGGAGACCTTGCGCGAGATTGTCACAGGCACCCTGAAAATGCCAGCATCCTGTCTGTATGTCAGCTCACGCGCCGATATGGTTGCCAAATTGTCGCGGCAGGCGGTGGAGCGGGGCAAGGCCCCCCTTGTGCTTATTGAGCAGCAGCTTAATGGCCGTGATCTCACATTTGTGGTGCGGGTGCTGAAAAACGCTTTTCCGGAGCTTAAAATAATGATGCTTGTGCGGGAGGCGGACCGCAGCCGTTTTGTGCTGCTGCATGAGAGCGGTGTGGATGCCTGCATTGTCCGCCCCCTGGACGGCGACACCCTTCTTGAGAAAATGGCCCTGACCATCCGGCCAAACGAACAGGTGGAACGCTCCCTGGAATGGGCCAGAACCCTTCTGGAAAAAGGAGAGTATCTGCAGGCCCTGCAGAACTGCACCCAGGCCCTTGAAAAACAATCCGGCTCCGCGTCCATCCTGATCATGATGGGTGATATTTTCAAGGCCATGAAGGAATATGAAAAGTCCGCCGATGCCTACCGCAAGGCCTGCGGCTCCTCCGGCCTGTATCTGGAGCCGCTCAACAAACTGGCGGAACTTTACGCCGAACGTGGCGATACTGCCAAGCAGATTGAATATCTGGAAAAAATGGACGAGCTTTCGCCTCTCAATCTCGATCGCAAGATACGCATTGGCGAGCTCTCCCTCAAACTTCATCAGCCGGACAAGGCCAAGAAGGCCTTTGATCAGGCCATGAAGCTCACCAAGCGCCAGGCCGGTGAAAATGTTTCCTGCGTGGCCTACAGGGTTGCTGATCTGTACATGGAAGCCGACCCGCTCATGGCGGCCTCATTCCTGCAACGTGGCCTGGATGCCCGCAGGGAGTTCTGGAGCCAGGAGGATATTGCAACCTTCAATCGCCTTGGCCTAATTTTGAGGCGCTCCGGCAAATGGCGCGAGGCTGCCGATGAGTATCTGAAAGCCATCACCGTGTCGCCCAATGATGAAAATCTCCATTACAATCTTGCCATGGCCTATCTGGAAGGCAAGGAGCTGGAGCAGGCCCGCGCATCCACACTCAAGGCCATGGCCCTGAATCCAGATTTGCCCAAAAAGTCCTCGCGCATTGCCGCCAATCTGGCCGCCGTGTTCATGAGCACAAATGACAAGATGCATGCGCTGCCCCTTTTGCGCCAGGCGCTTGAGCAGGATCCTGAAAACGAGCAGGCAAAGGAGCTTATGGCGAAGGTGGACAATGCCGACGCCCAGGAGGGCAGACAGGGCTCCTGATTTTTGGACAGGGCCTCTGCGCCAGCTTCCCTGGCCAGGGCCGTACCGCATCGACAGTCATCAGACAGCAAGGCAGAAAGCACAATGTCCAATGTTGTTACACGTTTCGCCCCAAGCCCAACCGGGCATCTCCATCTGGGAGGCGCCCGTACCGCAATCTTCAGCTGGCTGCTTGCCAGACATTTCAATGGCAAATTTCATTTGCGGATTGAGGATACGGATCTTCTGCGTTCCAAACAGGAATACACGGACTCCATCCTTTCATCCATGCGCTGGCTTGGCCTGAACTGGGATGGTGAAATTGCCTATCAGACTGCCAGAACCGATCTCTATAACAGTTATGTGGACAGAATGTTGGCCAATGGCACCGCGTACTGGTGCGCATGCACTCCGGAGGAAGTGGATGCCATGCGGGAGGACGCGCGGGCACGAGGGTTGAAGCCCCGCTATAATGGGCATTGCCGCGAGCTTGGTCTTGGCCCAGGCCCGGGCCGCTGCGTGCGTCTCAAGGCCCCGCAGTCCGGCAGGATTGTTTTTGATGACATGGTCAAGGGACGCATTGCCATAGACGCCTCCGAGCTGGATGACATGGTGCTTCGCCGTTCGGACGGAATGCCAACCTATAACATGGCGGTGGTTGTGGATGATCATGAAATGGGTGTCACGCATGTCATACGCGGTGATGATCATGTATCCAACACGCCAAGACAAATTCTGATATACCAGGCTCTCGGTCTGCCGGTGCCGGTTTTTGGCCATGTGCCCATGATTCTTGGGCCGGACAGGCAGAAACTTTCCAAAAGGCATGGCGCCAGAGCGGTAATTGAATATGAGCAGGACGGTCTGCTGCCAGAGGCATTGTTGAGCTTTCTGGCCAGGCTGGGCTGGTCCCACGGGGATCAGGAGCTTTTCAGCCGCGAGGAGCTTATAGAATATTTTGATGGCGGCAATCTCAATCCTGCTGCGGCCGCCTTTGATTTTGACAAGCTGGAATGGTGCAATGCCCAGTTTATGCGCCATCTGCCCATCGAGGAGCTTGCCGGGCGGGTTGCCCCATTTGTCAGGTCAGAGGGGTTATATGAAAAACTGGGATCTGATCCTGCGGCCAGGCTTGCGCCCCTGTGCCTGATGTTTCGTGAGCGTGCCACAAACCTTAAAAATCTTGCTGCTTCCTTCAGGCCCCTGCTTGTGGGCGCCCAGGACCTGGAATATTCCGAAAAGGACAGAGGCAAGCACCTCAATGCGGCTGGTGCCGGGCATTTGCAGGCGCTTGTGGACATTCTCGCCAGCCTGCCGGTGTTTGACGCCAAATCTGTTGAGGAGGCGCTAAATGCCTATGTCGCAGATAACAATTTCAAGTTCAAGCAGGTTGCGCCACCCCTGCGCACAGCCCTGATGGGCTTTATGGGTGGATCCCATCTCAATGAGATAATGGATTTTCTGGGCAGGGAGGAAACCCTTGCGCGTTTGCAGCGGGCCATATCTCTTGCAGAAACAGCAGATGGTAAAAACTGATGCCATGCCGGGGGGGCTGTTAAGAAAATCGGTTCCTCCTCCAAACATGGCTTGACAGGGCCTGAATCAAAAAGGCATCCGTCTGAAGGTGGATGCCTTTTTAT
This sequence comes from uncultured Desulfovibrio sp., assembly GCA_910587035.1. Taxonomy (GTDB): domain Bacteria; phylum Desulfobacterota; class Desulfovibrionia; order Desulfovibrionales; family Desulfovibrionaceae; genus Desulfovibrio. The sequence continues at coordinate 135,605 of CAJUMQ010000003.1, read as the reverse complement.
ATATCCGGCATTGCAGTTGTGTTAAATTCCATCAGGCTGGCAGGTTTGCCCTCAATGCCACGCAGATGCTGTCATATGTTTTCTCAATGGCCGGCATCATGTCTTTTGCCTGCTGCCAGTTGCCGGCGCGCATGGCTTTTTCCTGCTCCACCACCATCTCATGCATGCCCGTGCAGCCTATGGTGCCGCAGACGCTCTTGAGCGTATGGGCGGCAATTGCAGCGCCTTCGGCATCGTCCTTCTGGACTGCCTCCAGAAGGGAGGCATAACTTTTTTCTTCCAGAAAGCGGTTCAGATACTTCAGAAGCATTTTTTCATTTCCCATAAAACGTTCCAGGGCGCTGTCCACGTTCACGCCAGCCTCTGCGAGGGCACTCTTGTTTTGTGCATCCATTTTAAATCACCGTATGCGCATTGGCGCCGTTTTGTTTATAAAGATTTTCAATTATCGGAGCAATTCCATTGAAATATTCAAGCAGCATGGGGTTGAACTGGCCGCATTGCCCCTCCCTGATCATCTTCACAGTCTCATCATGGCTGAAGGGAGGTTTATAGACACGAGGGCTGACCAGTGCGTCATAAACATCGGCAATGGAGACAATCTGGGCTGTGAGAGGAATATCGTCCCCCACAAGATGGTCAGGGTAGCCCTTACCATCCCAGCGCTCATGGTGATGCCTGGCAATGGTGCGGGCATGATCATAAAATGGCAGCTTTTTCAATTTTGGTATTTGCATGAGCATTGTGTCGCCATTGACCGTATGCGCCTTCATAATCTCAAATTCCTCGGGCGTAAATTTGCCGGGCTTGTTAAGAATGGCATCCGGCACGGAAATCTTGCCAACATCATGGAGGATTGAGGCCACGGCAATGTTGTTGATCTCTGTTTCTGAGAACATGTTATGCAGCGGCGACCTGGTGAGAAAGAGATGCGTTATATCGTGAATTCGCAGAACATGCTCGCCTGATTCGTTGCTGCGAAATTCGGTGGCAGTGGCCAGGGCCTCAATCATGCCCATGTTCATTTCTGCAAGCAGCGCGTTCTGCTCGCGCAGTTCAATGGTCTGCTGGGCAACGAGCTCCTCAAAATGATTTCTTTTGGTGAAAAGCTCGATAACGGATTCCACCCGTCTCTTTACGATATAGGGAGAAATAGGTTTGGAAATAACGTCCATCACTCCCAGATCGTAGGCGCGCTTGATGACATCCCCACCCATTTGACCGGTAATCAGGAACACCGGGATTTTATGGATCAGATCTTTCTTGACCATATGCTCAAGCATGGTCAGGCCATCCATAATGGGCATGATGACATCCAGCAGAATCGCGCAAATGGCCTGCCCTTCCCTGGCCATGACATCAAGGCCCGCCTTGCCATTGCCGGCTGTCACTATGCTGTGATCATTGATAAAAATATTGGCAAGGATATCACAATTCAGCTCATCGTCATCCACAATAAGAATTGTGCCCGGGTGCGCCTTTTGTGTATTGGAAGAGGTTTCCATCATCTGACCCGATAAATTCTGTTTGCTTTTGCGCCCACAGTCGCAAAAGACTTATTGAAAGTTGCCTGCCCCCATACGCGCAAATGGCTTATGGCAATGCAAAAATGATCCCTTGGAGCATTACGGCTGAAAACTTCACGAATTTTCAACCGCCTGGATAATGATTTTCAAAATGCTCCGTCAGGAAGCATTTTCTGGAGCTTTACTTGCATCAGGATGTGCAGGACGTCTGAAAGCAAGCACATGGCATTCGTTGCGTGGCGGCTCCGGCTGAGGCGGCGCGCTCTCAAGATCGAAATCCGTTGCCATGTTCTCCACCGGCTCCTCTGCCTGATTACCCCCCAGCGGCTTTCTCTGCTGGCTCCAGCAATAGTTGAACAGCTGATTTTTCCAGTGTTTGGCCTGAATCAGGGAAAACACCAGACATGCCTGCTCCCAGCGTTTTGTTGGCTCAAATCTGCTGGTTATGGTGGCGTATTTGCTCCACAGCGCCATAAGGGAGGCTTCATCCAGAGAATCCAGTTGATGGGCAAGTTTGTGCAGCATTTTTTCCATCGGATAACCACCTTTTGCCAGGCGAATTTTTTATGGTCATGACACCAGGCCAAGCCGCTGTCGCCATGAGAATACGGTATTTTCAAGAAGCATGGCGATCGTCATGGGGCCTGCGCCTCCCGGAACGGGAGTCATGGCCGCGGCCTTGCGGCTCATGGCCTCAAAATCGGCATCGCCGCACAATCCCCCCGGCGTGCGATTAATGCCAATATCCACCACAATGCAGCCTTCATGTATCATGTCCGCGCCAATGGCCCTCGGACGGCCCATGGCCAGGAACAGATAATCCGCGGCAAGGCATTCTCTTTTGAGATCTGCCGTGCCGGAATGGCATATGGTAACTGTGGCATTGAATTGTTTTTGCGCCAGGAGCAGGGCGAGAGGCATGCCAACAATATTGGATCGCCCCACAACCACGGCTTTTTTACCTGCCGGATTAAATCCGTAAATGGACAGGAGTCTGAGCACCCCAGCCGGTGTGCACGGTTTTAAGCAAGGCAGCCCAAGCGCCAGCTTGCCCATGTTCACCGGATGGAAGCCGTCAACATCCTTGTCTGGGGCAATGGCGCCGGTGCATACTGCCGCATCAAGCCCCACAGGCAGTGGCAGCTGCACCAGAATGCCATCAATATCAGTCCTGGCATTGAGTGTGTCAAGCAGATGCAGCAGCTCTTTTTGTCCGGTTCCCCGGGGCAGTATGTGCGCCTCGGAATGAATGCCGGCTTCCGCGCAGGCCTTTTGCTTGTTGCGCACATATATCTGCGAGGCGGGATCATCGCCCACCAGAACCACAGCGAGGCCAGGCGCCCGCATCCCCCGCGCAACCTCCATCCGCACAAGGGTTGCCAATTCCTGGCGTATGCCGGCGGCCGCCGCCTTGCCATCCATAAGTATCATCGCAAAATTTCCGGAAATTATTTGTGGCTGCCAGCATGAGGCGCTGGCAGCCATTTTGGAAACTAAAGATACGGACTACTTGTCTCCATGCCCGAGATCATAGTATTCCGCAAGCATTGGGCCGAAGAATTCGGCATCATCGCCCAGCTCTTCTTCAATGCGCATAAGCTGGTTGTATTTTGCCAGCCTGTCCGAGCGGCTTAGGGAGCCGCTCTTGATCTGGCCCGCATTTGTGCCCACTGCGAGGTCGGCGATGAAGCTGTCCTCTGTCTCGCCGGAACGGTGGGAAATGACGGTGGTGTAGGCGGCCTCCTTGGCCATTTCGATGGTATCCAGGGTTTCTGTCACCGTGCCAATCTGGTTGAGCTTGATGAGAATGGAGTTGGCAATTCCCTGGGAAATGCCCTCTGCCAGAATGGAGGGATTGGTAACAAAGAGGTCATCACCAACAAGCTGCACATGGTCGCCAAGGGTGTTGGTCAGCATCGCCCAGCCATCCCAGTCGTTTTCGGCCATGCCATCCTCAATGGAAATGAGGGGGTACTTGCGGGTGAACTCCGCCAGCCATTCCGTCATTTCGGCGCTGGTGAAGGTCTTGTTCTCTCCGGCGATGACATATTTGCCATCCTTGTAGAATTCGCTGGAGGCAGCGTCAATGGCCAGCACAACCTCAGAGCCGGGATTGTAGCCAGCCTCTTCAATGGCCCGCATGATGTAGGAGAAGGCCTCGTCATGGTTTTTGAGATTTGGGGCGAAGCCGCCTTCGTCGCCAACACTGGTCACATGGCCGTCTGCCTTGAGAATGGCGGCCAGGGTGTGGAAAATCTCCGAACCCATGCGCAGGGAGTCGCGGAATGTCTGCGCGCCCAGAGGCATGATCATGAATTCCTGTATATCCAGATTGTTGGGGGCATGGGCGCCGCCATTGATGATGTTCATCATGGGCGCGGGCAGAACCTTGGCATTGATGCCGCCAATATATTTGTAGAGCGGCAGGCCAAGGTATGTGGAGGCGGCCCTGGCGCAGGCCATGGAGGCGCCAAGCATTGCATTGGCCCCAAGCCGGGACTTGTTGTCTGTGCCATCCAGATCGATGAGGGTGTTGTCTATTTGCACCTGGCGCAGCGCGTCCATTCCCTGCAGTGCCTCGGCAATCTCGTTGTTCACATGCTCCACAGCCTTGGTGACGCCTTTGCCCTTGTAGCGGGATTTATCTCCGTCGCGCATTTCCAGAGCCTCGCGGCTGCCGGTGGAAGCTCCGGAAGGCACAGCCGCGCGACCGGTGATGCCGGATTCCAGTGTAACCTCAACCTCGACTGTGGGATTGCCGCGGGAATCCAGAATTTCCCGGCCGAATACAGACGCAATGGTGCTCATTTCCACTCCTTGCTTGTAGATTTATTTTAAAACTGATCCTGTTTATCCTCAAAATAAAGCCTGCGTAGCCCTTCCAGAAGAAGGGCCGGCAGCACGGCGTCAAAAATGGGGCTTATCCGGGCTATGGAATTGGCAAAGCCTCCTGTGGCCAGCACCTTCACCGGGCCGCTGAGCTGTCTTTTCAGTCGGTTGCACAGGCCTTCCGTCACAGAGACAAAGCCGAATACCAGACCATGCTGGATGCTGGTGGACGTATCCCTGCCCGGGGACGGATCTGGAGCGCGGATGTCAAAATTCACATGTGGCAGCCTGGCTGTATGGCTGGCAAGAGCTGCTGCGGCTGTATACGGGCCAGGAAAGATAAGGCCGCCAAGATAGGCATCCCCGCTTACGCAGTCAAAGGTGACAGCAGTGCCAAAGTCCACCACTATCAGAGATGTCGCAGCAGGGTAGAGCCTGCGCGCTGCAAAGGAGCCCACCAGGCGGTCCGCGCCCACTTCATCCGGTCTTTCATAGCGGTTTTCAAGAGGAACATGCAAATCTGATGGCGCGAACAGCACCGGGCAGCCAACATAGCGGGCCACGGCCTCCCGCAAAACGGGATCAATGGCCGGCACCACAGAGGAGACCGCGCAGGCTGTGATGCCATGGGGATCCTCGCCGGCATGGTTCAGGACTGACAGCAGATTAAGTCCAAGGCTGTCCGCGGTGGCATCGTGCTGTGCTGGGAGGCCGTAGGATGTCAGCACCCTTTTCTCATTGGCCAGGCCCAGCTTGATGGATGTATTGCCAATATCGCAAAGCAGCAGTTTACGTTCCATTGTCTCTCCGCTTGTGGCAAATGCCGTAACTTCCAGATTATGCCCAATATAGGTCGGGGAATCAAGGGCGCAGAGGGGGAGGTTTAACCATGTATGCAATCTATTTTCCATAAGGTGGCAAGTTATGCCTGCAGTGATATATTGCAAGCAAAATGAAAAAAAGGCATACTGGCGCAATACCCGGCAGGATGTTCCAGGTTTTTTACAGACTAATGATATGTCAAGTTTTATACTGTGGTAAAAACTTGAGGGGCGAAAAGCGAAAAACGTGGTTTTTGCTTTTCGCACGCTGCTATTGGCGGCGCAATCCCTTTTCGGGATTGCGGCAATTGTCGCTTGACGCGACGCTAGTCACGAGAGGAGGCTAAGATGGCCCAGGATTATTTTCGCGCCTTGAGGGATGTCGCGCTGGTTATCAACTCCAGTCTTGAACCTAAGGATGTGCTGCACAAAATCGCCGAGGAGACAGCCAAAACTATGGGTTGCAAGGCTGGCACCATCCGTCTTCTGGACAGGACTGGCAGGTTCCTTTTGCCGAGCGCCGATTACGGCCTGTCTGAAAACTACAAGCGCAAGGGCCCTGTTGAAGTCAAAAAGAGCGGCATGGACAGCGAAGTGCTGGCCGGCAAGGCCATACATCTTAAGGATGCAGCCGCTGACGGACGTTTCCAGTATCCGGATTCCGCCAAGGCTGAAGGTCTTGTTTCCGTTTTGTCTGTTCCGTTGATGGCGGATGGCAAGGCCATTGGCCTGATGCGCGTCTATTCGGATGTTGAGCGCGAGTTCACGCCGGATGAGGAAACATTTATGGAGGCTGTTGCCGCCATTTCCGCAATTGCCATAGTCAATGCCAGGCTGCATGAGGAGCTGCGCAACAACTATGAGCTGATGAGCAAACATGCCTATTCGGTCTATGAAGACTGATTGCCGCCATCCGCGGCCTCGGCCGCGTGGGCGGATGTTCCCCGGATTGCATAACCTGCCGCTATATTTTTCAGGTATTGGGAGGGAAAGACAATGAGCAAAGTCAAAGTTGGCATCAATGGCTTTGGCCGTATTGGCCGCCAGGTATTTCGGGCCCTGCATGACAAGTACAGGGATCAGGTGGAAGTTGTCGCCATCAATGATCTTTTTGATGCGGCCACCAATTTTCATCTTGCGGAATATGATTCCGTTTATGGTCGCGGGCATCTCGATGCCAAGGTGGATGGCAATGAAGTGACAGTGGGGGACTGGAAAATCCATTGCTTTGCCGAGCGCGACCCCAAACAGCTGAAATGGGGGGATTATGGCGTTGATGTGGTTGTGGAGAGCACTGGCATTTTCCGCAATGCGCAGCAGGCCAGGGTGCATCTTGAAAATGGCGCCAAAAAGGTGATTATCACCGCTCCTGCCAAGGAAGAGGACATCACCATAGTCATGGGCGTCAACCAGGATCAATATGATCCGGCCAAGCATGATATCGTCTCCAATGCCTCCTGCACCACCAACTGCCTGGCTCCCATGGCCCTGGTTCTGCAAAAGGAGTTTGGCATCAAGCTTGGCAACATGGTGACCATCCATTCCTACACCAATGACCAGCGCATTCTGGACATGGCCCACAAGGATCTTCGCCGGGCCCGCGCTGCCGCATGCAACATCATACCCACATCCACCGGCGCAGCCCAGGCCGTGGCCAAGGTCATCCCGGAACTTAAGGGCAAATTCAGCGGCTATTCCCTGCGCGTGCCCACTCCCACGGTCTCCATTGTGGATTTCTCCGGCATTCTGGAGCGGGACACCACAACCGAGGAAGTGCTGGCCAGCCTGAAGAAAGCGGCCGAAACCAGCCTCAAGGGCATTCTGGAATACAATGACAAGCCTCTGGTCTCCATGGACTTCAAGGGCAATCCCGCATCCTCCATTGTGGAATCCGCCTACACCACGGTGCAGGATGGCCGCCTCATCAAGGCAGTGTCATGGTATGACAACGAATGGGGCTACTCCAACAGGGTTTGTGACCTTATTTGCCTGATGAAGGACAAGGGTCTGGATAAATAGTTTTTTGATATGTGCTCCCGCTTTGCAGGAGCATAACCGTTCAAGGCCCCCATATGGGGGCTTTTTTTGTGAATCGGCTCTTGTTTGCGGGCAGGCGGCTGCAAAGTTTGTCTGACAGTCTGTCTGTGAATTCATACATATTTTATGGACATGTCCGAAAATACGCACATTTTATGCGCCAATTTTTCTGGCGTCATCTGTTTTGGCAAGAAGTGGTCCTGCTTTTGGGGCCCCCTGCAATCGGCATAAACTTTGCTTTAACTATGGCATCAGTATGGCACATGCGAACAGCATGAATGAAAAAATCTTTAAATAACAAGGCAAGGTGAAACATGCCCAAGATGACTCCCAGTGAGGCAATGGCGGAAGTGCTTGTTGAAGAAGGCATAACCCATGTGAGCGGCATTCTGGGTTCTGCCTACATGGATCTGCTGGATCTGTTCCCGGCAGCCGGCATTGATTTTATTTCCGTGCGTCATGAGCAGACAGCCGGTCATATGGAAGATGCCTATGGCCGTCTCAGCGGCAAGGCTGGCGTTGTCATTGGCCAGAATGGCCCGGGCATCACCAACTATGTCACGGCCGTGGCCACTGCAAACATGGCCCACACCCCGATGATTGTCATTTCCCCCTCCGCCGGCTCCGCCTCCATTGGCTGGGATGGCTTCCAGGAATGCGACACATGGGATATTTTCAAGCCCATCACCAAGATGAGCCTGCGCGTGCCCCATCCAAAACGCGCTGCCGATGTTCTCCGCACCGCCTTCAGGGCTGCCTATGCCATGCGTGGCCCCGTGCTGGTGGACATTCCCCGCGATTATTTCTATGGCGAGCTTGATGAGGAAATTCTCAAGCCCTCCCAGTATCGCGTAGCCCCCGGCGGCATTGGCAATCCAGAAATGTTTGAGCATGCCGTCCAGGTGCTCAAGGAAGCCAAAAACCCCGTTATCGTCTCCGGTCGCGGCGTTGTTGACTCCGGCTGCGTGGACACGGTCGCCAAGCTCGCCGAGCATCTGGCTGCTCCTGTTGCCTGCACATATCTCCACAATGACGCCTTCCCGGCCGACAATCCCCTTTGGGCCGGCCCCATTGGCTACATGGGCTCCCATGCGGCCATGCGCCTGATGGAAAAAGCGGACGTGATTCTTGCCATAGGCAGCAGGCTCTCCTACTTCGGCACACTGCCGCAGGATGGCATCAACTACTTCCCCAAGACCGCCAAGATCGTGCAGATCGACATCAACCCCATGAACATCGCCAAGACCCATCCCATCACCGTGGGTATCTGCGGCGATGCCAAGGCCTGCGCGGACGAGCTCTATCGTCAGCTCAAGAATGTCAAGGTTGACCGCGACCTCACCACAGTGCAGAACAAGGTCAAGGCTGCCCTGGCAGAGTGGGAGAAGGAAATCGACGCCATAGCCAATGAGCCCACCATGGAAGGCCGCATGCATCCCCGCAAGGCTCTGGAAGTTGTGGGCAAGTTCGTGTATGACAATGACGCCATTGTCACCACCGACATCGGCAACACCTCCTCCACTGCCAACAGCTACCTGCGCTTCAAGCATCCAAAGCGTGACATTGCCACACTGACCTTTGGCAACACTGGTTTCGCTTATCAGGCCGCCCTCGGCGCCCAGCTGTACTGCAAGGACAACAAGATGACCAATCCTGTTGTCTCCATTGCCGGCGACGGCGCATGGGGCATGAGCCTCTTTGAAGTGCCCACAGCCTGCCAGTTCGATCTGCCCGTCATCGCCACTGTCTATAACAATGGCGCCTGGTGCGCGGAAAAGAAGAACCAGGTTGACTTCTACAACAACCGCTTCGTCGGCGCTGACATCTGGTCCAAGTCCTACGCCGAGATCGCCAAGTCCATGGGCGCCGACGGCTACACCGTCAACAACCAGAAGGATCTGGCCGACGCCCTGCAGACCGCGTACAAGAATCGTCGCCCGGCCGTGGTGGAGATCATGACAGACGGCACACGTCTTGCTCCTCCATTCCGCCGCGACGCCCTGGCTCTGCCCACCCGCTTCCTGCCCAAGTACGAAAAGCTGGACAAGAAGTACTTTGACAAATAATAACCAGGGCTTTATAGCGCCAGGCGGCATTACCGTCTGATATCAAGGGCGGGAGAAATCCCGCCCTTTTTGAGGTAAAAGCAATGCAATCCAGACCATTTTCGCGAAAAGACGACTATCGTGGGCCAGTGCAGGCGGTTATTCTCGATTGGGCCGGCACAGCGGTGGATCATGGCTGCCGCGGTCCTGTGGAGGTTTTCAGCAGGGCCTTTCGCAAATTTGGACTTGAGCCGACATCGGCAGAAGTGCGCGAGCCCATGGGCAGAGAGAAAAGGGAGCATGTGGCTGCCATGCTCGAAATGCCGCGACTTGCGCAAATGTGGGAGCAAATAAACGGCCATAGGCCCGATGATGACGATGTCTCAGCCGTTTTCGCATCTGTGCTTGAACTGATGCCGTCCACCCTGGCGGATTATGCCGAGCCAGTGCCCGGTTGTGTGGATGCAATGGCCGCCCTGAAAAAAATGGGAATCGCCGTTGGCTCCTGCACTGGGTACAGCCGCTCCATGATGGAGCAGCTCCTGCCCAGGGCAACTGCCGCAGGTTTCAATCCTGATTGCCTGGTCACATCCGACGAGGTGCCGGCAGGACGCCCATGGCCATGGATGTGCTGGCAAAATTGCATGAAACTGGGCGTCTTCCCGCCGGAGGCTGTGGTCAAGGTTGGCGATACCCTGGCTGATATTGCGGAAGGCCTTAATGCCGGCCACTGGAGCGTGGCTGTTACTCGCACCAGCAATTCCATCGGGTTGGATGCCAGCGAAGTCGCAAGGCTGGATGAGGCAGACCTGGCAGCCAGGGAAAAGGAGTTGGCAGACAAATTTCTCAAGGCAGGCGCGCATTTTGTCATATCTTCTGTTGCGGAACTGCCTGGCCTGTGTGAGACTGTTTCGCAAAGGCTTGCAGAGGGTCAAAAGCCCTGAAACAGGCAACAAATTCATACGCCCTGGAGCATGCGCTGATGGATTCTGTGGCAGAAAGGGAGCGTGAGGAGATTTTCCCCGGCGAGGAATTTCGCGCGGTTTGTGGCAGCCTGGAGAAGGATGCCGCCGCCTGGCTGGATGGTCTTACAAAACCAAAGGGAAGCCTGGGCAGGCTGGAGGAAATTGCCATCCGCCTGTATGCCATGGCAGGGGGCAGGACCCCCCTCAAGGTGGACCCCTGCCATCTGTATACTGTAGCCGGGGACCATGGTATAGCGGCCAGGCATGTATCTCCCTTTCCCCAGGCTGTGACACGGCAGATGGTTGAAAATTTTCTGGCTGGCGGCGCTGCTGTCAATGTTCTCTGCCGCACCAATGGCATAAGGCATCTGGTCATTGATGCTGGCTGCGCCGGAGGCCCCTTTGGAGCCCATAATCTGCTGGTTGACAGAAGGCTCGGAGATGGCACATCCGATATCAGCATTGGGCCGGCAATGTCCAAGGATGTCTGCCGCCAGGGTTTGCGCGCGGGTTTCGCCATTGCGGCCGATGCCGCCAGAGCCGGCTGCGCCTGTATTGCCCTGGGCGAAATGGGCATTGCCAACTCCACATCGGCCACAGCTCTTTTCTGCGCCCTGCTGGGGCAGGAGGCTGGCCGCATAGCTGGCCCCGGCGCAGGCGCAACCCCGCAAATGGTCAGACACAAGGCGTGCATGGTCGCAAGGGCCCTGGCAGCCAACGCCGATGCCGTGGGGTCCGGCAGCCCCCTGGCCATCCTTGCCGCTCTGGGCGGTTTTGAGATTGTCATTATTGCAGGCATCATGCTCGGTTGCGCAAGCCGCAGGCTCCCCTTTCTGGTGGATGGCTTTATCTGCACTGCGGCCTATGCCGCGGCCATGGCCTTTTTCCCAAAGATTTACGGCTATGCCTTTCTTTCCCATTGTTCCGCGGAACCAGCCTTTGAAATGCTTGCCGGCAAACTTTCGCCATATCACCCACTCCTTTCTCTTGGCATGCGTCTGGGTGAAGGCACTGGCGCTGCTGTGGCGCTGCCCATCCTGAGGGATTCGGCTGCAATTTTTAATGAAATGGCCACCCTCGCCAATGCCGGCGTCAGCGCCACAGACCAGGACAGGATGGATGATTTTTGAATAGCCATAGCGAACACCAGGGCGTTCAGGGTATTCAGCCTGTTCTGGAACTCAGCCATGTTTCCAAATACTTCATGGTCAGACAGGGCCTGATGGCTCCGGCCGCAAAATTGCAGGCTGTTGATGATGTAAGCCTGATGATGAGGCCAGGGGAATGCCTTGGTCTCGTGGGCGAATCCGGCTGCGGCAAATCCACTCTTGGCAGGCTTGCCTGTGGCCTTTTGCGGCCCGATGCTGGCTCAATTCTGCTTGATGGCAAAAATCTAGAGCCCATCGGCGCCGGTAGCCGCCATGCCGGCAGAATTCAGATGGTTTTCCAGGATCCCGGCTCATCCCTTGACCCTCGCATGACTGTTCTGGATGCGATTTGCGAGCCTCTGCAGGCCCAGGGGGCAGGCGCACATGAAAGAAAAAACAGGGCAGCCGAAATGTTGGCTCTTGTGGGCCTGAAAGATATGGGGGGGCGCTATCCGCACCAGTTTTCCGGCGGACAAAGGCAACGCATAGCTGTGGCCCGGGCTCTGGCCACCGGTCCGGATGTCGTTGTCTGCGATGAGCCGGTGTCCGCTCTCGATGCCTCTGTGCAGGCGCAAATCCTCAATCTGCTTAAAGATATGGGACAGCAGTTCAAACCTGCATACCTGTTTATATCTCATGATCTGGCCGTGGTAGGCTTTATGTGCAGCCGCATACTGGTGATGTATCTCGGCCGGATAGTGGAGGAAGCTGACAAGGCGGATTTTTTTGCTGGCCCTGGGCACCCATACAGCAGGGCGCTCCTGTGCGCGATGCCCAAAGGAGGCACGGCCTGGAGCAGCGGCAGAGGGCTTGACAAACTGCCGCCTCCATTGCCGGGAGAGTTGCCAAGTCCCATTGACCCTCCCAAAGGCTGCCATTTTCATCCCCGCTGCCCCATGGCTCAGGAGATATGCCGTACCACGCCGCCGCCCTGGCGGAATCTCGCGCCAGCCTGGCGCGTCCGCTGCCATTTTGCAGGCAGAATCCAGACAGCATGATATAAAAATTGCAAATGGACCGGCAGGCCTGGCGCTTCATGGCAAAACGCGGTTTTGCTGTCGCTATTGGGCTCCCTGTCCGCTCTCGTGGCTGGCATATATGTATATTTTTATGGACATATCCTATAGACGTTGACCCAAAAAATACTGGCTTCCGCAACATGCGGAAGCCAGTACCTTGAGAGAGTGCGGCATTTATTTAATGGGTTGTAAAAAACTGTTATATCAGTTGAAATTGTTCCGATTTCAACCGGACGGTCTGGCGCTGACAGCTAAAGCACCAGCTCGGTATTGGCTATAATCTCTTCCCTGAGCTCGAGCAGCTCCACAGAAGTGTGCTCGCGCGGGCGGGGCAGATTGACTGCATATTCCGTTTTTATGGTGCCGGGGAGTTTGCCTTCCATCAACACAATGCGATCGCCTAGAAAAAGAGCCTCGTCAATGTTGTTGGTTACAAACAGCACCGTGCGCTTCTCCTGCTCCCAAATGCGGGATGTTTCCACCTGCATGAACATGCGTGTCTGGGCGTCCAGCTGGCCGAAAGGTTCGTCCAGGAGCATCACCTTGGGAGAATTGGCATAGGCTCTGGCAATGCCCACCCTCTGTTTCATGCCGCCAGAGAGCTGGTGGGGATAGTGTTTTTCAAAGCCTTCCAGACCGACCATCTTGATGTAATGATCGGCAATGGCATGTCTCTCGTCTGCTGGCACCTTGCGCAGTTTCAGGCCCAGCTCCACATTGTCACGCACATTTTTCCAGGCAAAGAGCATATAGCTCTGGAACACTATGCCCCTGTCCGGCCCGGGGCCGGTAATGGGCTCGTCATCAAGCGTCACATAACCCTTGTCTGGAATTTCCAGGCCAGCAATTATTTTCAGCAGAGTGGATTTGCCGCTTTGGCCTGGGCCCAGCACCACAAGAAACTCGTTTTCATAGACATCAAGGGTAATATCCCGAATCACGGGAACTGCCTGGTTGCCCTTCTGAATAAAAGTCTTGCTGATGTTTTCGCAATGAATTTTCAGCTTAGGGGTCTGTTTTTGTGGTTTTGGCGGTGTATTGAGCGGCTCTTTCCGCAATATCCCCTCCGCCTCTCCAGATGCCACAACATCTTGGATATTTTCATTTATCAGGGCGTTATAGTGGTCATCAACCTTTTTTTCGAAGTCCTCATTGATCTTCGCGATCTGTTCCTTGTCCATGCCCGACTCCGGATTAAATATTATCGATGCTGCGCCGCCACGGGCAGCACTTGCGTTCCAGCCACGCTATGGCCAGGGAGCTGAGCCATGCGGCCAGGGCTATAAGCAGCATGCCACCCAGCACAAGAGATGGATTGTGGGTATCCATGCCGCGCTTTATGAGAAAGCCAAGACCATCGCGGGAGTTCATGAGTTCCGCGGCCAGCACGCATGTCCAGGCGGCGCTGAGGGAAATCTGCAGACCCGCGAATATGGCCGGAAAGGATGCCGGCAGGCAGACATTGAAAATTTCATCCCTGCGATTGCCGCCAAGCACGCGAATGACGTCAAAAAGATCCGGATCTACCAGACGCACGCCATTGTAGGCATTGAGAAGGCAGGGCACAAATGTGCCGATTATGATGATGAAGACCTTTGAGGTTTCACCAATGCCAAACCAGAGAATGGCAAGGGATACCCAGGCAATGGGAGGCATGGGCTTGAAAAGGTCAAACAGCGGTTTTACTATGGCATTGACCGTTTTGTTCAGGGCCATGAACAGGCCAAGGGGCGTGGCCACAAGGCTGGCCAGAATAAAGCCCACCAGAACGCGCCTTGTGCTGGCCCAGATGTGCCCCCAGAGATTTGTGCCGGCAAAATTCATGGTCGTGAGCCGTATGATCTGATCGAGCACTTCGCCTGGGGTGGCCAGGGAGTTCTGGAAGATCTTGTTTATCGCCGTCCAGTGCCAAAGGTAGAAAAAGCCAACCAGAGAGACTGTGTAGAGAAAGTAGCGGTTTGTCAGAAACTTGTAGAGCGTGAATTTTCCCCTGTCCCGGGCATGATCAACAGTTTCATTGGCTATTGACGAGGATGCCATGGCTACCTCCTGATGCCCGCAAGAAGGCGTTTTTCGATACGGTCAATTATAAAACCGATAATGGCGCCAGACAGTCCGACGCAGATCATGCCAAGCACAATGAGATCGGGCCGCGCCACCCTGCCTCCCATGGTGATAAGGTACCCCAGGCCGGAATCAGCGGCCAGGAGTTCGGCGCCCACAAGGTTTGTCCAGCAGTAGGCCAGGGCCAGCTGCAGGGCGCCAAAAACCATGGGCAGGGACGATGGAATGCACAGCTGCTTGAATATTTGCCAGTCGCTTGCGCCATAGGTTCTGGCCATCTGGATAAGCACAGGGTTTGTCATGCGCACCCCCACATAGGCATTGATGACGCACGGCACTATGCCCGCAATCCAGATGATGAACACCTTGCCGGTGAGTCCAATGCCAAACCAGAAGACGGTAAGGGGAATCCAGGCAATGGGCGGGATTGGCCGGATGAGCTCAAAAATGGGCCGGAAGAGGCCCTCCGCAATGCGGAACCAGCCCATGGCCAGGCCAAGGGGGATGCCCACAAGCAATGCCAGCACATAGCCGATGAAGGCTTCCTCGATGCTGGTTTTGAAATGGGTGAACATGACAGCGCCATCCGGATTCGGATCGCCAAGCTTGTCAAAAAAGGCGGCCACGACCTGGGTTGGCGAGGCCAGCATGCTTGGCGGAATAAGGCCGGAGCGCACAACGCCCTCCCAAAGCATGAAAAAGGCGATGACGCTTATCCATGGTATCGCGCGCGCCAGCACGGATTCCTTTACCACAACAGTCTGGTAGGCCATTGCTTCCTCCTGGCTTGCTGCCGGCTACCACCAGCGGATCAGGTCCGTGACCTGGCGCCGGAGTTCAATAAAACGGGGATTTACAAGCTTGCGCGGCCTTGGGAGATCCACAATTATCTCTTCCTTGACTGTGGTGGGCTTGTTGGTCAGCACCAGAATGCGCTCCGCCACATAAACTGCTTCTTCTATGTTGTGGGTAACAAACAGAATAGTGCTCCCCAGCTTTTGCCAGAGATTGACCAGCTCGTCTTCGAGATAAAAGCGCAGCTTCACATCCAGTTGTCCATAGGGCTCATCCATCAGCAGCAGATCGGGATTTACGGCAAAGGCTCGCGATACGGCTATGCGCTGCATCATGCTGGCCGAGACCTGGTTTGGGTAGAGATCCGCGCAGGACGATAGTCCCACCAGCTCCATTATTTCGCTGGCGCGTTTTTCCCTTTCCGCTTTGGGCACGCCCTTGACTTCCATGCCATAGGCGACATTTTCCCGCACCGTGCGCCAGGGCAGGCAGGTTGGCTCCTGAAAAACATAGGCGATATTGTGCTTTTTGGGATTCGCCTCCTCGCCATCGATGAGAATATCGCCCTCTGTGGATGGCATGAGTTTTGAGAGGCAGTTGAGAAAAGTGGTTTTGCCGCAGCCTGTGGGGCCGACAATGGCCAGCAGCTCGCCTTTTTTGATGGTGAAGTTGATGCTGTTCAGAACAGTCAGATCGCCAAAGCGCTTTGTCAGGTTGTTTACCCTGATTTTAATATTATTTTCCGCGTCCTGTGGCATGCATTCTCCCTGGAAAAACCGGATTCGCGCCGGGTGGGTGCGATTTTTTGCCGCGACCGGGGCCGGGATTTCCGGCCCCGGAGCTGTCATTCTATTTCTTTACTTCGTATGGCGGCACAGGCTGCTTGACCATCTTCATGAACTTGGGTGTCACATAGGTGGCATCCTTGACCTTCTCATATTCCTGCGGGCTCAGGCGGCCAAGATCTGTGAAGAATTTGGCCAGATACTGCTGCCACTGCTGGGCCTGGCTGGGGCCCTTGGAGTCGTCAAGAACTGTGATCTGCTCGTCATAGTCAAAGACAGGATGTGTCTTGATATCCTTGAGCGCCACTTCGGGGGAATATTCCTGTCCCGCCCATTCCAGGAAGAAACGGCGATACAGGGGCGCAATCTTCTCGGCTGGCTCATTTTTGAGCATGTGGATGCCGCGCATGTAGGCGCGCAGAAAAGCGGCAATTACCTCGGGGTTGGCATCGGCGTACTTTTTGTCTGCCTGGATGACAATGGGCAGAGTCTCGCCGCAATTCTTGATGTCGCCGGCAAGCTTCCAGCCCTTTTCCATGCCCACATACAGCTGTGGCGCCCAGAGGGCAACGCCGTCGCCAATTCCGTTTTCAAAGGCGGACAGTGCCTGGGGCTGATCCATGTTCTTGATCACAACGTCCTTGTCTGTCAGGCCGAACACATGCAGCCAGGACGACAGGGCCATATGGGGGGAGGACATGGTTGTGCAGAGGAATGTCTTGCCCTTGATGGTTTCCGGGCTGCCAAGAACATCCGGGAATTTGGGATTCCAGCCCTTGACCTTGGCTATGGGGCTGTCGGCGCGCACCAGCACGCCATTGGTGTAGGATTCGTCATTGCCTATGGCGATCACATAGGTGTCATAACGCAGACCGCCCCATACTCCGGGTACTGCGCCATTGCCGGCCACAACCCAGGAACCGGAGGGCAGGGCATTGACTATGTCCATGCCGGAATTGAAGTAGTTGATCTCAAGATCAATGCCTTCTTCCTTGTCCCATCCCATTTCATGGGCCAGCCAGGCCGCAAATGTTTCATTCTCGTTCATCCAGGCTGAGGGAACCTTTACGGGATTTTTGGGCGAAAGTTCCTTGGCGTCAACCGCAGTCATGCATGCCAGCATGAAAAAAGCGGCCATGAAAAGGGTAAAGAGTTTTTTAAGTTTCATGCCTCACCTCCAGCATTGTTTATTGAAAAGGCGCTCCGCGCGGCGCGGAGCGCCGCCTTTACATATTGGGCAAACCCTGCCTATGAGGCCACGCAGGAGCGCACCCTGGGCGAGGTTTGCGCCGGTTTTGGCGCGCGGCCCTTGGGATCGTATGTGCGTGTGGTGGTGACCTTGTGCTGGGTGAAGAAGTCTATGCCGCCCTTGCCCTGAACCTTGTCGGTGCCAAGCAGGGAGCCCTTGATGCCGCCAAAGGGCACAAAGGGATGTGGGGCGCAGATGCCTACATTGACGCCTACCATGCCCACCTCCGTCTCGCGGCTGAAAACCTCGGCATAATGCATGTTCTGGGTGAAGATGCAGGCGCCATTGCCATATTCCGAGCTGTTGATCAGATCTATGGCCTCATAGATGTCAGCCACCTTGATGGTGGCCACCAGCGGGCCGAACACTTCCGTGGTGAAGAGGGGATTGCATGGAGTGACATCCCTGATTATGCAGGGGCCTACAAAATAGCCGTTTTTATTCTTTTCCGGCAGATCAACCTTGCGCCTGTCCAGCACCAGCTCGCAGCCGCGGCCATGCTTGAGGGCAATGTCCACATAGCCAAGAACATTGTCGGCTGCCTTGCGCGAAATCAGCGGCCCCATATAGACATCCGGATCAAAGGCGTCGCCGACCTTGACGGTTTTTGAAGCCTCAATCATGCGCTCCAGCACCTCGTCATAAATTTCCGGAACAGCGGCCACAATGGAGCCGGCAAGGCAGCGCTGTCCGGCGGAGCCGTAGCAGGAGTTGAGGAAATTGTTGATGAAGACATCCATGTTGGTGTCTTCCATCACCAGCAGCATGTTTTTGGCGCCGCCAAGAAGCATGGAGCGCTTGGCGCCCTTTGCGCAGCCGGCTGCCATGGCCTTGGCCGTGGGGGTGGAGCCCACCAGGCAGACGCCGGCCATGCGCGGATCCTCATACCAGGATCCGGGAATGTCGCGATTGCCGTGAATCACATTGACCACACCGGCTGGCAGTTCAATCTCCTGGAAGATTTCGCACATCAGCTGCATGAAGTATGGCGACTGCGTGGATGGCTTGAAAATGAAGGCATTGCCCACGGCAATGGCATAGGGGATGAACCAGCCGAACACCAGGGCCGGGAAGTTGAATGGCGCCACGCCGCCAAATACGCCCAGGGGCTGGCGCACAACCTTGGCGGAAATGTTGTTGGAGATGTATTCAAGCGTGTCGCCCTGAATGGTGGACGGGGTGGCTGCGGCGGATTCCACTATCTCAATGACGCGCTGCACTTCGCCGCGGGCCTCGGAAATATGCTTGGCCTGATCCAGGGCTATGGCGCTGGCCAGCTTTTCCAGGTCCCTTTTCATGCAGTCGCGGATTTTGTAAATATAGTCCATGCGTTTGGCAATGGGCATGTCGCGCCATGGACGCCACGCAGCCCAGGCTGTGGCAATGGCAGCCTCCGCAGTCTCCGGTGAAGAGATGGGCACGCTGCCGATCTCCTCGCCGGTGGAGGGATTGTACAGCGGCACCCTTTTGCCATTGGGCTCATCCTGCCACTGGCCATTAATAAAATTTCTGATTCTGATATCAGCCATGCTTGCCTCCCTGATCTTGTGCCCCTACTCCCGGGGTTTGGGAATTTATTCACGAAGCCACTGAAAATATGCCCCCTGCCGTAGCTCGAGCGCAAACTTTTAAGGTATTTCTCTATTAGCGCACCTGACGCTGCTTGTGCTTGCGCCTTTACGACAAATATTGTCGCAAACAGGACAAAATGACAACGTTAAATATTTGAATGATGAAAGCCAACCTTGCCGGGTGTATGGCCAAAAAATGCCCGGAAGCTGGCAATGAAGGCGGAAAGGGAGGAATAGCCGCAGGAATAGGCTACGGAAGTGACGCTCTCGCCCTGGCAAAGACGGCTGTGGGCGCATTGCATGAGCTGTGTCTTGCGCCAGATGCGAAATGATGTGCCTGTCTCGCGCCGAAAGAGGCGCCCAAGATTGCGCTCACTCATGCCAATGCGTGTGGCCCACTGCGCGAGTGAAATCTCCATGCCAGGGTTTGTCAGCAGGGCTGTGCATAATTCCACAAGCCTGCGGTCGCGTGGCATGGCTATGGGAGAGATGACCTCGGACTGCTCAAGCAGCAGGTCCAGCAGGCAGACCACCAGCCTGCCTGGAGCGTCATTGCCATAAAGGCAGGGTCTTTCGGAAAGATAGATGAGAATTTCCCGCAAAAGGGGGGAGAGCTCCATCACATGGCAGCGGCTGAAGCGCTGCACGCTCATGAGCACTCTGGGGTCAATCCACAGGCTGCAGTCCCTGGCGCTGGATGGCACATACCATTCATGGCAGCAGCCAGGCGGCACCCAGACAGCCCGGTTTGGGGGGGCCAGCCAGTTGCCGCTGGCTGTGCAGACAACCATGCAGCCGGAGGCCACATAGGCCAGCTCGCCCCAGGCATGGGCGTGATGCCTGCTCCAGGAATTGGCCGGGAAAAAGTCATTAAACCAGAACACAGGCCTGGTGTTGGGGTCAAATGGAGTAAGATAGCTCTTGGCCTCGCGGGATTCCATAAATTCTGTTTCCGGCTTTTCCGGCTGCGCAGGCAACCGGCTTTTTGCAGCAGAAATCCGCCCTATCTCTCAAAATATGTGTAACCGCGCATGCCGTCCTCGAAAGCCTGCATCACCGCGAACCTCTGGCTTGGGGTGATGCGTCCCTCGCGCACTGCCTGCTCTGCGCTGCCGCGCAGATTGTCGAGAATTCTCCTTGGATCGTACTCAACATAGCTCAGCACATCGGCCACAGTGTCGCCGCGGATTTCGCGCACATATTCATAGGAGCCGTCATTGGATGCGCGGATGGACACAACATTGGTGTCACCCATCAGGTTATGGAGATCACCCAGTGTCTCCTGATAGGCGCCCACCAGAAAAACGCCCAGATAATATTCCTCGCCATCGCGCAGGGGATGCAGATCCAGCATGGGCTTCATGCCCTGGGGGTCTATGAAGTGATCTATGCGGCCATCCGAATCGCAGGTTATGTCCGAGATTATGCCCTGGCGCGAGGGGAATTCAGCCAGCCTGTGCACAGGCATTATGGGAAAAAGCTGGTCAATGGCCCAGGTATCGGGCAGGGACTGGAAGACGCTGAAATTGCCATAATAGATGTCCGCCAGGTTCACATCGATGTCTTCCAGATCGCGGGGCACATTCTTGAGTCGAGTTTTCTCCTGGGCGATTTTCATGATTATGGCCCAGAAATATCTTTCGGAAAGCGTCCTTTCGCGCAGGCTGACCGCGCCTGTGGAGAACATGCGCCTGATCTCGTCGCGGTAGTAGATGGCGTCATTGTAGCTCTCCTGCAGGTTGCGCAGGCTGATGCCGCCAAGGGTTTCGCGCAGGTTGCGAATGGCCTCCGGCGTATCCGGGGGCAGGTCCTCCGGCAGCCTCGCCTCCTCCACCACATTGACATCCAGAATGTTGAAAAGCAGCACGGAGTAATAGGCGACTGTGGCGCGGCCGGACTCAGTTATTATATGCGGATGGGGAATGGATTTTTCATCCAGGATGCTCATGATGGTCTCGACCACATCCGCGCTGTATTCATCGAGATTGTAGTTGCGGGACGAGATGTAGTTTGTATGCGAGCCGTCATAGTCCACGGCCAGACCACCGCCAAGGTCAAGATAGCCCATGGGCGCGCCTTCCTGCACCAGGCCCACATAGAGTCTGGCGGCTTCCATGACGCCTGTGCGGATGTCGCGGATATTGGAGATTTGCGAACCAAGATGATAGTGCAGCAGGCGGAAGCAATCGAGCATGTCATGGCTTTTAAGGGTGTCCACAACATCCACCACCTGTGTCGGGGAAAGGCCAAAGGTGGATCTTTCGCCGCCGGAATCCGTCCAGTGCCCACCGGCCTTGACGGCCAGCTTGGCGCGCACGCCAATATTTGGCCGCACGCCCAGGGTCCTGGCCCGCTCCAGCAGGATGTCCAGCTCCCCAGGCATCTCCAGCACTATAAAAACATTCAGGCCCAGGCGCTGCGCCTGCAGGCCCAGGTCAATGAATTCCTTGTCCTTGTAGCCATTGCAGATGATGCAGGCCTCCGTGTCATGCATCAGGGAGACCGCCGCGATCAGCTCGGCCTTTGAGCCCACTTCCAACCCATGATGATAGCGGGCTCCAAACTGGGCGATCTTTTCCACCACCTGCTGCTGCTGGTTGACCTTGATGGGAAATACGCCCCTGTATTCGCCGCCATAGCCAAGGGATTTGATGGCCTTGCGAAAGGATTCATGGATTTTTGCGATGCGCGAGCTCAGAATGTTCTCCACCCTGAGCAGCACCGGCATGTCGTAGCCCCGATCGCGCAGGCCGGCGATTATCTCCAGTAGCGGAATTTGCGGGCCGCCTGGTCCATGGGGGCAGACCACCACCTCGCCGGATTCGGAAATGTCAAAAAAACCGGCGCCCCAGGTGCGGATGCCGTAAAGTTCGCGTGAATCCTCAACACTCCAATGCTTCAAGGCCAGATTTTTTGCCAAACCACCCTCCTGCGGGCCAGAGCCGCCATGAACCTCATGCACGTCGCGGCTGGCCGGGCATGACGCCGCGCTTGCGCGGGAATGGGTTTATATGCACAAACAGGGCCATAAAGTCAATGGCGCCGGCATTCTATTTACTTTGGACAAGGGAAATATTATCTAGTTATGGAGCACCAACAGCTATTAGCAGCAGAGGAGGAGCTTATGCCCCAAAAGTTGCCTTTTACCAAAATGCAGGGCATCGGCAATGACTATATCTATATCAATGGTTTTGAACACCAGATAGCAGATCCGCACAGCCTGGCCAGAAGAATGAGCGATCGCCATTTTGGGGCCGGCTCCGATGGCCTGGTGCTGATATTGCCCTCCGCCATGGCGGACGTGCGCATGCGCATGTTCAATGCCGATGGCAGCGAGGCTGAAATGTGCGGCAATGCCAGCCGTTGTGTGGGCAAGTACGCCCATGACAGCGGCCTGGTGCGAAAAAATGTGATTCAGCTGGAAACAGCGGCCGGCATCAAGGTGATTCATCTTATTTTTGATGGCGGTGAAGTCTGCGGCGCCACGGTGGACATGGGCGAACCTGTGCTTGAGCCTGCGCGCATTCCTGTTGTGTCAGGCTCTGCCGAACCCTGCGTGGGACTGCCAATGGTCATCGATGGCCAGACCTGGGCCATGACCGCGGTTTCCATGGGCAACCCCCATGCCGTGGTTTTTGTGGATGATCCCGCAGCCATCAATCTGGAGGCCACCGGGCCGCTCTTTGAGAATAATGAGATTTTTCCCAAAAGAACCAATACGGAATTTGTGCAGGTGCTCTCGCCCACACGCATCCGCATGCGCGTCTGGGAAAGGGGCGCCGGCGAAACACTGGCCTGCGGCACAGGGGCCTGCGCGGCCGTGGTGGCATGCGTGCTGAATGGCTTCACCGGCCGAGAGGTGGATGTGGAGCTTGCCGGTGGCACCCTGCATGTCAAATGGGATGAGGCAGGCAACCATATTTTCATGTCCGGCGACGCAGTGACCGTCTATACCGGCGAATTTTATCTCTAACCTACGGCTTTGGCCGCAAAAATGGCGACTGGGGAGCGCATGGCAACCATAAACCAGAATTTTCTGAAACTTGAGGCGAACTACCTTTTTGCGGATATCGAGCGCAAGGTGGCCAATTTTAAGGATTCCAACCCTGATGCCAGAATTATCAGCCTTGGCATTGGCGATGTGACCAGACCACTTGTGCCGGCCGTCATTGACGCCCTGCACAAGGCTGTGGATGAAATGGGCGATGCCGCCCATTTTCGCGGCTATGGGCCATATGGCGGCTATGACTTTTTGCGCGACCTGATAATGGAATACGACTACAAGGCGCATGGGGTGGACATAAAGCCGGATGAGATATTCGTCAGCGATGGCGCCAAATCCGATGTTGGCAACTTCCAGGAGCTTTTTGCCCAGGACAGCGTGGTCGCGGTAACAGACCCTGTCTATCCTGTGTATGTCGATTCCAATGTGCTGGCCGGCAGGGCCGGCGAAAAGGTCGATGGCCAGTGGAACCGCATTGTCTATCTGCCCTGCGTGAGCGAGAACGATTTTGTGCCGGACTTTCCCAAAAAAAGGCCGGACATGATCTATCTCTGCTATCCCAACAATCCCACCGGCACCGTGCTTGGCCGCAAGGCCCTGCAGGGCTGGGTGGATTATGCCAGGCGCGAGGGCAGTGTAATTCTCTATGATTCGGCATATGAGGCCTATATCCGCGATCCGGACGTGCCCCACAGCATCTTTGAGCTTGAGGGCGCAAAAGAGGTTGCCGTGGAGTTCCGCAGCTTTTCCAAGACTGCCGGCTTCACGGGCCTGCGGTGCGCCTACGTTGTGGTGCCAAAGGACCTGAAGATCAGCGATGGCCATGGCGGCAGTGTGGATCTGAATCATTGCTGGTACAGAAGGCAATGCACAAAATACAATGGCTGCCCCTACATTGTGCAGCGTGCCGCGGCGGCCACTTACAGCGAGTCCGGGCAGCGCCAGGTGCGCGATGTCATTCGTGGCTACCAGAAAAACGCTGATCTGCTGGCCGATGCCCTGCGCAAGCTTGGCCTTAAGGTCTATGGCGGTGTAAATGCGCCCTATCTCTGGGTCAAGACGCCATCAGGCATGAAATCCTGGGATTTCTTTGATCTCCTGCTTCACAAATCCGCCCTTGTGTGCACACCTGGCGCCGGTTTTGGCAAGAGCGGCGAGGGCTATGTACGCCTGACATCATTTGGCTCTCCGGACGATACCGAAGAGGCCATCAGCCGCATACGCGATCTCGCGGCGCAGTCCACCTTTTAAAAACTAACATGATAGCCGCGCCCTGCGGCGACAGCGGGAAAGCAATGAGCGACATACAGGAACTGGACAAGAAAATAGAGCGCGTGCGGCAGGCGCAGAAAATTTTTGCCAACTATGACCAGAAGCAGGTTGATGCCATCTTCCAGCATGCGGCCGCGGTGGCGACTGCCCACCGCATTGGCCTTGCGCGCATGGCTGTGGAGGAAACCGGCATGGGCATTCTGGAGGACAAGGTGATCAAAAATCATTTTGCCTCCGAATACATCTATAACAAATACAAGGACAGCAAGACCTGCGGCATTCTTGAGGACGACGAGGTTGCCGGCTACAGGGAAATTGCCGCCCCCCTTGGCCTGGTGGCTGGCATAGTGCCCACCACCAACCCGACATCAACAGCCATCTTCAAGGCTCTTCTCTGTCTTAAAACGCGCAACGGCATCATTTTCTCGCCGCATCCCAGGGCCAAAAGGAGCACCAGGGAGGCTGCCATGACCATTCTCCGCGCGGCTGTGGAGGCTGGCGCGCCGGAGGGGATCATCGACTGCATAGAGGAGCCTACGCCAGAGCTTACCCAGCACCTCATGAGCCACAGGGACATAAATCTCATTCTCGCCACAGGCGGCCCGGGCATGGTTCATTCCGCCTACAGCTCCGGCACTCCTGCCATAGGCGTGGGCGCCGGCAATACGCCAGTTGTCATTGATTCCAGCGCGGATATAAAAATGGCTGTAAACTCCATTCTGCTCAGCAAGACCTTTGACAATGGCATGATCTGCGCCTCCGAGCAGACTGTCATAGCCGAGGCTGGCGTTGCCGATGCCGTGCGCGAGGAGTTCATCCGCCGTGGCGCCTGGTTTGCCAATGATGAGGAGGCAGCGGCCCTGGCCGGCATCATTTTTGTCAATGGCGCGCTGAACAGCGCAATCGTGGGGCAATCTGCTGTCAAAATCGCGGCCATGGCCGGCATAACTGTGCCGGAGGGCACCAAGGTGCTGATGGCGGAGCGGCCAAAGGTGGAGGCAACCGATCCCTTTGCCCATGAGAAGCTCTCGCCGGTGCTGGGCTTCTACAGGGCCCATGATTTCGCGGCATGCGTCAGCATGGCGCAGCATCTGGTGGAGCTTGGGGGCCAGGGGCATACTTCCGTGCTCTATACCAATGAGAGCAACAGGGAGCATATTGGCAAATTCCAGAAAACCATGACCACCGGTCGTGTGCTCATCAACATGCCTGCCGCGCAGGGCGCCATCGGCGATGTGTACAATTTCCGCGTGGCTCCGTCCCTGACTCTTGGCTGCGGCAGCTGGGGCGGCAATTCGGTAAGTGAAAACATTGGGGTAAAACACCTTATGAACATCAAGACCGTGGCCCTGCGGCGTGAAAACATGCTCTGGTTCAGGGTGCCCTCCAAAATCTATTTCAAGCTCGGCTCACTCAAGCCCGCTCTTGAGGAGTATGTGGACCGCAAGCGCGCCTGCATCATCACGGACAAGACCATGGAGGATCTTGGCCAGGTGCGCAAGGTGGAGGAGGTGCTGGAGAACATGGGCGTTGATGTACGCGTATTCTCCGGCGTCAAGCCTGACCCCGACATTGCCACCATCAATCTGGCCATGGATATGGTAAATGCCTTCCAGCCGGACATGTTCATTGCCCTGGGCGGCGGCTCGCCCATGGATGCGGCCAAGATCATCTGGCTTCTGTATGAAAAGCCTGATATCCGCTTTGAGGACATAGCTCTGCGCTTCATGGACATACGCAAGCGCGTGGTGTCCTTCCCCGAGCTGGGCAAAAAGGCCGTCATGGTGGCCATACCCACCACATCGGGCACAGGCTCCGAGGTCACGCCTTTTGCCGTAATCACCAACAATGAGACCGGCGTCAAGTATCCAGTGGCTGATTATGCCCTCACTCCGGACATGGCCATTGTCGATCCGGAATTTGTGATGGATCTGCCCAAATCCCTCATTGCCAATGCCGGTCTGGATGTGCTCACCCATGCCATAGAGGCCTATACATCCACTTTGGCCACCAACTTCTCCGATGGGCCAGCCATGGAGGCCATAAGGCTTGTATTCAAATACCTTCGCCGTTCCTATGCCGGTGGCGAGGATAGGGTTGTGCCTCGTGAAAAGATCCACTATGCGGCCACCATGGCCGGCATGGCCTTTGGCAATGCCTTTTTGGGCATCTGCCACTCCCTGGCGCACACCCTGGGCTCATACTTCCATCTGCCCCATGGTCTGGCCAATGCCATCATGCTGCCCTATGTGATTGAATACAATGCCACAGACACGCCCACCAAACAGGGCATGCTGCCGCAATACAAGTATCCCTGGGTCAAGGGCCGTTATGCGCGCATAGCCGACATGCTGCATCTGGCCGATGACGTGCATGGCGACGACGCCGATGCCAGGGCGGAGAAAACAGCAAGGCTGGTGCGGGCCATAGTGAGTCTCGAAAAGGATCTGGGCATTCCGGCCAGCCTGCGCGATGCCGGCATTACTGAAAATGAATTTCAGCAAAAGCTGGCTGAAATATCGGAGCAGGCCTTTGACGACCAGTGCACCGTTTCCAACCCGCGTTACCCGCTCATCAGCGAAATTACGGAGATATATCGCCGCGCCTATTATGGCGAGCCGCTGAACTCCCTGAGCTAGGCAGCTCCAGTTATCTGCAAAAAGGCCCCGGTTACCGAAAGAACCGGGGCCTTTTTGCCATTTTTTCCGGCAAAAAATCAGGCAATGTCCATAAAACCGCGCACCAGCATGGCCAGGGCGGCCACAAACAGTGTCGCAAGGAGAAGTTTGCGGAACAGGGCCACATTGACGCGGTTGATTACAGGCACGCTGAGGCCCACACCCAGGGCTGCAAATGCAAGCCCCCCCAGGCTCTGTCTTATGATTGGCATATTGTATGACCCAAGCTGCCAATGTGAAAATATGATGGAGAAAGTTATTATCACAGCGGCAAAGTTTATGCTGGCGAGGGATTCATTCTTGTCCCAGTGTCTCAGGAAGGCGTAAATCACCACCGGCGGCCCACCCATGCTGATGGCGGCTGTGAAAAAACCGGAGATGAACCCCAGGGGTATGCCCCAAAGCAGGGAGCAGGGCTTTTGCGGTCTCTGTGAGCCGGTTCTTGCAAGCTCCCAGACCAGAAAAAGAAGCACCAGGGCGCCACCGAGAATCAGGATAAATGCCGGGGTGGCCCACCTGAGCAGGAAAATGCCAGCGGGCAGACCCGGAAGGCTGCAAAGTACAATAAACAGGGTTTCTCGCCATTTGATATGCCGCCGCCAGACCATGGTGAGATAAAAGCAGATGCCGCCGCCAACAATATATCCCATCAAAATCACATCCTTTGGAGGCATGAGAAAGGAGCATAGGGGCACACAAAGCAGATTGCCGCCAAAGGAAGTTATGCCTGTGACAAAGCCACCCACAAGCCAGAGCAGATTGATGGCGATAAAGATCAGCATAGAGACTACCAGATTGCAGAGAGTTTGATGGATTTTGCCTGTGCCGTCATGCCTTGCACAGGCCAAAACGGGAGATGGCGCGGCCATTTTTTATATCAACAATGCCCAGAGGGAGATCGCGCCAGCAAAGGGCCGCCCTTGCTGCCCGAATGTCTGTGGATACATTTCTGCCACAAAGGAGATCCCTTATACGCGCCGGCTCAGCAAGAGTGAGGCGGGGCGCAGCGTGTGGAATTGTGCCCCGCTGCCAGGGCTGGGGCACGAGGGCAGCCTGGCCTGCGGCCTCGCGCATCTGGCCCAGCAGGGAGCCCTGCCATGCAAAACCTGGCCGCACAACACACCAGGCGCCATCTGGAAGAAAACGGGCGCGTCCATTGAAATTGCAGGCAATGCCAGGCGGCAGCAGGCTCGGGTCGCAGATGTCCCGGGGCCACGCGGCATCCGGCAGCTGGCTAAGGCCATCCGGCCTGCCGCGCGCATTTTCCGCCGCGATGCCGGGTTTGCGCAGCAGGGAGAGATAAAACCCTTGCGCCTGGGAGGCCTCCCCTGCCACAAGCAGGCAGCCTTCGCCACTGTCCTCAAAAGTGAATCCGGCAAAAGGTTGTAATGGTTCGCGCGCAAGCCCCAGTTCCCGCTCCGCAAAAATTGTCTGGAGCTGATTTTCATCCCTGTTGGTGGTGCAGGTGGAGTAGAGCAGGCGGCCGCCAGGTTTTAGCAGCCTGGCCGCCTGGCGCAGAAGGCTCTTCTGGATGGCTGTGAGCCTGTCCAGATTTTTGCCCTGCCATAGGCGCAGCACTGCCGGATTTTTCTCCGCTGTGCCCCAGCCGGAGCAAGGAGGATCGAGCAGGATATAGTCAAGAGAATTTTCCGGCAGGGGTATTTTTTCACCTGCATATGCGCAGGTGCCAACCTGCAAAAGATTGGCCCTTTGCATATTGGCCCGCAATGTTGCAAGCCTTGCGGCATTGGGCTCATTGGCCAGCACAAAGCCGGCATTGCCCACAATATGCGCCAGAAAACCGGTTTTGCTTCCCGGGCTTGCGCACATGTCCAGCACTGTCGCCCCGGGCCTGGGCGCCAGTGCCAGAGGCGGCAGCATGGAGGACCTGTCCTGAATATAGATCAGGCCAAAAAAAGCGGCCAGAGATGAGCCCAGGGGGGCGGGTTCCGCCAGCAGCCTGCGGCATATGGGAGAAAAGGGCTCAGGCTCAAACCTGTAGCCCTCGGCCTCCAGCAGTTGTTCCACCAGCGGAACGTCAGACTCCGCGCAGACAAGGCGAAAGGAACGCAATGGCATCAGAATTTGCGTCCGCGGAGGCGCAGCAGCAGCCTGCCGGCGCCGTATCTGGCCAGACTTTCCGAACACAGGGCCAGGGAGAGAAGGGCAATGATCTTTTTGCGTTTGCTGGCGCCAACACGGGCATAATCCGCAAGGCCTATGGGATCGGCGCATCTGTCAAGAATGAGGGGATAGGCCTGTTTGACAAATTCCTCGCCATCCTTGCCCATGCAGGCTTTCAGGGCCTGGGCAAAGGTCATTCTGGCGGTGGATTCGCCAGCAAGGGCACGGACTCCATCCATGAAAACGCGCATGTCAAATTGCTGCATTTTGGGTCTTATCCCCTCTTTTTTGCAGGCACCGGGCCACAATCTCCGGCAGATCCCGCAGGCAGGCCTGCCAGGAACATGTATCCGCCACACGGCTGGCAATCCCGTCCGCCACATTGGCGGCAATGGGGTTGGCGATAATTTTTCGCATGGCTGCCGGAAAATCCGGCAATTCGCACACATGCGCCAGGGGCGCATATTCGCCGGCCATACCGCGCATGCCAAAGGGGGTGGAAAGGCATTCCAGCCCTGATGCCAGATATTCAATGATCTTGAGATTTGTGCCCGATCCCGTGGTGACCGGGTTCAGGCCAATATCCGCCGCCATGAGCAGAATGTTTTTTGCTTTTTCGGATACAATGCCGGCCAGATGCGTATTTGGAGGCAAATTGTCATATTTTAAGGGATTGCAGACGCTGCCGGCCAGAATGAACTGGATATCCGGCAGCTTTGGCGCCATGGCTATAATCTCCCTGGCGGCCTCCACGTTTGGGCCATGGCCGCTGCCTGTGAACAGCGCAAGCCTTGCTGCGGCAAAGGGGAGCTGCTGCCTGAGCCTCTGGCGCTTGCGGCTGTCCGCAAAGGTGATTTCATCGCTGTCAAAACCATTGGGCAGCACATGGCAAATGTCTTGCGGCACATTGTAGAGGCTGGCCAGCCTGGCGGCATCCCCGGCGCTGCAGCAGGTGATGGCGCAGGCCGCCCGGCAGCATTCCTCCTCCACACGGCGCACACTGCCCACAAGGGACCCGTCAATGCCATGGATGGACCTCTTCAGATCATATTCCACATTATGGGCATCGTAGATCAGGGGCAAATCTCCGCAGACCTGGCTGATCATGGGCTGGAGATATGGGTGGGAGGCCACCACCAGTCCCGCTCCGGCGCGCTGGGATGCCAGCATGTCCAGATATGCCGGCCATGCGGAGCTGGCCAGCATGATGGCCACATCATCCATGCTGGCGCCGGTGGCATTTTTCAGGCGTTCAATCTCCTCCAGCAGAGGCCGGGGCCTGGGAATGGCCAGCTGCCAGAAATTGGGAGCCAGCTCCTCGCTCTCTGCCATGGCGCCATCGCCGCCGCAGATGAGGCAGACGGAAAATCTTGCCGCCAGGGCTCTGCAATAATGATACAGCCGCCTCTGGCCACCGGAGCCAAACCTGTCTGCCGCAAAGGTGCTGCATACTATGACCTTGTCACCGGAACCCCTGGCCCTTTCGCCCGCTGCATGCAGCAGCAGGGCTTCCACCACCTGGGGCCAGCGTATGGAGGCGACCCTGTCTTTTGCCAGCTGGCCCATTTTTGCCACAAGTTCCGGGTTGTCCAGCAATTTCTGCATGCCCTGGCCAATGGCAGCCGGGTTTGGTTCAACACAGAGGCCAGTGATGCCGTTTTGCACAAATTCGCAGACGCCGCCGCAATCCGTGGCCGTGAGCACAGGCTTGCCGGAGTTCATGGCCTCAATGGTGATGAGGCCGTAATCCTCCTGATAGGGCACAAAGGGCACAAAGATGGCCCCGGCATACAGTTTGGGAAGGTCGGAATCCGGCACATGGCCAAGAAACTCGATGCGTGGGTCCGCGGCCGCAAGTTTTTTGAGATTCTCCAGCTCCGGGCCTGTGCCGGCTATTTTCAGGGGCACATTGGCCCGCACATGGGCCATGGCCCGCACCAGCAGCTCCACCCTTTTTGTGGAATTTATGCGGCTGGCAGTGAAGATATAGCTGCCAGTGTCATTGAGATAGCGCTCAATGTCCGAGGGATGGTGCAGAACCAGCACATCCCTGCCCTGGGGGAAATATTCCGGCCTTTGCCGCACAGTTTGTGAAATGGCCAGGTAGGCGGATATCTGCCCTGGAGCCAGGGCCACGCGGTCAAAAAAATGCACAAGCTCGCGGATCAGGGGGCCAGGAAAGGCAAAGAGCCGTGGCGGCAGGTTTTTGTCTGCCAGAGCGCGATCGCACAGCTCAAACATGGTAGCCAGGTCCGCCCTGTCCGGGTGTGGTTTGCGGGCCAGGGCCAGGAGGGATTCGAGCCTGGCCGGAACTTCGCCAACGGTCTCGGGCAGGCCTGTAAAATGATATGTGTCGTACAGGCCGCGCAGGGTATGCTGCATGTACAGCACATGATTGGGATGCCGGATCATCCAGGCCGGATATTTTGTGGAAATGACCATGTCGAAATGCGCAAGATCAAGTTCCGCAAATTGCCGGTAGGACTGCACAATCTGGCCAAAGGTAGCCTCCGGCGATGGCAGCTTGATTATTTCGGCAAGGATTCCCGGTCTGGCTGCAAGAGCCTGGTACAGGCCCCACCAGAATTTTTCCGCGCCGCCAATCTGAAAGGGCACTGGCGAGGGTGCGATGAGTGCAATGGATCTGGACAAGACAACCTGAGGATATGGCCGCATCGGGACAGGCCCGATACGGCCATGGGTTTAAGCATGTTTCGCGTGCCGGCTCAGCCGCGCGGCTTATTCGTCATCATCGATGATGACCAGATCCTCCACAACGGAATCATTGTCCCGGCCGCGGCTGCCTGTGACCAGCACCTCGGTGATTGCCGGTATTGTATGCGAGAAATCCATGTTGGCCAGTTTCTTCATATTGCTCTGGGAATAATCCGCGCCTATGTTGTTCAGGCGGTTGACGACCCTGGCCGCCAGGGCATCCGGCTCATTAAAGCCGACATATTCAATGCCGTCGAGATTGTCAAATTCCATCACAGGCGGGGTGTTGGAGGCCACAATGGGCACGCCCAGGGCCGCCGCCTCAAGAAATGACCAGGAGAGGATAAAGGGCGTGGTGAGATAGACATGGCATGCGCTGAGCTTGAGCATGGAGAGATAGAGCCTGCGCTCCAGCATGCCCAGAAAATGCACGCGATTAAAGTCCACAGCGCCCGCCAGCTCCTTTTCCATGGCCCTGCGCCAGCTCAGGCCGGAGGGATTGTCCGCGCCATAGCCGCTGGTCTGGGGAGTGCCGGCATCCCTGCCCATGATCACCACATGGGTCTGGGGATTGGCCGCCAGAATTTTTGGCAGCGCGCGCATGAAATAGTGGAATCCGCGCACAGGCTCAAGATGCCTGGCCGAGTATGTCACAATGGGCATGCCCTTGCGGAGTTTCAGGCCCTGGGACGGGATGCCCAGACCCCTGGGTCTGACCTGAGCCAGCTCCTGCAGATCCAGGCCGTCATGGATGACCCTGATCTTGTCCCAGGCCCAGGCCGGATAGCGGCTTTTTTGCCAGTTGGTGGGGGCGATGGCCGCATCGCAATCGCTGAGCCCATGCAAAAAGGGCGTGTTCTTGATTGCCAGGCGCAGGGTCTCCTCTTCCGTAAGGGCAGGCACAGCGGGGTCAAAATTAACCTCCTGGCCAGTGGCATGATAAAACCATTCCGCATAGACCACAAAACGGGCTTTGGGCCAGACATCGCGCACAAACATGGCTTCGCCCCAGCCAGGATGGGCATAGATGACATCCGGCTCCAGACCCTGCTTTTTGAGGGCTGCCATGACCTTGTAAACGCTCTCCGCCCTGAGCAGTTTGGAGTCCATCTCCTTGTCCAGATAGGGCATCTCCTTGGTGTCCTGCGCTCTCACTGGCGCATAGCGGATGATGCGTACACCTTCCACCCTTTCCTGGGGATTTAGGGCCAGGGCGAAAACCCTGTGCCCCTGTTTGGCCAGTGTCCGGGCAAGCGTGCCAAACTGGCCGGGAAAAGCCTGATGGATTATTAAAATCGTGCGTGGGTTCATAGGGCATCTCCTCTGGGTTTAGCCACTGATCATGCGCGGCCCCCTGTGGCGGGGGGGCAGGGCCAGTCCATAAAATGGTTCCATATTGGCGCAAAGGGGCAAATTGGGATTATGAAAAGGATCCACATAATCGCCCCAGCGTGTGCGAAAATGCTGATATTCCCGTCTTGCCCTGGCTTTGGCCGCAGAAGTCACATCCCGGCCGCGGCTTGCAGATTCATGGTGCAGCAGCTGCGCATGGGGCGTCCAGACAATCTTTTTGCCCAGGGCGCGCAGGCGCAGGCAGTAGTCCACATCATTGAATGTCACCGCAAAGGATCGGGCGTCAAAACCGCCTGTTTCCAGAAAAAGTTTTTTTGGCGTAAGCAGACAGGCCGCAGTGACCGCGCTATACTGCTGCAGGATAAAATTGCGGCCCATGTAGCCAGGTTCATCAGCCAGCCAGCGGTTGCCCACATGGGCGGCCAGATGAAGCGGGCCGGTCACCACCCCCCCATGCTGCACCAGGCCATTGGGCCAGAGCAGCCTGGCGCCGGCGCAGCCGGCATTTTCCCCCTCAAAGAGCAGGGGGGCGGCCAGTTCCGCAAGCCAGTCCGCGGAAAGAATTTCAGTATCATTATTGAGCAGGCAAAGCAACTCGCCCCTGGCAATGGCCGCGGCCTCATTGTTGAGGCGGGCATAGTTGAAGACGCCGGCATCGCGGATGACGCGGAAGTTCTCCCTGCCGGCCAGCTCCCCAAGCAGGCTTCTGGCATCCTCCTCAACAGAGCCATTGTCGACGATTATATACTCCGCATCTGGCCAGTCGGTTAATGCAAGGGACTGCACACAGCGGGACAGCAGATCGGCATGGTCGCGGGTAGGTATGATCACGGAGACCGCCGGTTTTTTGGCAAGCCCGTAATGGATGCCAAACAGGCCGCCACCGAGACTGTCCACACGCGAGCCCGCCGGGGCATTGTCGGCCAGCCAGTTTTCCATGGCCTGCTTGCGCCGGCCTGTATCTGTAAAAGGCGCCTCCACAGACAATAGTTGCGGCAGGTGCGCGATCCCGCCGCCGCAATTCATGGCCAGATCAAACCGCAGGGCATGATAGTCCGGATCGGCCTTTGTACCAGCCTGCCTGAAAGCCTGGCCGCGTACCAGCATGGGGCCAAGATAGTCATGGCCGAGAAAGGCATGCCTGTCCCAGGCAGGGCGGAGCAGGGGCAAGGCATCATCCTCGCCGTCGGCATAGGCAATGGCTGCGCCTGTGGCAAACAGCGTCTCATGGAGCAGGGCCAGGGCATGGGGGTGCAGACGATCCTCCGGGCGCAGCAGCAGAACGGCATCGGGGTTGGCGGCATCAATGCGGCAGTCAAGGCCTTTTTGCTGCTTGAGCAGGGCAGCCAGCTCCCTTGCTGTCAGAAAAGGTGCATGGATGGCAAATTTGGCCCTGCCTTTGGGGGCAGGCGGCGGGAAGGCCTTTTTCCAGTCCGCCAGATTTGCGGAAGCCACCAGATCCGGCAGCATGCGCTCCACCTTGCGCAGCAGCTCGGCGAGCAGTTTCTGGTCATCCGGGCCGATGTTTTTGCGCTGGGCGCACCAGCTGGACACATCGGGAATGGCGGCGCCTATTTTCAGGGGGCTGCCCGGCAGTTCCCTGTTTTCACTGTCAAGAAAGCTGATGGTTCTTTTTTCGCCATTGGCCAGCTCGGGCGGCAGATGCAGGATGAAGGCGTGGCCATCGGCCTCCGGCGGGTCATACTGGGGTAGACAGGCCACGGCCTCCGCCAGCTTTTCGCCATTGCAATGGGCAGATACAGTCAGCTTTTTTTCCGGCTCTTTTGGGTCCAGAGCCCAGCCGGAGAATGTAAGGGCTCCGCCTACCTGAACCTCGCCGCACAGGCTCCTTGCAGCCTGCGCCTCTGGAGGGGTCTGCTTTTGGGCAAGCAGACAGCCGGAATTTACCACCCGCATTTGCAGGGTGGTGTCCTCCTGCAGCAGTGGGATGGGGACTTCCAGAATGAAGCCGCAGCCATGGGGCGTTTCCAGATCCGCCCGGGCAATGCCGGCGCTGACGCCTTCTGCCAGCAGCTCCACCCAGACTGGCTCGGCTGGAGGCATGCCTCTGGCCCAGCCAGTGGCAAAGTTGCCTTTTATCTCAAATTCGCCTTCATACATCGCCCGGGGCTCCATATATTGTGATGTTTGCGCCATGCCGCTCCTCCAGCCAATGCCGCCACAGCTGCGTCTGCCGCCCAGGGCTGAGAAAACCTGACGGGGCATAGGGGCGCACATCCTCGCAGCCGGAGAGACTCCACAGATTGGCGGGGTGGGGGGCATGGCCCCACATTTTTTTCAGGTTGGGCACATAAAAGGTTATCCCCGGGTTCTGGCGGGCAAGGGCGCACAGGCAGCGCCAGCCGGCCAGGGTCTCTGGCGGCGCGGCCAGCCAGGCTGATCCGGGCAGGGGACTTGCCGGGGCAGGCGGCAAATCGCCATCGTGCTCCTTGACACTTGTGGCAAGCCCCATGTTCGCAAGAATATCGGCGATGCGCGGCATTGGCCGCGAGAGAATGGCTTTGGCAAAGCCGCACATGGCAATGACTTCGGCCAAATCCGCAGCATCATTGGGCAGATCAAAAAACAGGGCCGCAAGGGGCGCATTGCCGCATATCTTCAGACAGATTCTTGCGCCGTCCGGGCGTGGCAGACAGTACAGGGTGGCGGGAGGTGTATCTGGAGATTTTATAAAAATATCGCTCCAGGGCTGGACAAACACCTCCGGCATGGGTCCAAGCCTTGGCAAGGCCTGGCGCGTAATCCAGGCAAAGGCTCTGGCCATGGGCATGGCCTGCATGAAAAGGTCATAATCGCGCCTGTAGGCAGGGAATTTTTTGAAAACCACCTCATTGTTCTGGGCTGCCAGGGCCCTTTTGCCGGCGCCAAAGGAGCGGCCGCCAAGATGCCCTGTAAAGACATTCAGCGCCGCATAATTTTTCAGCCCTGCCTCTTTGGCACGCAGGCAATAGTCCACCTCCTCCGAATATCCGCGGAACACCGCGCAGCCATCCAGACCGCCAATGGCCCTGATGGCCCTGCGGGTTATCAGCATGTTGAAGCCGATGCCCACCGGAATCTCGCAATGGTCAAGCTCCCTGGGCAGGCTTCTGGCCGCATTGTCCAGAATGCTCGTTTGCGCAAGTGTTTTAATCCTGCCGCGCTCATGGGCTGAAGGAAAGGACAGATGCTCCGCCTCATTGCCAATGGCCGTAACCGTGGCGCAATCGGTCATGGCGGCATGGGCGGCCATACGATCCACCCAGTCGCCATGGGTGATGGTGTCCGAATTGAGGAGAATCACATCCCCGGCCGGGATTTGCGCCAGGGCAAAATTTACGCTGCCCAAAAAGCCAGTATTCACAGGCTGCCAGCACAGGCGCAGCAGGCCTTTGGCCGCCAGCCTTTGCAGGTCCGCCAGCAGCCTTTTGTCAGGCCCATGATCCCAGACCACCAGCAGCTCAAATGGTGTCCTGTTGAATTTTCTGCTGGCCAGCACGGAGGCGATGCAGCCAAGGGTGGCCACGCGGTCATCATAGACAGGAATGACAATGGTAACCGGGCTGGCCTGCTTGGCAGACCTGTTTTTGGAAATCTGCAGAGCCGCTGGCGCGCAGGCCACAGGGCTGCCATTTATGGGGATTACTCTGGCATCTGTGAGGGACAGGATGAATGATTGGCCGCAAAGGGGCGTATTCAGGCTGTAAAGTACGCGTTCGCTGTTGGCTGCCACTGGCCTGATCTGTATCTGGGAGGGTGGGGCGCCGGATTCGCAGCGCAGATTAAGGCTCTCACCCCTGGGCAGCCAGAGCCAGCCTTTGAGGCTGCCGTCCTGAATGCCCACACATCCTGTGCCTATCCAGCCTCTTTGCGAGAGGGCGGATATGAGGGAGGCTGATGGCAGGCTGCTGTATATATTTTCCAGCATTTTCTGCCATTTGCCAATATGTTCGGCTGCCTTTGCGCAGTCCGCCTCATGGCGCCAGGCAAAGTTCAGGGCGGATTCCAGCCAGTCCAGCCTTTGAGGACGGATGCGGGCAACCTTGTGCCACCAGGCGAGGGCAGTATCGTAATGGCCGCATTTTTCCAGAGCCACCGCGCACAGCACCAGAAATTCCGGAAACTCCTGGCCATATCTCAGCCCCCGGGCCAGGGCCTGGGGCAGAATCCTGGCTGCCTGGCCAATGCTCAGGGCTGTGGCCAGCTCTTTGGCATGGCGGTTTCTTTTGGCTGGTGCTTGCTCAATCATGCTGCATAAATAAAAAAGGGGAGCCCGCAAGGGCTCCCCATAAAGGTCAGCAGGTCAGACTAGGCATTGAAGTCAAAGTCGCTGCTGTCAATGACGAACTTGTTGCCGGTAAGGGCATCAGAAACCTCATCGGTTGTGGCGATCTGCCAGACAACATCAAAGCGGTTGATGGTGCCGTCGGCAAGTTCCTTCACAAAGTCGGCCTGGGTCTTGCCGGCATATGTGGTGGCAGCGTCTGTCTCGCCAACATTGTTGAAGATGTTGCGCACGAAGTTGGCATCGGACTTGCCATCATACAGGCGGTGGAATTCGTCCACATTGAGCATGGCCATGGCCATGTCGTGCAGGTTCTGGCCTTCGCCCAGCTGGTATGTATTTGTCCACCAGTTCAGGCCGCCCAGGGCGCCATCCGGATCGTCCATGTCGTCAAGCACATCACGGCCAAGACCGATCCTGTACATTCTGCCAATGAGGCTCTGTGTGGCGTCCTTGGCCAGGACTGTGGTGGAGTCGGCATCGGTGAGCTGTTTGTCACCATTGTCATACACGACGGCATTGACATTGACCATCTTTACGGTGGCCAGATCGCCGGCTGCGCGGGCCATTGCGTCCTGCGTCATGATAAAGTAGCCATCCTTAAATTCAAAGCTATAGGCGGTTGAATCAAGGGATGTGGTCACGCGATCCATGCCGTCGCCACCGGAAACTGTGGCATTGAGCGGAGAAGCCGCGTCAAAGTCACCCAGCATGACATTGAGGGTATCGCCCTGGCTGGATACTTTCACTGTGCCGCCGCTCTGCAGAACGACCGTATCGTCGCCGGCACCGGTCTCGATGGTGGCGCTGCCGCCGGCAAATGTAATCTTGTCAGCGCCGGCAGCCGTCTGTACGTTATTGCCGTCACCGCTGATATTCACGGTGAGGGCCTGGGTCGATGTGGCGTCAGCAACCTTGATGCTGGCATTGTCGGTGTCCTGGGCTGTAACAACTTTGGTGACAAAGTCATTATTCAGGGTGACACTGGCGCCATCGGCACCGCTGAGTTCAACAATCGGCACCGCAGAGGCCACGTTGCCCAGATTGGGCAGGTCGGCCTGATCAGCGGTTACTATTAGCTGAGACAGGTTTGTAACAGAAGCAGCTGTCATATTTCCATTGAGCTGCTGAACATTGAATTCGCCATCAGTGGTAACTTCATTGAGAATCTGTTTGAGAACTTCCTGTGTTTCAGGAGAGAGTTCAGGGTTGCCATCGATAGCATTTTCTGCATAGGTCTTACTAATTGGTTCCAAATTGCCTGCGGCAATCGAAGTCATCGCCTCTTCATAGCTCGCCATTCTGCATCCTCCAAAAATATTTTGTAAAAAAGCCCAATTAAGGGCATTGCCCACAAATTCCGTTTGCGCCAACAATACAAAATGCAAGATTCGCTGTCAAGGTTGCAACTGCCCCGAGTAGCGAGCTGGCGCATATGGCCGGGTAATTAACCGTCTCCGCAGGCATGCGCGCCTGCGTTGACTCCTGATGATTTTAGGTGGGGTGAATGCGCGCTTTCGCCCCTCTGTTCTTGTGCAATAAATCTTTTTGATATTCATGTCAAAATATTTTTACCATTTTTCGGCAAAAAATTTGGCGCCAATCTAATCGCGCAGAGCCCGATCCCAGCTCTTGAGCAGGGGCTCCAGAACATAATAGATAACAGTCTTTTCTGTGGTCATTATGAACACGGTTGCCGGCATGCCAGGGGAGATGTACATGTCCGATTTGGCAAGCGCCTCCTGGTCTATCTCCACAAAGCACAGATAATAGGGGTTGCCGCGGCTGCCCTCCTCGATGCGGTCCGCGGAGACATAGGTCACCCTGCCGGGAATTTGCGGCTGAAAGCGCGTGTCAAAGGCGTCCAGCTGCACGCGTGCCTTCTGGCCCACATATATCTCGGTGATATCGTTGACTGGAATCTGCGTCTCCACAATCATGGGCTGGTTGTCCGGCACTATGTCCATGAGGGTCTCGCCGGCGCGAATGACACCGCCTGGCGAATGGATCTGCAGATCCACCACCTTGCCGGCGACAGGGGCCGTTATCTGCAGGCGGCGCTTGGCATCCGCTGTGGGGCGCACTTTCTCCCTGGCCTGGATCAGCTCCTTGTCCACCTGGCCAAGCTCATTGATGACATCCTCCTGAAACCTGCCAACAGTATCCAGCATGCGCAGATTGAGCTCGCCGGCCCTCTGTCTGGCCTCCGCAATGTTCTGCTGAAAGCGGCCGCGGTTGCCCTCATGGGCGGCAAGATTGCGCTCCAGCTCCAGTATGGCGCTCTTGTCCAGATAATGCTCCTTGAGCAGACGCCGCTTGGATGTCAGCTCTTCATTGAGGGTGGCTATGATGCGTTTCTCGGCCTTCATCTGGGTCTCAAAGCTGGCAATCTGCTCATTGAGCTGCGCCATCTGGCTTTGCAGCAGCTTGATCTGTGTGTGCAGGGTCTGGCGCCTGGCCGTGAAGATCTTCTCCTCATTCTCCAGGCTGTCCATGCTGTTGATCTCCGTGGCCAGCTCGCGGGTGGCCGCAGGCCATTCTATGCTCTTGGCATTGGCCTTTTCCGCCCTAAGGCGGGCCTGTTTGGCCTCAAGGGCCAGGGCATCCTTGCGCAGTATATTGGTATTGGCATCCACGCTTACGGAGGAAAGCACAATGAGGGGCTGCCCCTCCCTGACCTCCTCGCCCTCGTGCACCAGGATGCTGTCCACAATGCCGCCTTCCAGATGCTGCACAACCTTGCGCTCATTTTCTATCTTGATCTTGCCGCTGGCCACCACGGCGCCGCTGATGTGGCCAAAAAAAGACCAGACGCCAAAAATGCCAAAAAATATGAAGATGAGAATCATCCCCTGGCGGATGATGCGCCTGGGATTTTCAAAGAGCTCATCCTGATCGCTGCCATCGTCTACATGCTGGCCTTTGGGCAGCTTGGCGCGGTCAAAAAGATTCTTGCCCGGCAGGGGGGTCGCGCTTGTATCGATAATTTCCGGCTTTTTATCAGGCATTTTGGCCACCCTCCTGCTCCTTGTTGCGCAAGGCCGCCTGCTGGGCCGCTATCTCATCGCGCCTGGCCCTGGCCCTGGCGGCATCCTCTTCCCTTTGCTTCTGCATACTGGCAAGCTTGGCCAGCACTTCCGCCCTGGGGCCGCACATCACAATCTGCCCATCCTGCAAAATCATGATGTTATCAACAATATTGAGTATCTGCATCTTGTGGGTGACTATGAAAAGGCTGGTTTTCTGCTGATGCAGGTAGCCAAGACATTGGGCCAGCCGCAAATCCCCCTCTTCATCGAGATTGGAGTTTGGCTCGTCGAGAATTACGATGCGGGGGGCGCCATAAAGGGCTCTGGCCAGGCCGATGCGCTGCCTCTGGCCGGCAGAGAGCCCAGCCCCCATTTCGCCCACCAGGGTGTCATATCCCTTGGGGAGCTTGAGAATCATCTCGTGCACGCCAGCCATTTTGGCTGCGCGGAGAACCTTTTCGGAATCCACTTCGCCAAGTCTGGCAATGTTTTCGGCAATGCTGCCGGAAAAAAGCTCCACATCCTGGGGCAGATAGCCCAGATATACGCCCAGCTTTTCCGGATCCCAGCTGGCTATGTCAGCCTTGTCCAGCCTTACCTTGCCCGATGTTGGCGGCCAGAGATTGAGCAGCAGCTTGCAGAGGGTTGATTTGCCGGAGGCCGAGGGGCCGATGATGGCCAGGGACTGCCCGGCCGCCATGCGAAAGCTCATGCCCCGGATAACAGGCCGCCCCTGAATGGCAAAAAACAGGCCCTCCACTGATATCTCGCCGGTGGGGGCTGGCAGATCCATGTGCTTCAGGGGCTTTTCCTGCTCGCTCATGGCCTTGAGTCTTTTATAGGCTCCATGGGCCTGCAGGGACATCTTGTAGCTGCCCATGGCCTGATCTATGGGCGCGAGAGCGCGGCCCATGATGATGGATGCCGCAATCATGATGCCGGGCGTGCAGTCGCCGGCAATGGCCAGGCCCGCGCCCACAGCGTAAACGCTTATCTGCAGGCCCTGGCGAAAGGAGCGCGAAATGGCCTGCAGGCCATTGGCCTTTTTGCTGGCTTCGGTCTGGAGCATGGTGACCGTGTGGTTCTGCTCATTCCAGCGGGAGGTGATGTTGCCAATCATGCCCATGGATCTGGCCACATCCGCATTGCGCACGGCCGCGCCTATAAAATTGGTGGTTCTGGAGTTCATGTTGGTGGCGGCCGCAAGCCTCTGCCTGGTCATTTTTTCCGTCATCATGCCCATGATAAATATGCAAATGGCGCCCACGATGCCAACAATGCCAATGAGAGGATGCATGAGGTACATTATCAGAAGAAATATTGGCGTCCAGGGAGCATCGAAAAAGGGAAAAATTGAGGCCCCGGCCAAAAAATTGCGCAGGGTGGAGACGTCCGACAGGCTGCCCTCCGGCTGGGGATGGCCCTGGGGCAGACCGGCCTGGCTGAGATTTTCGTAAAGCACATTGCCGGAGAGCATTCTTTCAAACTGCACGCCGGCGCGCACAAGCAGCCTTGAGCGTATCCACGTGAGCAGGGAGTTCAGCACCAGCGCGATTATGGCTGCAAGGGTGATGACGACAAGGGTGGGCATGCTGTTGGTGCTCAGCACTTTGTCATATACCTGGAGCATGTAGATGGGAAAGGTCAGGGCCAGAATATTTATGAAAAGACTGAAGAAAAAGGCATATTTGAAATAATATTTACATTTGGACAGAAATTCCTGCATTTCACACCTGTGGATATGGTGAAATATTTATAAGGACAGCTCCATTTGCATTATTGATTCAGAGCCTGCCAGCCTGCGGAATGGAAAATCATTCACAGAACTGCTGTCAATGCCGGAATGTGGCAATGATTCCCCGGACTGGATTTGTGCCAGACTGCGATTGCGCATATGCCTTAAAATAAAAAAAAAAGCAAACTGCCAGGAGTCCACAAGATGGCCCCAAGGCAGTTTGCCTGAAAAATCCGCCCTTTTCTCAGGCCACATATTCGGAAATATGCAACCTCATGAGGGCTCTTTGCAATGCTGCTTCGGCGCGGGTTTCATCGATGGCGTCAGATTTGCTCGCAATCCTTTGTTCCGCCCTTTCCTTTGCGGCCATGGCCCTGGCCTTGTCAATGTCGGCGGCATGCTCGGCGGATTCGGCAAGCACGCTGCAGATATTGTTGTTCATATCGACAAAACCGCCGGAAACAAAAACCACGGCAGTCTCTCCCGCCGCGTTTGTATAGCGCAGGGGGCCAATCTTCAGGGCCGAAAGCAGGGAAACATGGTGCGGCAGCACGCCAAACTCGCCTTCCGTGCCAGGGCAGACAACCATTTGCACTTCGCTTTTAACCACCGTCTTGTCCGGGGTTACAACTTCAAGCTCAAATGTGGCCATGCAATCTCCAGCCGCCCATGGCGGCATGTTTGAAGGCGCGTCATTCAAGTCCCGGCGCGCCAGAAAAATATCCGGTTTTATTCGGGGGCCGCATGAGCGGCCCCCGCTAAATCAGCAGAATCAGGCTGTGGCAGCCTCTTTTGCGTCAGTCTCACTGGCGTCCTTCTGTTCGGCCTCCTTCCTGGCCTCATATTTGGCCACAGCTTCCTGAATGTCGCCCACCATGTAGAAATCACTCTCTGCGAGGTGGTCGTATTTGCCATCCAGAATGCCCTTGAAGCCGGCTATGGTGTCGGAAAGTTTCACATACTTGCCAGGAGTGCCGGTGAAGGTCTCGGCCACATGGAATGGCTGGGACAGGAAGCGCTGGATCCTTCTGGCCCTGGCCACTGTGAGCTTGTCTTCATCGGAAAGCTCATCCATGCCCAGAATGGCGATGATGTCCTGCAGTTCCTTGTATTTCTGAAGCACCATCTGCACACGGCGCGCCACCTGGTAATGTTCCTCGCCAACCACGTTGGGATCAAGTATGCGCGATGTGGAATCCAGCGGGTCCACTGCCGGGTAGATGCCAAGTTCCGCAATCTGGCGCGAGAGCACGAGGGTGCCGTCCAGATGGGAGAAGGTGGTGGCAGGGGCGGGGTCCGTAAGGTCGTCCGCCGGCACATACACAGCCTGCACCGAGGTGATGGAACCCTCGTTGGTGGAGGTGATGCGCTCCTGCAGGGAGCCAAGATCCGTGCCCAGGGTGGGCTGGTAACCCACGGCGGATGGCATGCGGCCTAGCAGGGCCGAAACCTCGGAGCCAGCCTGGGTGAAGCGGAAAATATTGTCAATGAAGAGCAGCACGTCCTGATGCTCCTCATCACGGAAGTACTCCGCGCAGGCCAGAGCGGTGAGCGCCACCCTGGCGCGCGCTCCCGGAGGCTCGTTCATCTGGCCATAGACAAGAATGGCGCGGTCCAGAACTCCGGCCTCCTTGAGCTCGTTATAGAGGTCATTGCCTTCACGGGTGCGCTCGCCAACGCCGGCGAACACGGAGGCGCCGCCATGCTCCTTGGCGATGTTGTTGATCATCTCCATGAGAATGACCGTCTTGCCCACGCCTGCGCCGCCGAAAAGGCCCATTTTGCCGCCTTTGGGGAAGGGCACCAGCAGGTCAACAACCTTGATACCTGTCTCCAGCAGCTCAACCTTGGTATTCTGGTCTGTGAATTTGGGCGCCTCCCTGTGTATGGGGTAGAACTTGTCCGCATTCACGGGGCCTTTCTCGTCCACAGGCTTGCCGGTGACATTGAGGATTCTGCCAATGGCCGCCTTGCCCACGGGCACCATGATGGGCTTGCCCGTGTCAATGACCTCCATGCCGCGCACAAGGCCGTCCGTGGCATCCATGGCAATGGTGCGCACGACATTGTCCCCAAGATGCTGGGCAACCTCGCAGACAAGCTCCGGCGCATCCGGATTGTTGGGGTTTTTTATCTCCAGCGCTGTCAGAATTTCGGGGAGGTGGCCGTCGCTAAACTCCACGTCCACCACAGCGCCGATTACCTGAACTACTTTACCTGTATTATTGCTCATTTAAGCTCCCTGGTTCCATCAACCCTTGATGGCTTCCGCGCCGCCCACAATATCAATGAGCTCGCTGGTGATGCTGGCCTGCCTGGTCTTGTTGTACAGCAGGGTCAGCGAATTGATCAGCTCATTGCAGTTGCGCGTGGCGTTGTCCATTGCCGCCATGCGGGCCGCATGCTCGCTTGCCGATGTGTCCAGCAGACCACGATAGATCTGCACATTGACATATTTTGGCAGCAGGGCCTCCAGCAGCCTGGCCTCATCCGGCTCATACACATATTCACACTG
This sequence comes from uncultured Desulfovibrio sp., assembly GCA_910587035.1. Classification (GTDB taxonomy): domain Bacteria; phylum Desulfobacterota; class Desulfovibrionia; order Desulfovibrionales; family Desulfovibrionaceae; genus Desulfovibrio. The sequence goes on along the minus strand of CAJUMQ010000003.1, from coordinate 91,042 downwards.
GGGGCCGCTTTTTTCCTCCACATGCGGAGGCCTCACGGGCAGGAGCCCCAGGCTTCTGGGCGGCTGGTGGGACATGGAGGCAAATTCGCCATACACAAGCCACGCCTCATCCAGCCTGTTTTCGCAGTAGTCCGCAATAAATCTGGAGGCGACCTCCACAGCCAGGGAAAAATCCAGGCTGCCCATGCGGTCATTGAAGGATTCGATTATCTCGTAACCGGCACGGCGAACAGCATCGCGCCCCTTTTTGCCGACACAGATGAAAGACACCTTCATGCCTTCATCTTTTTTGGCGGCCGCGATCCTGAAGGCCTCTGCGATGATATTGGCATTGAACCCGCCGCACAGTCCGCGATCGGAGGTGACCAGAACAATGCCACAACGTGTCTTTTCCGGATGGCTGGCAAGGAGTGGATGGGTGGCGCCATCAACCTTGGCGGCCAGATCTCCCACCACCTCGCGATATTTGGCAGCATAGGGGCGGAACCGCTCAATGCGTGCCTGGGCGCCGCGCAGCTTGGCAGATGCGACCATATTCATGGCGCGCGTAATCTGCTTGGTCTTGCCAACGCCCACAATTTTCATTTTTACGTCTTTCAGTGAAGGCATTCAGTCCTCCCTCAAGCCTGACGACCCTGCTTGAAAGCTGTCACGGCTTCAACGAGGCCCTGTTCAACCTGTTCGTCAATGACCTTTTTATCCTTGATGGCCTGAAGCACCTGAGGATAGGCATCGCGGATGAAGGTCAGCATGTCCGACTCAAAGGCGCGGATCTCCTCCACGGGAACATCATCCATGTAGCCCTTGGTGGCTGCCCAGATGGAGGCCACCTGCTCCTGGGCCGGCATGGGATGATACTGCGGCTGCTTGAGCAGCTCCACAAGGCGGGCGCCACGATCCAGCTTGGCCTTGGTGGCCTTGTCCAGATCCGAGCCGAACTGGGCGAAGGCCGCAAGCTCGCGGTACTGGGCAAGATCCAGACGCATGGTGCCGGCAACCTGTTTCATGGCCTTGATCTGGGCCGCGCCACCCACGCGGGAGACAGAGAGGCCCACATTGATGGCCGGGCGCACACCGGCATTGAACAGGTTTGGCTCCAGATAGACCTGGCCATCCGTGATGGAGATGACGTTGGTGGGGATATATGCCGAAACATCGCCAGCCTGGGTCTCAATGATGGGCAGGGCCGTAAGGGAGCCGCCACCAAGCTCATCGCTCAGTTTCGCCGCCCGCTCCAGCAGGCGGGAGTGGAGATAGAAAACATCGCCGGGGAAGGCTTCGCGTCCTGGCGGACGGCGCAGAAGCAGGGACATCTGCCTGTAGGCCACGGCCTGCTTGGAGAGATCGTCGTAAACAATCAGCGCATCCCTCCCGCTGTCGCGGTAATATTCGGCCATGGTGCAGCCGGTATAGGGGGCAATGTACTGCAGGGGCGCGGGATCCGCCGCTGTGGCGGAGATGATTGTGGTGTACTCCATGGCGCCATGCTTGCGCAGTACATCGGCCACCAGAGCCACGGAGGCCTTTTTCTGGCCAATGGCTACATAAAAACAGTGAATGCCTGTATCCTTCTGTGCCAGAATGGCATCAATGCACACAGCCGTCTTGCCGGTCTGCCTGTCGCCAATGATCAGCTCGCGCTGGCCACGGCCAATGGGCGTCATGGCGTCAATGGCCTTCAGGCCGGTGGGCATTGGCTGGTGCACGCTTTTTCTGGCGATGATGCCAGGCGCCTTGATTTCCACAGGCCTGGTTTCGGTGGCGTCAATGGGGCCAAGGCCGTCAATGGGCTCACCAAGAGGGTTGAGCACACGGCCCATGACCTGCTCGCCAACAGGCACGGAGAAAATCTTGCCCGTGCGCTTTACCGGGTCCCCCTCCTTGATGCCAACATCGGATCCCAGCAGGGCCACGCCGACATTGTCTTCCTCAAGGTTGAGCACCATACCCATGACACCGCCGGGAAATTCCAGGAGCTCCATGCTCATGGCATTCTCCACGCCATGCACGCGGGCAATGCCATCGCCAACGGAGATGACTGTGCCCGTTTCGCTCATTTCCACGCGCTGTTCGTAATTCTCGATCTGATCTTCTATGATCTTGCCGATTTCTTCCGCTTTAATCTGCATCTGCTATATTCCCCTCCTCAAGTTCTCCCGCAGGGCGCCAAGCTGGGCCCGGAGGCTGGAATCCAGCACCCGGTCGCCCACAGCCAGAACCATGCCGCCAAGGATTTCCGGATCCACCTCAAAAGAAAGCTCAATATCGCTGCCTGATTTCTCTTTCAGGGCCTCCCTGATCTCCTCCTGCCTGGCAGGAGTGAGCTTTATGGCCGTAATTACCCTGCCTCGCAGGACTCCGTTGGCATCATCCAGCAGCATGCCATACCATTTGGCAATTTCTGGCAATGCCCCAAGCCTCTCCTTGTCCGCAAGCAGGAAGCAGAAATTGCGCATTGTGCGGTCCGCCGGCAGCTTTTCGATGATTGCCGACAAAACCTTCTTCTTTTCATCTATGCTTATGACAGGGCTTTTCAGCACCTGGGCCAGGGCTGGCGCATCGGCCATAAGCCCGGCCAGCTCGTCCAGGCAGGCGCCATGTCCGGCCAGGGCTTCGGCTCCCTGTTTTTTGCCAAGAGAAAAGAGCGCTCCCGCATATCTGCGCGCCACCACCTTTTCTGTCATAGCGTCACCTTGTCCAAAGCGTTATTGATGAGTTTGTCATGATCCTCGCCACTCAATCCGCCGCGAAGGGCCTTGCCGGCAGCGTCCACGATTTCATCGGCAATGGTGGCCCGCACCTTGCCAAGCATGGCCTGCCCCTCATTTTCGGCTGTGCGCCTGGCCTGATCCACAATACGCTCCGCCTGGCGGTGGGCATCGTCAACAATACCCTTTTTCAGGCGTTCGGCCTGGGCGCGGCTCTCATCGAGAATGGCCTTGCGCTCGGCCTCCAGGCTGGCGATCTTCTGCTCGATTTCCTCGAGTTTTTTATGTGCCTCAACCTTCTTCTGCTCCAGATCGGCCAGCGTGTCCTGGATGGTCTGGCGTCTGTTCCTGAAAAAGCGCTTGCAAAGATTGCCGATAAAATACCAGAGGATGCCGCAAAAAATGATCAGATTGGCGATGCGCCAGGCAAAATCGCCCCAGCGCGGCTCATGCCCTTCCGAGGCCAGCGCCGGGCTGGCGCAGGCCAGAGCCAGCAGCAATGCGATAAAAAAATGGAAATATCCGGTTTTTTTCAAAACGCGCACCCCCCTGAACAGCAGTTTGGACAAATATGGCGGCCAGTTCTATTTGCCGCCCAAGATTTTTTCGCCGAGTTTTGTGGAAAAGCCATCTATGCCGTCGCGCAGTTCGGAAAGTGCGGCCTCGGCCTGGCCCGCGAGTGCCGCCCGGTTCTCCTCCAGGAGCTGGCGCGCGCTCTGCTGGGCATTGCCCACTATGGATCGCAGCTCCTCAAGGCCGGAGTTTTTGCCTTCCTCGCGGTTGAGACCGGCCTGCTTTCTGGCCTCTGCCAGCTCATCCTCATAGGCCTTGAGCCTGGCCATGGCCTCGGCATGAAACTGGTCGGCCTCGCTGGCCAGATTGTCCATCATGCCATTGCGTTTTTTGATGATCTCACGGATGGGCCGGATGATGAGGATATTCAGAAAAAAGAGGGCTATGAGGAAATTAACAAGCTGAATGACAAGCGTGATGTTGAGATCAAGCATTATTGCCCTCCATGATGCGGCAGATTGTGAAGCACCACGACATTACCGCCCAAAGCGGCCTCTGTCAATGCAATTTGGGCAAATACATGCCTGCTGGCAAAAGAAAGGGGAGCCTGGGCCCCCCTTTGGTGTGTCTGGATTTGCGGACTGTCCGCATGTCGGAATTGTGAGGCTGTCCCGCGCCGGGGCGCGGGAAGATGGTGTTATGCCCGTAAACCGCCTTAACATTAAAAAACATTTAATGACAGGGCGGGCGGGTCATGGCTCTATTGCACCGGAGCCCTTTGGCAGGGCTGCACCAGGGCCAGGGCAAGCCTGGATGCGCAGATGCTGCCCTGGGCCGAATGCCCGGCAATATGGCCACGCACAAATCCTGCCATGTCCAGAGCCAGCATGGCATCGCTGGGCACAAAACGGCAGGAGTCTTTATTGCTTTCAATTATGGCGAGATAGCGATCCAGCTTGACAAGATCGCGATGTTCCTCGCCGGCGGGGCCGGCGACATTGTCAATTGAAGTAAACAAGGAGTTATCAACTATCATCGACATGTCCATTCCTCCATGAACGGCTCACTGCATCCTTGCAAAGACAGTCCGCTGGATATGTATATCATGTCCATACTATCCAGCTCAACATATTTTTTATCGGCATATTTTTAGGTGTCTATAGGGTGAATTTAATAAAAAATGCAATATGGACAAATTTTTTTCGATCTGTTTTAAAAAAGTCATGACAAGCAGTGATATAAACATTGGCAGACTTCCTGGCCAGAGCGGAGAAAGCGGAAGCCACCATATTTTTCTCCTGTGCTACCTGGCGGCACTTGGCGCTTTTCCCTCCTTTGTCAATGATCTCTATTTGCCAACCCTGCCGCAGATGCGCATAGATTTCCATGCCTCGCGCTCCACAGTGCAGCTGGGGCTGTCCTTTGTCATGATCGGCCTGGGATTCGGGGAGCTCTTATGGGGGCCCCTGAGCGACAGGATTGGCCGCAGGCCGGTGCTCTTCATGTCGCTCACGCTTTTCATGATCGCCTCCGCAGCCAGCGTGTTTTCGCCTGCCATCACTTTCTTTATAATATGCAGGCTTTTCCAGGGGCTTGGCGCCTCCGGGGCCATCATGCTCTCGCGCACCATTCCAGCAGACGAATATCAGGGCATGCAGCTTGCCAAATTCATGGCCCTCATTGGCGCCATCAATGGCATCGCGCCGGTCAGCGGCCCCCTGGTGGGAGGTTTTCTGGCCACATCCATCGGGTGGCGCGGCATATTCGTTCTGCTGACCTGTGTTGGCGCGGTGATGCTGCTGCTGGGACTGCGCATGCGCGAAACCCTTGTGCCGGCCAAACGCAAAACCGGCAGCCTCATCCAGCTCATGGGCGAATTTGCGCCACTTCTGCGCAACAGGCATTTCATGGTGCATGTGATGCTGAAAAGCGCGGCCCTGGGAGTGCTGTTCAGCTACATCTCCGCCGGCCCCTTTATTGTGCAGGAGCATTATGGCCTCTCCCCGCTGCAATTCGGGCTGATTTTTGGCCTCAATGCCCTGGCCATTGTGCTTGGCTCAGTTGTCTGCCTGCGCTTTTCCACCATGAAAAGGGCGGCAGTCACCGGCGCGGCAGGCATGGTGGCATTTGCCATCACGGAGGCCGTGGCCATAGCCTTTATTGACAGCCTGCTGCTTTTTGAGGCCCTGATTATTCCCATGCTGTTTTTCAGCGGCCTGGTTTTTGCCTCCGCAAACACCCTGGCCATGTCGGAGGGGAAAGTCAGCGCCGGCTCGGCTTCCGCCATACTTGGGCTGGGCGGCTACATCTTCGGTTTTATTGTTTCGCCGCTGGTGGGTTTGGGCAACATTCTGCGCTCCACTTCCATCGCCCTTGTGGTCTGCGCGCTTATTGCCCTGTATTATGCATGGCGATCCTTTCTGCTTCCAAAAATGCCGGTGCAGCCCTGAGCTTATGGCAATAAAACACCTGGCGCCGCAATTTCCACAGGCTGCCGAGCCGGTTTTCGGTGCGGACAGGCCATGGCTTGCACCCCTGGCAGGATACAGCGATCTGCCTTTCCGGCTGCTGTGCCGCCAATATGGAGCTACGGTATGTGTCAGCGAGATGATCAGCGCGCGGGGGCTGTATCATGGCAGCCGGCGCACGGAGGAGCTTTTGGCAAGCGCCCCGGGAGATACGCCGCTGGTGATACAGCTGTTTGGCGGCGAGCCGGAGATCATGGGGCATGCCGTGGCAAGCCTGGTCAAATCCGGCTGGCGCTGGTTTGACTGCAATCTGGGCTGCTCCGTGCGCAAGATGCTGCGCCAGAATGCCGGGGCATCCCTGCTTGGCTCGCCAGAGACTGTTCTGGAGATCGCCAGAGCGATGATTGCAGCGGCAGCCACGGCTGAGGAGCCTGCCGGCGTGGGTTTCAAACTGCGGCTGGGGCTTGGGCCGGGGCGCCCGGTTCTGCCCGATCTGGCCTTGCGGCTGGAGGATGCGGGCGCGGCCTGGATCACGCTGCATCCCAGGTATGCCAGCCAGGGCTTCACCGGCCGCGCCAACTGGGATGAGCTGGCCAGGCTGGCCGGCAGGCTGGGCATTCCTCTTTTGGCCAGCGGGGATCTTTTTTGCGCCCGGGATGGCATTGACTGTCTGGCGGCCACAGGCGCAACTGGTGTGATGTATGCCCGCGGAGCCCTGCGGGATCCGGCCATTTTCGCGGATCACAAAAATCTTGCCCGTGGCCTGGCGCCAAAACCGAAGGATGCGGGCGCCCTGCGGGCAATGATTGACGCACATTTATGGCTGGCCCGCAAATATTGCAATTATCCCAATACATTGCTGCGCATGCGCTCCATTTTGCCCCGTTATGCCCGCCTGTTGCCCGGAGTAAATGAACTGCGCAAGGCGCTTTGCGCCTGTGAGGACTGGGATGGGCTAAATGCCATCCTGGACAGACATCTGGGACAGGCGCCTGGGACGGAAAACCTGGGGGATCGGGGCAGCAGTCAAAGTGAGGAGGGTGTCTGAATGCGTGTCATCAGGGCCAGAAGCGCCGGTTTCTGCATGGGTGTGGGGCTGGCTTTGAAAAAACTTGAAAATGCCATCGAAAATCAGGCGGCGGAGCCTGAACGGGGTCGGATCTGCACCTTTGGACCAATAATCCACAATCCCCAGGTTCTTGCGCATTTTGAATCCCTTGGTGTGCATTGCCTGAACAGCATTGCGGAGGCGGACTCCGGGGATCATGTGCTTATACGCGCCCATGGTGTGCCAAGGGACATTGAGGATGAACTGCGCCGCAATTGCGGCCAGGTGCGGGACGCCACCTGCCCCAAAGTCAAAAAGGCCCAGCTGGCCATAGCCCAGGCCACGGCCGGGGGGGCAATGCTGCTGCTGTTTGGGGAGGCGGATCATCCGGAGGTTGCGGGGCTGGTATCCTATGCGGCCGGAGCGGCCCATGTGTTCAATTCAAGGGATGAACTGGACAGGCTGAATATTCAGGCTGGAAAGCCCTATGTGCTTGCAGCGCAGACCACGCAGGATAGCGGTGTATTTGCGCAAATCAGGGACGAGCTGGCCAGCCGTGTGCCTGATCTTGTGGTTTTGGCCACAATTTGCGATGCCACCGGCCAAAGGCAGGCGGAGGCATTGCGCATTGCCAGGGCAGCTGACAAGATGGTTGTAGTTGGCGGCCGCAGCAGTGGCAATACCAGGCGCCTGGCAGGAATAGCAGCCAATGCCGGGATAAGGACATTCCATATTGAGGATGCCTCCGAGCTGGATGCCTCGCAATTCAGTCCTGGCGATACGGTGGGCCTCACTGCCGGCGCATCAACGCCGGGACCTCTGATTGACGATGTTGAAAACTGGCTTATGAATATTGTTTAGCTTATGCAGGCATTGACCGTATTTAATTGGAATCGCCACTGCCGCATTTGCCATGTTCCGGGGCAATGATTTATTATTTGCAAATAAAATGCGTTGGGTAGAAAATCATACAGGTTGCTGGCGGCTTGCCGCGTGGCTTTTGACGCCACCGGATGCACAATTTTCAGGAGGGCGACATGTCTCTGACCAATATTCTGCTTGAATCCGGCACAAATGAGCTGGAAGTGGTGGAATTTTATCTGGACGAGACCATTCTCCCCGGGGAAGCCACTCTGGAGGGGCTCACGGCCCAGGTGGTTGGCAAGGACAATGCGGACAAGTACAGGGGCTACTATGGCGTGAATGTCGCCAAGGTGCTTGAAATCATCCGCATGCCCAAGGTGACGGAACTGCCGGAGGTGCAGCATGAGAGCGTGCGCGGCGCCTTCAATCTGCGTTCGCGGATTATCCCCCTGGTTGATCTGACCGTGTGGCTGGGCAAAAGGCCGGCCAGCAGTAGTGAGGAGCCAAAGACGATAGTGACAGAGTTCAATAATGTCACCACCGCCTTTATGGTGTCCGGGGTCAACCGCATCCATCGCATAAGCTGGGAGCAGGTGGAGCAGCCAAACGCCTATATGGCATCCGTCTCCAGCAACACCATTGTGGGTGTTGTCAAGCTGGAGGGCCGGATAGTGTTCTTGCTGGATCTGGAAAAGGTTGTTGCAAGTCTAAATCCCAGGTTGAGCCTGCGTCTTGATGATCTTGGCGATGACTGGGATCACACCACAGGCTACAAGGCCCTGGTGGCCGATGATTCTGCCCTCGTGCGTGAAATGCAGCGCGATCTGTTGGAAAAGGCCGGCTTTAAGGTCATCATCACCACCAATGGCCGCGAGGCATGGGACTGTCTTTGCGCCTTCAAAAAGCGGGTGGAGGAGGAAGGCAGGCCACTCAGCGATTTTGTTCAGGTTGTGGTATCCGATATCGAGATGCCCTACATGGATGGACTCAATCTCACAAGCCGCATCAAGGGCGACAATATCCTCAAACAGCTGCCGGTGCTGCTGTTCTCATCCCTCATCACCGAAAAGCTCAAGCACAAGGGGGTGAGTGTTGGCGCGGATGCGCAGATATCCAAGCCGGAGGTTGGCACCCTTGCCAAAAGGGCGGCAGCGCTCATACGCGAACGCGGGCTGGATCCAAAAGGGAGCGAAAAGAGCTGAAGACAGGGATGGAGAACATGCGCCTTGTCTTTGGCATAAGCGGCGCCAGCGGCATGGCATTGGCCAGAATGGCGCTGGAATGCTACAGCGCCATCCATGGTCTGGAAATTCATCTGATTATTTCCCCGGCTGCAAAAAATGTCATGGCCGAGGAAATGGGGCTTGAGCCATCAAGCCTGTCCAGGTATGCGGCTGCAACCTACGAGCCGGACGATTTTGGCGCTCCAATGGCCAGCGGCTCCTGGCCCTGCGCGGGCATGATTGTCTGCCCCTGCTCCATGGCCAGTCTCGGAGCCATAGCCAATGGCTGCGGCACAAACCTGCTGCACAGGGCAGCCGATGTCATGCTCAAGGAAAGACGCCCCCTGGTGCTGTCCTGCCGCGAAACCCCATTAAATCTCGTTCATTTGCGCAACATGCTGGCTGCTGCTGAAGCCGGCGCCATCATGGCGCCATTCATTCCAGCATTTTATTGCGGGGATGGTTCCATGCAGGGCGCCATGCGGCAATTTTGCGGCAGAATGCTGGATTTGCTGCGCATTCCCCATAATCTTTGCGAGCGCTGGCGAGACGCCGCCACAAAAACTCATGTGGTATAAAAACATGCGCGGCGCCAGCAGAACTGACGCCGCGCATGCCGCATTAATGCGGAATCTATTTTATTGCCTGTTACTGCCGTCTTCCTCTTCCGCGCGCTCATACAGGAAGGCTATGAGGGCAATGGACGCAAAAACGACCCAGGTGAGCCCCACAACCAGATCCAGCATGTCCGATTTGCTCATGGAGCAGATCAGGCTGGCCAAAGGCAAAAGAATAATCGCGGCGGAAGCCATGCGCACGCCACGTTCGTTCCTTGCAAAACTAAGCATTACAAACAACTCCTGATAACCTGATTGATATTGCCGGGAGGAACAATTTCCGCCGGTTCCCTGCAGGGGAGGGGAGATTTATATCTTCAGGCTGCATCTGTCAAGGATCACTTCCCACAAAAAAGTTTTTTTAAATATCCTGGGGATTGCGGCATCAATGGCGGTGTTGGCCATGCCTGCCGCGGCCATGCAGAAGTATGCCGCCATCGGCCCTGATCATGCCGGTGAATGTGGCCAGCCAGGCCAGCAGGGCGATCCAGATGAAAATCCTTGGGACGATCATGAGTTTTGGAAAATCAATGGCTTTGGCCAGGGCGGCCGTGCAGGTGGTGTACATGCCCATGGGAAAGACCATGCCCCAGAAGGCAGGAGTATAGGCAAAGGCCAGCTTGCGCAGAAGATGGCGCCATATGCCAAGCAGAAAAAGAAAAGGGAGCCACCAGCTGGCCGTGGCCCAGGCAAGCAGGGTGATGCCTTCAATAAAAGGCCTGAGCCGCGCCGGCATGGCTGCATCGCCGCCATGGATTATAAGCGTGGCGCCGGCTAGTGTGGTAATTGCCACGGCGCTGGTATTAATCCAGAAGGCAGGGTCAAGTCCTTCTGGCCTGAGCTCGGCAAAACAGAAGCGGTAGAAGATCAGGGTGATAATGAGGATGTACAGAATGAGGCCAAGGCCGAACATGGCGCAAAGCAGAAAGAAGGCCACATCCAGGCTCCATCCTGCCCCTCTGGCTATGGTTGCGCCAAGCACCACAATGGACTGGGTGCTCACCGTGGCCAGCAGCCAGGAGCCGTTTATGCCATGCTCCAGGCTTGGTTTGACGGGATTTATGAATATGCAGAAAAAAGTGCCCCAGAGGATGGCAATCCAGAGCAGGCAGGCCAGCCAGAAGAAAATCTGGGCAATGGCGAGGCTCTGTCCGAGAATTGCGAACTGCGCCCCAAGCACGCTTGTGCCGGCGACTATGGTCAGAAAGCCGGGTCCGGTGAGATGGCCGGTAAAATCCGCGCGCATTCTGTCTGGATAGACGAAGAGCTTGAGGATGTATAATGGCCAGAGGACGGCATACATGCAGATGTTGATGGCAAAAAAGAGCATGGCGCCCCAATGGCAGCCAAGATGCCCGAGCGCCAGGGAAACAATGCCGGTGGACATCACCATGGCGAAATCCGCCGGGGCAAGGTTCTTGTTCAGAAAATAAAATGCCGCGCGTAAAAGTCTGGTGTTCATTGTCGCCCCGTATGCGGGTGAAAATGAAATACTGTTCAAAGCATTTGCTTGTATGCGCTGCCAGTGCTGGATACGGCTGTGGTTCACAGGATAGCATACAGCCTTTGGAGTAACAACATTCCATTGGCAAGGTTGTGTGGAAAGAGGGCCAGTAATATAAAGGCAAGTCATTAGTGATTTGCAAGTCTAAATAGACTTGCTCTACATTGTTAAAATGTGCTGTTTCAAGTTGAATTTGAATTGATATGTCTGACATTAGGTTGAATACGAAATGATAATGTTGCTATCATATTGAAATAAAATAATAAAATAAGGATGTGCCTTTTGGCACATGCCTTGCTATCTCAATTGCAACGCGCCTCCATTGCGCGGGGATTTCGCTGGGAGCAGCGCGCAAAATACATGCGGATAAATCCGCCTGGCAGGTAGATATTTCAGGCTTGAACCATCAGAATCGAATGCTCGCAGAAGCAGGGAGGAATCATGTCCGATGATGATTTGAAAGTTGACAAGGTTCTTGGCAACGAAAACAAGGTCAGCGAGCTTATTGCCGCCGATAAAAAATATGTCTGGCATCATTTGACCCAGCACAAGATATTTGAAAAATCCGACCCCGTGATTTTTGTGCGCGGTCAGGGCATGCATGTGACGGATATTCATGGCAAGGAATATCTGGACGCGGTCTCCGGCGGCGTGTGGACCGTCAACCTGGGCTATGGCTGCAAGCCACTGGTTAAGGCTGTCAGCGAGCAGATGATGGATTTGTGCTATTTTGCCAATGGCTATGGCAACATCCCCACCATCCGCTTCTCCGAAAAGCTCATCAGCAAGATGCCTGGCATGAGCCGCGTCTATCTTTCCAACTCCGGCTCCGAGGCAAATGAAAAAGCCTTCAAGATAGTGCGCCAGATTTCCCAGCTCAAGCATGGCGGCAAGAAAAGCAAGATTCTCTATCGCAACCGCGATTATCATGGCACTACCATCACAACTCTTTCGGCCTGCGGGCAGGAAGAGCGCAAGATGCAGTATGGCCCCTATACTCCCGGATTTGTTGAATTCCCTGCCTGCTCCGAATACCGTTCTCCCTATCCGGCCGGCACAACCAATCTGGGCGAGAAATTCGCCCTTGAGATGGAAAAGGTCATCCAGAAGGAAGATCCCGACACTGTTGGCGGCGTGATTGTCGAGCCCATCACCGCTGGTGGCGGCGTCATTGTTCCCCCGGACGGGTATTATGAGACCATGTCCGCCATATGCAAAAAATATGGCATCCTCCTTATAATTGACGAAGTTGTCTGCGGTCTTGGCCGCACAGGCAAATGGTTCGGCTATCAGCATTTCAATGTGCAGCCGGACATTGTGACCATGGCCAAGGGCGTTGCCGCCGGCTATGCCCCGATCTCCTGCACGGTGACCACAGAGGCCGTGTTCCAGGACTTCATCTCCGACCCCAGCGACCGCGATGGCTACTTCCGCGACATCAGCACCTTTGGCGGCTGCACCGCCGGCCCCGCCGCTGGCTACGCCAACCTCTGCTACATGGAAGAGCATGATGTGCTCGCCAATGTCAACAAGATGGGCGATTATCTGATGGATGGCCTGAAGGGTCTGGAAAAGAAATATGAGATCATTGGCGATGTGCGCGGCAAGGGTCTCTTCTGCGGTCTTGAGCTGGTGAAGGATCGCGCGACCAAGGAGCCAGTGCCAGAGAACGTGGCCGGCGCCGTGGTTGCCGAATGCATGAAGCAGGGCGTCATCATTGGCAAGACCAGCCGCTGCTTCCGCGAATTCAACAACACCCTTTGCCTGGCCCCGGCCCTCATAGCCACACAGAAGGAGATTGACCAGATCGTCAAGGCTCTGGACAAGGCTTTTCAGGCCGTAAAGGCCTAGGGCGGCCCAAATTTGTTGCAACTGCCTGATGCGCGGCGATGGCCGCGCATCAGGCCCCGAATTTCCATATATATTTAAGGAGCTATTGCCATGAAATTTTCAGGAATGACCATCGGTGTGCCCACAGAAATCATGCCCGGCGAGCGTCGCGTCTCATCCACGCCGGAAACAGTGAAGAAAATGGTGGATGAAGGCGCGACAGTATATGTGCAGAAGGGCGCCGGTGAAGGCTCCTTCTTCTCCGATGACCAATACAAGGCCGCAGGCGCCATTCTCACCGATGGCGAGGAGGCCATTTTTGAAAAGGCCGATGTAATCCTCAAGGTGAAGGAGCCCCTGTTCAACGAAAAGCTGGGCAAGCATGAGAGCGACATGCTCCGCGATGGCCAGTACCTCATCACCTTCCTGCATCCCGCGGCTCCTGTTAACAGGGAGTCCATGAAGAAACTGCGCGACACAGGTTGCATCAGCCTTACCCTCGATGGCATTCCGCGTATTTCCCGTGCCCAGAGCATGGATGCCCTCACCAGCATGAGCACAGTTGCAGGCTACAAGGGCGTGCTCATGGCCGGTAACAAGCTTTCCAAGTTCATGCCCATGGTCGGCACCGCTGTGGGTGTGATCAAGCCGGCCAATGTTGTCGTCATCGGCACTGGCGTTGCTGGTCTGCAGGCTGTCGCAACAGCCAAGCGCCTGGGCGCTGTTGTCACAGCCATTGATATCCGCCCGGATGCTGCTGAGCAGGCCAGAAGCCTTGGCGCCAAGAGCGTGGACACCGGCGTGCCCGCCAATGTCGCCATCGGCGAGGGTGGTTATGCCCAGCGCCTGCCGGAAGAATGGCTCAAAAAGGAAATTGAGGCCATCAAGCCTGTGGTTGAAGCCGCCGACGTTCTTATCCTCACAGCCCTCATTCCTGGCAAGGAAGCTCCTGTTCTCGTGACCGAGGAGATGGTCAAGGCCATGGCTCCCGGCTCCGTTATCATCGATATCGCCATTGACCAGGGCGGCAACTGCGCTCTGACCAAGCCTGGCGAAGAGTACGAATTTGATGGCGTTACCATCAGCGGTGTCAAGAACATCCCCGGCATGATGCCCACCAGCTCCACCTGGATGTTCGCCAACAATATATACAACCTGCTTGCCTACCTGAGCAAGGACGGCAAGATTGTGCTCGACCGCAATGATCCAATTGTGGCCTCCTCCCTCACCACCATCAATAAGGAAATAGTCCACGCTGGCGCCAAGGAAGCCGGCCTCTAGGCCATTTGCCGGCGCGTCCGCCATGTGCGGGCGCGCCTTTTTTTATATCCGCAAACCTAAGGGAGATACTCCCCTTGACCACATTACTACTCATTTGCGTGTTCATTGCCGCGCTGGTGATCGGCTACAAGGTTCTTACCCATATTCCAAGTCTGCTGCATACACCCCTCATGTCCAGTATGAATGCCCTGGATGGCGTGATCATTCTTGGCGCGCTTACGGCAACCCATCTCGCCACCACCGCTTTTGGCGCTTTTTTGGGCGGCTTTGCCATTGCTCTGGCAATCACAAATGTCTTCGGCGGGTTTGATATTACAAACAAGATGCTCAAAATGCTTGCGGGCAAAAAACGCCAGGCCTGATCAGGCTTTCAGCAGTAAAGGAGATATTCATGGGCCCAGTAGCCTACAATATTATTGCCACCATCCTCGTCATTGGCATACTGTATGGTCTGCACCTGATGAGCAATGTCAAGACGGCAGTGCGCGGTAACGCCATATGCGCTGCGTCCATGACTGCCGGCATTCTCATCACAATGCTCAGGGATGGCTCTTTTACATCCGTGTCCCTGTGGGTGGCGATCGCCATTGGCATGGCCTTTGGTCTTTTCCTCTCCAACAAGGTCAAAATGATCCAGATGCCGCAGCTGGTTGCCTTTCTCCATGGTTTCGGCGGCGGCGCGGCGGCTCTTGTGGGCCTTATCATGCTGGTCGATGTTGGCCCGGAATCAGCATTTCACCGCATTGACGCCTGCCTTGCCCTCTGTTCTGGCATGACCACCATCGCAGGCTCATTTGTGGCGGCCGGCAAGCTGCATCAGCTGCTGCCGCAAAAACCTGTGGTTCTTCCCAATCACAGCACCATAGTCAACTGCATTCTTGGTGTCATGCTGGTGAGCCTGATTGTATACAATATCGCGCCAGAGTTTGTGCCCTGGCTCATGATCAGCATCATGTTCATCACCGGCGCCGCCTTTGGCATAGTGTTCACCCTCCGGGTGGGCGGAGCGGACATGCCCATAACCATCTCCCTTCTGAACTCCATGGGCGGCATCAGCTGCGCCATTGCCGGCTTTGCCGTGGCCGATCCCCTGCTCATTGCCGTGGGCGGCATCATCGGTTCGGCAGGCTATATGCTCACCCGCGTCATGTGCAAGGCCATGAACAGGCATCTCATGCCCATCCTTCTTGGCGAATCCTCCGTGCAAGGCATGAAAAAAGCGCCAGCTGCCGCTCCCCAGGCTGCCCCCAGGGCAGCGCAGGCAGCCGCCGCTCCAGCCAACACCGATGCCCAGATATCTTCACTCCTGCACAATGCCAAACGGGTCATAATTGTTCCAGGGTATGGCATGGCCCTTGCTCAGGCCCAGCATCAGGTAAAGAATCTCGCGGACAGGCTGGAGGCAAATGGCGCCAAGGTGGATTACGCCATTCACCCTGTGGCGGGCCGCATGCCTGGCCATATGAATGTGCTGCTGGCTGAGGCCAATGTGGATTATGAGCATCTGCTGGAAATGGATGCGGTCAATCCCATGTTTTCCGATGCCGATCTTGTTGTGATTGTCGGCGCCAATGATGTTGTGAACCCGGCAGCCAACACAGCCGAGGGAACCCCCATCTACGGAATGCCCATACTGGATGTGGACAAGGCCGCCAATATCATAATCTGCAATTATGATGAGAAACCCGGCTACGCCGGAGTGCCAAATCCCCTCTATAAAAAGCCTGGTGTGCACATGCTGCTTGGCGATGCATCAAAGACAGTGGGCAAACTGGTGGATCTGGCGGGCGCCAGCCAGCCGCAGGATACAGGCTCCCAGGCTGCCTGCGTGGTGGACAAGGACGCCGATACCGCGAAAATGCTTAAAGATGCAAAGCGTGTGATAATTGTGCCCGGCTATGGCATGGCTCTTGCCCAGGCCCAGCATGAAGTCAAAAAACTGGCCGATGTGCTGGAGGCCAATGGCGCCAAGGTGGATTACGCCATTCACCCCGTGGCCGGCCGCATGCCTGGACATATGAATGTGCTGCTGGCCGAGGCCAATGTGGATTACGAGCATCTGCTGGAGATGGATACAGTTAATCCCATGTTTGCAGATGCTGACCTGGTGGTGATTGTCGGCGCCAATGATGTCGTAAATCCGGCTGCAAACACTGCCGAGGGCACACCCATCTATGGAATGCCCATTCTGGATGTGGACAAGGCCAAGGGCATAATCATTTGCAATTATGATGAAAAGCCGGGCTATGCCGGTGTGGAAAATCCGCTGTACAGCAAGCCAGGCGTGGTTATGCTCCTTGGCGATGCCGCAAAAACGGTAAATCGCCTTGTGGATCTTGCCAGTGGCGCCGCACCTGCGCCACAAGCCGCGCCCAAGGCCGCAAACAAGGATGCCGAAGCGGCAAAAATGCTGAAAAATGCCAAACGGGTGATAATTGTGCCAGGCTACGGCATGGCTCTTGCCCAGGCCCAGCATGATGTAAAAAGACTTGCCGATGCCCTGGAAGCCAATGGCGCCAAGGTGGATTACGCCATTCACCCTGTGGCCGGCCGCATGCCTGGGCACATGAATGTGCTTCTGGCAGAGGCCAATGTGGATTACGAGCATCTGCTGGAGATGGATACAGTCAATCCCATGTTTCCGGATGCTGACCTCGTGGTGATTGTCGGCGCCAACGATGTCGTCAACCCTGCCGCCAATACTGCCGAGGGCACGCCCATCTACGGGATGCCCATTCTGGATGTTGACAAGGCCAAGGGCATAATCATCTGCAACTATGATGAAAAGCCAGGTTATGCCGGTGTCGAAAATCCGCTGTACAGCAAGCCGGGTGTGGTTATGCTCCTTGGCGATGCGGCCAAGACTGTGGATCATCTTGTGGAATTGACCACAGGAGCCGAGCCTGTATCCGAACCGGCTGCATGCGTTGTGGACATGGATGCAGATACTGCAAAAATGCTGAAAAACGCCAAACGGGTGATAATAGTTCCAGGCTATGGCATGGCTTTGGCCCAGGCGCAGCACAAGGTAAAGCAGCTGGCTGATGCCTTTGAGGCCAATGGCGCCAAGGTGGATTACGCCATTCACCCCGTGGCCGGCCGTATGCCCGGTCACATGAATGTGCTGCTGGCCGAGGCAAGCGTGGATTATGAGCATCTGCTGGAGATGGACACCGTCAACCCCATGTTTCCTGATGCTGATCTGGTTGTGGTTGTAGGCGCCAATGATGTCGTCAACCCTGCAGCCAATACGGCGGAGGGCACACCCATCTACGGAATGCCCATACTGGACGTGGACAAGGCCAAGGGCATAATCATCTGCAACTATGATGAAAAGCCGGGCTATGCCGGTGTGGAAAATCCGCTCTACAGCAAACCAGGCGTTGTGATGCTTTTGGGGGATGCCTCAGCCAGTCTGGACAGGCTCCTGGCCATGCTGAACAAATAGGGCATTTGCAGTTGAAATTTTTTCAATTTTTCAACCACACGCGCTGGCGTTTCGCGTAAGAAGCTCTGTTTTCCGCATGTTTTTGCACTGGCGTCCGTTGGGCGCCAGTGCATTTACAAAATGGATTTTTCATAAGCTCCAGCCACATTGACAATGGCCCTGACACTAATGCTTTTGCTTCACAGGCTTGAACCTTGTGAAATAAAATGCTAAAGTGCAGTATCAAAAAAAGGCTTATTAACCTGTTTTGAGGAGGGATTCATGCGTGTGACCAAACTTTTTGCCTTGTCGCTTGCTTTTGTGTTCATGTTGGGCACAAATGTTTTTGCAGCGCAGACCTTTAATGTGGCTGTCGGCGATCCGGAAGATTCCGAGCAGGGCGTTGCGGCAAAGGCGTTCAAGCAATATGTGGAGGACAACTCCAAGGGCGATGTTCAGATCAAGCTGTTCTTCTCCGGCCAGCTCGGCGATGAAAGCGAAGCCTTCAAGAACGTGCAGAAAGGCTCGCTGCCCTTTGCTGTTGGCGGCATAGCCAACCTGGTGCCATTTGAAAAGAGGCTTGGCATTCTCAATCTGCCATACCTCTTTGAAACTCTTGACGAAGTTGTTGTCGGCACCAATGGCAAGGCGGCAGAGCTTCTGCAGAGCTATGCCCAGAAGGCTGGCTTCCGCATTCTCTGCTGGACCTATACCGACTTCCGCTACATCTCCAACTCCAAGCATCCCATCAAGACCCTTGCCGACATGAAAGATCTGAAGTTCCGCGTGCCCCAGAGCCCGGTTCTGATCGCGGCCTACAAGGCTTTTGGCGGCAGCCCGACCCCCATCTCCTGGGCGGAGACCTTCACTGCCCTGCAGCAGGGTGTTGTGGATGGCCAGTGCTATGGCTATATCGGTTTCAAGGCGATGAAGTTTAACGAAGCCAAGCAGAAGTATCTCTCCGAGGTTCATTACACCTACCAGCTCCAGCCCCTGGTCATGAGCGAGCGCGTATATCGCAAGCTGAAGCCGGAACTGCAGAAGCTGTTTGTTGACGGCGGCATTTACGCCCAGGAAGCAGTGCTGAAATTCCAGAAGGAAGAGGCCCAGGCTGCCAAGGACGCCCTTATTGCTGCCGGCCTGGTGGTGGATCAGCTTGAGGATGAGGCTGCCTGGAAAGAAGCCGCCCTAGAAAAGGTATGGCCGCAGATGGCTAATGAAGTTGGCGGCAAGGACGCCATCAATGACTATCTCAAGGCCATGGGCAAGCAGCCCTGGGAACCCAAGAAATAACTTTGCCATTTAGCTGCCGCGCTCATGTTCATCTGGGTGCGGCAAATTTCCGCTTCGCGCGGCCACGGGGGCAGGACTGGCCGGTTCTGCCCCCCTGCCGGTAAATAACCGGCATAACTCTGGGGGGAGGCCGTGAAAAAATTCTTTCTAGCTTTCATGGATCATTTTGAAAGCTATCTATGCCAATTTTTGCTTGTATTTTTCGTAGTCGTTGTTTTCATTCAAATTATCCTGCGCTTTCTGGACGCTTCTCTGCCATGGACTGAAGAGATAGCGCGCTTTGCCTTCATCTGGTTCATTCTTTTTGGCGCGTGCTATGCCACAAGACTGTGCGCTCTCAATCGCGTCACCCTGCAATTCATGAAAGCGCCCAAATGGTTTGCGAATCTCATGCTGTTTCTGAGTGACATGGTCTGGCTGGCTTTTAGCCTCATAATGGCATGGGAGGGCTACAAGGCTGTTATGGATCTCAGGGAATTCCCCTACATGACGCCAGCCCTTGACTGGGATCAAAGCTATGTCTACCTGGTTTTTCCCTTGAGTTTTCTGCTCATGTCCATCCGCATAATCCAGGTGAACTATATCAAATTTGTATTGAAACAGGAGATAGCCGATCCGGATCAGGAGGCTATCAAAGAGAGCCAGAACGCGCTGCTGGATGACAATTCTGACGACAAGGGAGGCAAGGCATAATGGAAGCGTTAACTCCCCTTGGCATTGGCGGAATGCTCTTTTTGATATTCTTTGTGCTTCTGCTCATGGGCTGCCCTATCATGGTTGCCCTGGGTGTTGGCACCATGACCTGCTTCATTATTCTGGATATCGACCTGTCGATGATGATAGAGCGGGCATTTGCCTCCCTTACTGCTTTTCCATTGATGGCTTTGCCGGCATTTGTGCTTGCGGGCGCCCTAATGGAGGCATCGGGCATATCGCGGCGGCTGGTTTCTGTCGCCGAGGCCTTTGTTGGTCCTATTCCCGGTGGCCTTGCCATTTCCACAGTGCTGTCCTGTGTGTTTTTTGGCGCAATTTCCGGTTCCGGCCCGGCAACCACTGCTGCCGTGGGCATGCTGATGATTCCCGCAATGACCAAACGCGGTTATAATACAGCCTATGCGGCAGCCACCACTGCCACAGCCGGCGGCATTGGCATTATCATTCCCCCAAGCATTCCCATGGTCATCTATGGCGTGACCGGTCAGGTGAGCATTTCCAAAATGTTCATGGCCGGTTTTATTCCCGGTTTTCTTATAGCTGTATCCCTCTGCGTTCTGCATTATATCAAATGCCGCAAGGCCAATCTGGGCGGAGATGCCTGGTCCCTGAAGCATCTTCTGCTGAGCATCAAGGACGGCTTCTGGTCCATTCTTGCCCCGCTTATAATCCTTGGCGGCATTTACGCAGGCCTGTTCACGCCAACGGAAGCGGCCATTGTGGCCATATTCTACACCCTTTTTGTGGGCGTATTCATCCATCGCGAGTTGAAGTTCAGGGCTTTCATGGCTTCCCTGAACACAACCTCATGGCTTACAGGCCGCGTGCTTGTGCTGGTGTTCACCGCAACCGCCTTTGGCTATCTGCTGACTGCCTATCGCATACCTGTTGAGATTGCCAACTGGGTGCTTGGTTTTACTGATAATGTTTATATGGTCTGGGTATTTGTAGTCATCCTGTTGATATTCCTGGGCATGTTTATGGAAACACTGGCCATCATCATGCTGGTCACACCGGTGCTTTTGCCAATTATGACGGCCTATGGTGTTGACCCCATTCATTTTGGCCTGATTCTTATCTGCTGCTGCGGTATTGGCTTCTCAACACCGCCGCTTGGCGAGAACATGTTTATTGCTTCGGGCATATCCAACCAGTCCCTTGAAATAATATCCCTCAAGGCTCTGCCAATGGTTGCGGCGAATTTGATTGCCATTATCATCCTCGTGATATTCCCCGGGCTGGTCATGCTTCTGCCAAACATGATGACAGTGGGAGCGCCCTAGGGAGATGTCATGTTTTTACTGTCGTAAAAACATGAAGATCGCAAAGCAAAAAACGTGGTTTTTGCTTTGCTCACGCCGCCGCTGGCGGCGCGCAATCCCTGATCGGGTTTGCGACTATTGTCGCTTGACGCGACACTAGAAGCAATTTTGCCAAATCTGGTAGTTCAGGAGATTAAATGAAAAAATATTTTCTTTGCCTGCTTTTGAGCATGGCAGTCTTGACCGGCACGGCCTTTGCGGCATCTGGCAATGCCAAAAAAGCAGCTCCGGTAGCACCACAAAAACCGATTACTCTGGATTTAAGCGTTGGCGATCCGGAAGATTCGGAAATGGGGCTTTTGGGGATTGCTTTTAAGAATTATGTTCTGCAGGAAAGCAAGGGTGATATAAATGTGCGCCTGGCATATAGCGGCGGCCTGGACGCAGATGAAACCTATCAGTTTCACCGTGTCCAGACAGGCAAGCTGGAGATGGCCATAGGCGGCGTGGGCAATCTCGCCCCCATGGTCCAGGGGCTTGGCATTGTGACATTACCCTACATTTTCCCGGATGTGGATGCCGTTGTGCGCGGCACAACTGGCAAAGCCGCGGAACTTCTTAATTCCTATGCGGAAAAAGCCAATCTGCGCATTCTTGCGTGGACATATTATGGCTACCGCTATATTTCAAACAGCATACATCCAATCAAAAATATTGAGGATCTGCGTGGCTTGCGTATCAGGGTGCCCCAAAGCATGGTAATGATAAAAACCTATCGTGCCCTGGGGGCCATTCCCATGCCGCTTGCATGGCCAATGACCAGAAATGCCCTGAAAAACAACATGGTTGACGGCCAATGTTATGATTATAACGGCTTCCGCACCATGAAATTTCACGATGCCGGACAGAAATACATAACTGAGCTGCATTATCTGTACAATCTCCAGCCTCTTGTCATCAATGCCTCATTGTTCAACAGCCTTTCAAAGAACGATCAGGAAATTCTGATCAATGCGGGCAGGCATATCCAGGAGCTTTCTCTCCAGTATCAGAAGGAGATGAACGCGATGGCAAAAAATGCACTAATAACCGAAGGAGTGCATATCACCACTGTTGATGATGAATCTCCATGGCGGGATGTCGCTGTCTCAAAGGTTTGGCCAGAAGCGGCTGAAAATATTGGCGGCATTGACGCAATAAACGAGTATTTGAAAGCATGCGGTTTGCCAGAATGGCATCCGCAGGAGAAGCAGTAACAAAAAGGCCCCCACTCGGGGGCCTTTTTATGGATTTCTAATTCTTGGCTTTGGCTGCTCTGCCGGCATTCTGGTATCTTTTGAGAGCTGATAACTCGACCTTGCGCAGCCGCACGGACTGGGGCGTGACCTCCACAAGCTCATCCTCGCGCACAAAATGGATCGCCCGCTCAAGGCTCATGCGTTTAACTGGCGTGAGAATGACATTCTCATCCTTGCCCGCAGCCCTGAGGTTGGTAAGCTTTTTTTCCTTTGTAGCGTTGACATCAATGTCATTGTCCCTATTGTGTTCGCCAACAATCATGCCTTCATATACAGGGTCGCCTGGCTCCACAAAGAGAATGCCCCGTGGCTCAAGGTTAAAAAGGGCATACGCGACTGCCGATCCCGGCCTGTCGGCAACAATGGAGCCTGTGTAGCGGGTGGGAAAATCCCCCCGCCATTGATCATAGCCCTCGAGATAGGAATTCATGATGCCTGTGCCGCGGGTATCTGTCAAAAATTCATCCCTGTAGCCAATGAGTCCGCGCGAAGGCACGGAAAACTCAAGGCGCACACGGCCCGTGCCGCCATTGGTGCAGTTGAGCAGCCTGCCCTTGCGCTGGGCAAGCTTGTCAGTGACAACCCCCATAAAATTTTCATCGCAATCAATGTATAGATGCTCGATGGGTTCAAGCACATTGCCCTGGGCATCCTTCTTGATGATTACCTCAGGGCGGCCGACAGAAAGTTCAAAACCTTCTCTCCGCATGGTTTCTATGAGGATGGCAAGCTGAAATTCACCCCGCCCCTTGACAAGAAATGCCTCATGATCTGGCGTGGGCTCTACGCGGATGGCCACATTGCGCAGGCTTTCCTTGAGCAGGCGTTCCTCAATTGACCGGCTTTGAACTATTTTGCCTTCCCGTCCGGCCAAAGGTGATGTGTTGATTCCAAAGCGCATGGAAACTGTGGGTTCATCCACCCTTATTCTGGGCAATGCTGCGGGATTGTCTCGTGTGCAGATGGTGTCGCCAATGGTTACATCCTCAATGCCGGCCAGCACCACAATGTCGCCGGGCATGGCTTTTTCCACCTCGCAAACTTGCAGACCATTGTACACCTGCAGCTTGCTGACGCGCAGTGGTTTGGGAGTGCCATCCTCGCCAATGCAGGCCAGGGCATCGCGGCAATGCACGGAACCATGCATGATGCGTCCCACTGCCAGGCGTCCCAGATAGTCCGAATAATCCAGGTCTGCCACCAGCATCTGAAATGGCTGGTCAGGATCATATTCCGGCCCCGGGATCTTATTGATGATGGCTTCAAAGAGGGGCGCAAGACTTTCTGGCTTGTCATCAGGGTTGTTCATGGCCACACCATCGCGGCCAATGGCGTAAAGAACCGGGAACTCAAGCTGATCCTCGTTTGCAC
The DNA here is from genome assembly GCA_910587035.1 of uncultured Desulfovibrio sp. Lineage (GTDB taxonomy): Bacteria > Desulfobacterota > Desulfovibrionia > Desulfovibrionales > Desulfovibrionaceae > Desulfovibrio. Next base: position 67,621 of record CAJUMQ010000003.1, on the reverse strand, counting down.
CCAGATCTATAAAAAGGTCGTATATCTCATTTAATACTTCCTGGGGTCTGGCATCCTTGCGGTCAATCTTGTTGACCACAACAATCACGGGCAAACCCGCCTCGAGAGTCTTTTTCAGCACAAATCGGGTCTGGGGGAGGGGGCCCTCCGAGGAATCAACGAGGAGAATAGCGCCGCTGGCCATGGACAGGGATCTTTCGACCTCGCCTCCAAAGTCGGCATGGCCCGGTGTGTCTATTATATTAATCTTGACGCCCTGCCATTGCACGGCGCAATTTTTTGCGGCAATGGTAATGCCTCTTTCGCGCTCAAGATCCATGTTGTCCATAACTCGGTCATCAACACGCTGATCAGCGCGGAATACGCCGCTTTGCTTGAAAAGTGCGTCCACAAGGGTGGTTTTGCCATGATCAACATGGGCTATGATGGCCACATTGCGCAGGTTTTTGTTCTGTTCCATAATCATTTCCAGTATGTTCGCTATATTTACTTTAGAGGCTGTCAAAGGCGCCTTGTTTTAAGCATTTTTTTTGCTGTTGTCACCACTGCCACCTGTTGGGGATATTGCGCAGGAAAAGATGCCGGGCTATCCTTTTAAAGGGGTGCCACCTGCCGCCTGGTGGGCCCAGTTCAAATATATCCACCATCATTGCAAACAGGAATGGTAAATATATGGATGTGAAGCAGATAAGAGCAAAATTGGCTGAAGGCCAGGCCACCGTGGGCACCTGGCTACAGCTGCCATCGCCCGATGTGGCTGAGCTCATGGCTGGATGCGGCTATGACTGGGTGGCTGTGGATATGGAGCATGGCAGTTTTGGGGCCGATATACTGCCCAATATTTTCAGGGCCATCGAATGTGGTGGAGCTGCGCCATTCGCCAGACTGCCGCAGGCGGAAAAAACATGGATCAAGGCAGCGCTTGAGGCTGGCAGCCAGGGACTGATATTTCCCATGATTGAGAGCTTTGCGCAACTGGATGCCGCCATAAATGAGTCCACATATCCAGGTCAGGATTTTTGGCGCAAGGAGGGGCATGCCCCGGCATACCGTGGCGTGGGCTTTTGCCGGGCAAATGCCTTTGGGCGAAATTTTGAAAAATATCGCGCGGAGTTTGCGCCGGAGATATTCCTGGTGGCCCAGATCGAGCATATTCGCGCAGTGGATAATCTCGATGAAATTCTGGCTCATAAACGTCTGGATGCCATAATGGTTGGTCCGTATGATCTGTCCGGCTCAATGGGGCTGACTGGCAGATTCGATCATCCCGATTTCAAGGAGGCTATGGATCGCATAGCCGCGGCCTGCGCCAGACATGGGGTGCGAATGGGCCTGCATATAGTGCAGCCTGATCCCCAGGCATTGAAAAGGGAAATCGCGGCAGGCGCGCGCTTTATAGCCTATGGCATTGATTCGGTTTTTTTGTGGAGCGCGGCTCAAAGGCCGGATTAAAAGGAGACAGCTGGTGCGAATGACTGTATTTGGTGGTTCCGGCTTTTTGGGATCCCATATCTGCGACAAACTGACTGATGCCGGCCACAGTGTTACCATAGTGGATACGCGGCCATCCCCATGGCTGAGACCGGATCAGCAAATGATCATCGGCAGCATCCTGGATGAAAAAGTGGTGGATGAGGCTGTTCGCCATGCCGACATGGTATTCAATTATGCTGGTATAGCCGATATTGGCGAAGCCAATGCGAGACCCATCGATACGGCAAAAATCAATGTGCTTGGCAATGTCACTGTGCTGGAGGCCTGTCGCAAGGCCAATGTGCAAAGATACATATTCGCCTCATCCCTCTATGTCTATGGCAAATCTGGCGGTTTTTACCGCTGCAGCAAGCAGGCAAGCGAGATCTATATAGAAAATTATCAGGCGACCTTCGGCTTGCCCTATACAATTTTGCGCTATGGCTCCCTGTATGGGCCAAGGGCGGATCAGCGCAACGCCATTGAGCGTTTCGTGCATGAGGCGCTCACCACTGGCATCATCAAATATTATGGCTCTCCCACTGCATTGCGCGAATATGTGCATGTGGATGATGCATCAACGGCAACACTTGCGATTCTCGCGCCGGAATTTGCCAATCAGAATATCATAATCTCCGGCAATCAGCCCATGCGTGTAGGCGATCTTTTCAAGATGATTGGCGAGATGCTCGGTAAAGAGCTGGTGATTGAATACGAGAATGATCCCAACAGCGGCCATTACCAGATAACACCATATGCCTTCATGCCAAGAGTGGGCCGCAAGCTGGTTCCGCCCCTTACAGTGGATCTGGGGCAGGGCATTCTCAGGGTCATGGAGGCTGAACACAGGGCGCTCCATCCCGAATTGCAGGCCGAGGGCGGTTATCTTGTCGACAGTGGCCAAAGTTGAATCTGGAGCATTAATGGCCAGATATTCCGGAACTGTGAAGCCCGCAGAATCTCATGCATAACATTAAGGAGATAAAATGAATATTATCGCAATCATACCAGCCCGAATGGGCTCCAGCCGTTTTCCCGGAAAACCGCTTGCCCTGATCCATAATGTGCCCATGGTTGGGCATGTGGCTTTTCGCACAGCCATGAGTCCCGTGCTTTCCGGCACCTGGGTGGCCACATGCGATGCAATTATCGAAAATTACTGTGAGGATGCCGGTCTCAAGTGCGTCATGACTTCAGACAGGCATGTGCGCTGCTCCACAAGAACCGCCGAAGCTCTGCTAAAAATCGAGGAAGGCACAGGCAAAAAGGTCGATATAGTTGTGATGGTGCAGGGGGATGAGCCAATGGTCAGGCCGGAAATGATCGAGGCTGCCGTAAAACCCATGCTCGATGACCCCACCGTGAATGTTGTCAATCTGATGGCGGAAATGGACACCATTGAGGAATTCGAGGACCCCAATGAGGTCAAGGTTGTGGTGGATCGCAACAATGATGCCCTCTATTTCTCGCGTGAGCCAATCCCATCCCGCAAAAAAGGCTCGGACAAGGTGCCCATGCGCAAGCAGGTTTGCGTTATTCCCTTCCGCAGGGATTATCTGCTGCGTTTTAATGAAATGGAGGAAAGCCCCCTCGAAATATATGAAAGCGTCGACATGCTGCGCATTCTCGAACATGGCGAAAAGGTGCGTATGGCCCCATGCGCTTTCCGCACATGGAGCGTGGATACCCCGGAAGATCTGGCCCGGGTTGCCAAACTTATGGATCATGATGATCTCATGGAGAAATATGGCGCGCAAAGATGATGCCTTGTGATCAATCAAAAGTCGCGCTCCCACATATGCCAGGAATCATGCAGAGAATGACCCAGGCTCTGGAGGAGCTGTGGATTGCCTTTTTTTCGTGGATTCCCACACCTGTTGGCACAGCCTTACGCTGGCTGGCCTGGCGCTGGTTTTTTAAAAGCTGCGGCAGCGCGCGTTTTTCTGTATGCCAGACAATAGCGGGCATGAAGAACATTGCTCTTGGCAATGGCGCGCGCATAGGCCGTGGCTGTTTTTTAACAGCCGCCAGCGGACAACTGGTAATTGGCGAGAATGTGTCAATTTCGCCTTGTGTGAATATTGGAGCGGACAATGGAGTTATCGAGATTGGCGCCCATGCCGCCATTGGCCCCGGCACTGTCATTCGGGCAGCCAATCATCGCTTTGATGTGCCCGATGTGCCTATAATGAGACAAGGCCATAATAGGGGAAAAGTGATAATTGAAGATGATGTCTGGATTGGCGCCAATTGCGTCATAACGCCGGATGTGCGCATTGGCCGTGGGGCCATTGTTGGCGCTGGCGCGGTGGTGACACGCAATGTGGCCCCTTTTTCAATAGTTGGCGGTGTGCCGGCTCATGAAATTGGCAGAAGGCGCTGAACTGGTAAATGGAGTTGCAAATGGCATTAAAATGTCTTGCTTTTGATTGTGACGGCGTGTTGCTGGACAGTGTTCCGGTTAAAACCCGCGCCTTTGCCAGACTGGCCGAGCCCTATGGCAGGGCGGCGGCGGACAGGCTTGTGGCCTATCACTCCTACCATGGCGGAGTCAGCAGATATTTGAAATTCGCCTGGTTTTTCAAGGAGATACTGGGCAGGGAAATAACACCTGCCGAAAATGAAGAATGGGGCCGAAAATTTGCCGAGTATGCCCTGGATGAGGTGCGCCGCTGCGACTTTATCCCCGGAGCCGTTGAAACTCTGAAAATGTGGCATGGCAAACTACCCATGTATGTCTGTTCCGGCGCGCCCAGGGAGGAATTGAATCTTGTGCTGGGAGAAAGGCACATTGCCGGTTATTTCAATGGCATCTACGGGTCGCCCCCACCAAAAGCCGAGCTTTTGCGCATCATTGTCACGGAGGATGCCAGGGTTTTGCCCGGCGAGACGCTGATGGTTGGCGATGCTGTGACGGATCGCGACGCGGCCCTGGCAGTTGGTACAAATTTCTATGGGGTCGGTTCGCAGTGGCGCGGCGGAGACTTTCCCTGGAGCGATGATCTGATCCCCCTGAATGACTGGATCAAGGCTCATGTCTAAAAACAGCCCTGTTCAGGGGGCTAACCCTTTTCCTTTATGCCGTTTCATTTTTCTGACAATTCTGTTTGCAGGATTTATGTTTATAAACGCCTGCGATTCCGCCAAAGAACAGGCTGAACAAAAGCAGCAAACACAACAGAAGGATGATATCACCCCGGTTGCACCTGCCTCGCAAAAAGAACCCAGACCGGCCGCTGGTGATGGGCAGACTGATACGCAAGTTGCCAGTCCAGCACCGGAGGCCAAGGCGCCCTGGCTAGGGCAGGACAAACGAGCGCTTAGCGTGGAGGAACGCGAAACAGCTGCCAGGCTGCTGGCATTCAGAAACCGGGCGGTGGGTATTTTTTCGGCAGGATATTATGCTTTGCCGGAGATTCTGCGCCATAATGCCGATATTTATGCACTCAACTGGCAACTTCCGCCCTCCCCGCGTATAAAAGGGCGCAAAAGAGATGCCAGGGCCATGGAGCCGGAGCAGGGACTGTTTGACAAACAGGAAGCGGAGGATATGGCAAGCGCCCTTTTGGCCATGGACAAGGCTCTTGCCAACATGCTTGGGCATTATCGGGATCTTGAGAAATACATACGCGATGACACCATTCGCGATGATGGCAGGCAGGGCAGGGAAATTTGCGCAAAACTGGGTGATGAACATGCCAGCTTTATCAAGGCCCGGGATTCGTGGCTCGGCATAGTGGAGAAAAGGGCGCAGGAGGCAGAATCCGCGCTTATTGCCGGCGATCCGCTGGAAAGACAGATTTTGACAGCCAGGCAAATTCTTGCCCAGGGCAGGCAGGTGGCAAATCTTTTAAAAAGCGGCGCGGCCACAAGAGATATTGTGGCGCCCATCTGCCAGAGCATGGCGGAGTTGATCATTCATGGCGGCAAGCCGCCATTTCCTGCTCCGCCATCCCTTGAGAGGCTGTATCGCGCTTTTCTCAGGACAGGTTCAGCCTATGTTGACACCTTGCGCACAGCTCTTGATGAAGGCTTTCACAATCGCCAAAAAAGGGAGCTGGCAACAGCTTTTAACAGATGCCAGGTGGCCTATAACGAATTTGCAAGGGCAGCCAATATGCTGCCAGCGGATGGCAGATAACCTGTTTATTAATGGAAAAATGCCCCGAAGGGCATTTTTCCATGTTCTCAAAGGACATATATTGACCAGCAATCAGGCAAAGGTTTCGGAAAATTCCTGGTTGCGCTCGCGGAATCTCTGCTGCAGCATGAGTGGCAGTGTTTCCGGGTCGGCCGGATCGTATTCAAACATTACGGCTGTGCCATAGCATGTAAAATATTTGCTGCCATCTGGATGAAAAGCCACATTTTCGCTATAGCCCACAATGGCCTGGGCGCCCTTTTTCATGGCTCTGGCCGCCATGCCATAAAAAGCCTCCTCCGAATCAAATCCTCTGCAGCACACAAGACCCAGGACCTTGGCAATGCGTCTCCCCTCAACCTGATGGGTGGTCACAACGGGAAAGCGGCCAGTCTGGAAAATTTCGCGCACACGAATGCTGTCAGCGGTGGGCTTGCCTGGTTTTTCGGATTTGCGGTTTTTCTTGTCATTCCCCATTAAAAAGAACATGGCTTCCTCCTGGATATTTTCACAGGCCAGGCTGCATGCCCGCGGCTGTAAAAGTTGCTGAGTTTTGCCATATTGGATGCAAATATGTTGCCAATGAAAATTTATTCTATAATTACATTAGGTTACAGTGACACCTTGGTTTTTTAGGCAGGCTTGGCAGTCAAAAATATGTATGGCTTGAGTTCTGACAGCCATGGCTGCCAGAACCCTTGTATAGGGCTGTCATGATTTTGCCGGTTTCCGTTTTTATACAAGGGATTAAAAAAAGGATGGCGCCGGAAGCATCCAGCGCCATGTTTGAAAACTGACCCCGCCCTAAATGCGTTTGCTGAAGGTTTTATGCGGGGAGCCGGACGGCTAGTAACGTGATTGGCGGGGAGCCCTTGGCTTGGCCTCGTTGACGCGAAGGGTACGGCCATTGAAGCTGAAATTATCCAGAGCTTCGATGGCGCCGTCCGCATCGGCATCTTCCATCTCAACAAAGCCAAAACCGCGCGCACGGCCAGTTTCGCGGTCGCTGACGAGCTTTACACTCAACACATTGCCATGCTGCGCAAACAAATCACGCACTTCCTCTTCGGTTGCCGCCCAAGGCAGGTTCCCGACATAAATGGACTTGGACATGAAACACCCTCTCAAAAAAACCAATAAATTCGTGTTCTCCCCGACAAAACTGATTGCCGGAACACGTCTCGATAACTGACAAGAACATGCTTTTGCAACCTTGTCAACAGGGATAATCAGGAAAAAACAGGCGAAAAGTTAAAAAAAGACAGACAGCAAAAAATGCACCCGCCATTATTGCGGATAAAACCGCATGGCGGGCGTATTTTTATGGCAATGTATCAGTGGAAATTGTCCCAATTTCAACCGCAAGGCCTGGCGATTTACAGCAAAACGCGGTTTGGCTGTCCGCTATTGGTGGACATGGCCGCTCCCGCAGCCGGTGACATATGTCTATTTCCAATAAACCTATGCTTATTTATAATGTTTTGCGCACCTGTCATGTCGCTATGTGAATTGCGGTTCATTTTCCTTGATAATCTGGAACGATTTCATGGCCTTTACTGTGCCAGCAATGCCCTGGTATTTTTTGACTCCGGCCACTGTGCAAGTCAGCAGATCCTCCACATCGGTATCCAGCACCAGCACGTCGCCAACCTGCATTCGCAATAGCTGGTTGCCTGTGATGGTTGTGTTGCCAAAATGGACTTTCAGCTCCACTGGTGTCTCCAGCAGCCTTTCCTTGAGGCGCGAAACCCAGATATGATCCACCTCAAGCCTTTCCGTCTGAAAACTTGCATGCAGTTTGGAGCGAATGGGCTCAATGGTGGCATAGGGCAGACAGATGATCATTGATCCAAGGGAGGTATCGAGCTCCACCTCAAAGGTGATGACCACCACAACATCGCTTGGGGGCACAATGGCCGCAAATTGCGGGTTGATTTCGCTGCGCACCAGCTCGAGCTTTACATCATGCACGGGACGCCAGGATTCCTCCATGTTATCCAGCGCTATCTTGACGATTTTATCCACCACAGCCTGTTCAATACGGGTGAATTCGCGGCCTTCAATCTTGGGCTGTGAGCCGGCGCCCCCAAAAACATTCTCCACCAGCGCGAAAACAAGTCGCGAATCCACGATCATGATGGCATTGCCGCGCAGGGGATCCATTTTAAAGATATTTATGGAGGTGGGCACTGGCAGGCCACGCATGAACTCGCCAAACTTGGTCATGTCGATGGATATGGGATTTAGCTCCACACGTTTGCGCACGGCATTGGAAAGGGCATTGGTGCAGAGCCTGGCAAAACGGTCATTTACAATCTCTAGCACCGGCATTCTGCCGCGGATAATACGATCCTGATTGGCTATGTCATAGGGGGTGAGCCCTTCCTCATCAACCGGGATATCCTGTTCACTTTCTATTTCGCCGCCGGAAAGTCCGCGGAGCAGGGCATCAACTTCATCCTGGGCTAAAACTTTGTTCATGTTAACCTCTGCAGCATATGATAAAGGCACGGCGTGAGGCCATGCCGGCCCCAGCCGTGTCAAAATTTTAAAATTTTACAGGTGTATGCAAAATAAATGCCATTTATAAATGATACTTGCCGCCCTGTGGGGTCGCCATTGAAAGCGCTGCCAGTGCTCCGAACATCATGGCTAATGATCTGCATAATTCAGCCGAAATGCTGGATTATGGGATGCCATGAAAGTTCCAGTCGCCATATGGCGACACCGGACCATTCTCATTGCGAGCATGCTATATTAATTTATTTTGCTTGTCGAAAATCTTGACACAGGCGTGCGCCGCGCATATTTGTGCTCTGGTAGCGATGGGGCTGGTCAATGCCCATCGAATGTCAAGGAAAGGCCATGAAAAAAAATATTTTTTTTTCCTTGTTCCGGATCTTTGTCATTTGTCTTTTATTTGTTTGCATCCATATTTCTGATACTTCCGGCGTATTCGCCGGAGATTCGTCAAAACAGGCCGCAACCGATGATGCCTGGGTGACCATGCCTGCTGGCGGAAAGCCGGCATATATGGGCATTCATGGTGGCACCATGCCAGTGAGCCTGCTTGTTTCGCATGACGGCTCGTCCCTGCTCTCCTTTGTGGGCCGCACAGGCAATGATTTTCTGGAAGTTTTGCACAGTGCCTACACCTCCCTGCCCAGTTTTGGCAATGCCACGCGACGCAATGCGGGCAATGTGGACTTGAGCCGGACGGCCACAGGCATCTTCGCTGGCAATGCCACAAAAACAATGCCGGTCATCTCCCTTTCCGGAGATGTGCTGTCCAATCCCACCTTGCTGGAGAGGCTTCAGCCTTTTGGACTTTCCGATGAGCCCCTTGTCATAGAGGGCCAGGTGGCCATGCCCAAGAGCCTTTCCCCTGTCAAAAAATACAGGAATTTTCTTTTGCCCAACTACTTCAAGCCGGAAAAACCTACGCGGTGAGCAAGTTTGGCGGATCAGGCCAGGCTGGCAAAAACTGTTTTTGCCAGGTCAAATACGCCAATTCCCGCAAAAACATGGCCATACCACTGCCCACATGCAGGCCAATTCCAACAGGCCGAGCCAAAGGCGTCCTTCAAGAACAGGCTTGCGACATCGCCTGAAAAGCTGGGTCAGGCCAGGATTTAGCCCATAGCTGGAAATGGCTCCTGATAGGCGCCCTCGCCTGCAGCCGGTATTGAGAGGGGCATGATGCAGGCGCCATTTGCTTATTAAAAAAACAGGGGCGGCACTGGAAAATCCGCCCCTTTAATCCCATATAAAGACAGGATGTTAGAAATGAGCCGGGTTTGAGCCTATGAGTACCCAGCAGATGATGCCTATGACTATGCCATAGAGCAGGAAGGGCCAGAAGGTCTTGCGAAGCACCTCGCCTTCACGTCCGGACAGGCCCACCACTGCGCAGGCAGCGACAATATTATGGATGCATATCATGTTGCCCATTGCGCCGCCCACAGTCTGGGCTGCCTCAATGATGGCGCGGGGGAGCTGCAGGGTTGTGGCCATATCCCACTGGAATTCGCCAAACATGAGGTCGGAAATTGTGGCCGAGCCTGTGATGAATGCGCCCAGGCCACCCACAAAGCCTGCCAGCATGGGCCAGATGTTGCCGGCCGCTTCGCCAACGGCAGTGGCCAGGGCCATGGGCATGGAGGGGATGTTGCCAGGGTTGACGCCTGAGCCGCGGAAGATTGAAACCAGAGCCACCGCAAAAATCAGGGCGATGGTCGGGGATTTCATCTTGGCAAAGCTTTCTCCCCAGGCAGCCTTTACCTTGTCGGATGGCATATGGTGCAGCCAGATGGTCAGCAGGGCGACAATGATGAAGAAGGTTCCAGGCAGATAGAGATATTGCAGGCTGGCATCGATGCCCTCAAAGCCCAGGATGCTCTTGAACTCAATCTGCTGCGCAGTGAGCCAGCCCTTGAGGCCGATGGCCGGTATGCGGGAGATGACAAGCAGAAGGCAGATGATGACATAGGGCAGCCAGGCCATGAACTGGCTCATGTGCGCCTTGAACTCGCTGCCTGTATTCTGGGAGGCAGTGCCGGACCAGCTTGGATCCCAGGAACTTGCCGGGCCGAAACCCCAGACATCCCTGGGTACGCAGAAGCCCATTTTCGCTCCCCACACCACAACGCCAAGACCGATAAGGCCGCCAAGCATGGCGGGAAATTCCGGACCCAGGCCCCATGCGCAGGCGATATAGGGGACAAGGAAGCAGACAGAGGCAAATATGCAGAATTTCCATGCCTTGAGGCCAGGCGCCCAGGAGCGTTCCGGGCCCCAGAACCTGGTGAGAAAGCCCAGCATGAAGATTGTGAGGATGATGGCCATCGGGCCATGCATCAGGGTTGCCCACTCGCCCACGATCTTGGCAAAGCTGTCAAATCCGGTAAAAGGCAATGAGGGATCGGCCTGAACCGCATCCGCTATGTTGTTTTTTAGAAAACCGAAACCCACCAGGATGGGCGTGCCCACCGCGCCAAATGAGACAGGCACGCTGTTGAACACAAGGCAGACCACCGCCGCGGCCATTGCCGGAAAGCCAAGGCCCAGCAGCAGGGGCGCGGCAAGGGCAGCAGGAGTGCCAAAGCCGGCCGCGCCTTCAATGAAGGCCGCGAACATGAAGCCAATGATAATGGCCTGGACGCGCCGGTCGCGGCTGACATTCTGCATGCCGTGCTGAATGGTCTCCATGCCGCCGCTCTGTTCAAGCGTATAGAGGATGAGGATGGCGCCAAAAACTATGATGAGCACTCCGATGGCCACCACGACACCTTGTAGGGACAGGGCGGCCAGACGCGTGATTTCGATATCCCAGCCAAAAATGGCACAAAGCACGCATGCAAGCCACGCAAAGGGCATTGCCCTTGTGGCGGGCCAGCGCATGCCAACCATGAGGATCAGGGCAACCAGAATTGGTATGATTGCCAGAAATGCCAGGAAACCAATGGACATGTAACTCCTCCCGGGTACGGGCAATGATTTGTTTTTAGAGCATTTTTCAGTTAAAAATATTGCTAATTTTCAACCATACGCGCTGTCGCCTGGTGGGAAAAAGCTGTTTTCCCGCTTGCTTTTGCGCTGGTGCCCACACATGGGCGCCAAGCATTTTGAAAGTGCTTTTCAAAATGCTCCAAATCCGGGTCCAGCTCCCGGAGTTTAAACAGCATTGCCTGCCATGCCTCTAAAAAGGCGGTTTTGGGTGACGACTCCGCCAAAAAGCGCGCATTTAGCACACATTGATGGCGCCATAGCCATTGCGCCACCAGCATGGCGGCGCGGGAGTCATAAGGGGGTGACTTCCAAATAATCTCCTTTAGTGATAGCCTGAAACAGGTTGATAATGCAATAGAGATGCAAGGATATATTGAACACAAAATTTATTGGCCTGTCGGGTGATGCAGCCTTTGCAGAGGATGTCCCCTGAAAATGCACATGCGCCCGACCGCGAAAGCTGGCATGTAGGCCAATGACGCGCCACAAATTCTGGAGAATTGATATGAGAATATATGCAGCCGGCCTTGTTCTGTGCGCCAGCCTGTTCATGTGCACCGCAAGTCATGGCGAATCAATCATGGGGGCGCTTGATGAAATCGGCAATGCTGCCAATGAGGCTAACTCTGCCATTTTGAACAGTCTTGGCAAGAATAATTATGAGGGCCAGATGGCGGCCTACAGGAGGGCGGAGGCCAGACGCATCCAGGAAATTTCCGAGGCAAGCGGCGTGGAGCCAGGCATTATTCGCAAAGATAGGGAAGAAGGCGCCACCTGGGAGCAGATTGCGCAAAAATATGGCGTGAATCTGGCCAATCTGCCATCAGTCGAGGGCAATTAGCATTTTTGCAACTGGCCTCGGCTTGATATAATAAAGATTCAGGGGATTCCTCTTAAAATCTTGACAAGCGGGCCAAAAAGAGGCAAGAAGTCCGGAGCGGGATGTAGCGCAGTCTGGAAGCGCGCTTGAATGGGGTTCAAGAAGTCGAAGGTTCAAATCCTTTCATCCCGACCACAAATTTCAAGGGGTCGTGGCGTATCTGCCATGACCCCTTTCCTGTGCCCTTAACCTGCCTCGCAACTTGCCATGCCAGTGACTGAACCGCCTTTAAAGTTAATGTTGTGAAGGCAATCCGGCATAAGCGGCTTCATCGTCAGTCAAAATTTTTTGCAGATTGCCGGGCTTAAAAGACACAAAAAAATACTGCGATTAACCCCATGTCAACAAATGAATGGCAAATATGCGCACAGCGGTTGTATCGCATTGCAAGTCCTATCCAATCCTTTAATGTGGATAATAATATTTTCGATGATATGACGCCGGCTGTGCAAGCTTTTATCATACGGCGCAGGATTTTTCCTGTTTGATTTGGGTGGGATGCACACTTTTTTCTCTTTAAGAATATTACGAATTTTGAATGCGTCATATGCCCTATACACAATAAAATTTTGATGTGGAGTAAATTTTTTTTATCAATCTGGGAGCAGTTTTTACATCATGCGTTTGGCCTGCGTCATGCAAAAATCAACTGGTTCCGCTTCTTCGTTACAAAGTAAATGGATTTTAGTGGTTAAACCTCCACGGCTTCTCCCAATATTCCTGGACTTTCCATTTTAATGCCAAATTTTAGTGTCCTATGACCATAAATATCCAGTGGATATATGGAGTAAGACTTGGTATGACTGGCTGGACAAGAATCGGAAGTGTAAATTATTGTTTGGGACAGCTCCATTATTGTTGGAACTGCAGATGATATTTGGGAGCAAAACAGGTCTTGTATGCGTCTTTTTGTTGCCATTCCCGTGCCTGATGGCATCAGGCGCCATTGTCAGAAAACCATGGAGGGCATGCGTCTGGCCTCCCATCCGCATCTCACACTCCGCTTTATTGGCAATGCCCCGGCGCCAGGGGCATTTTTAGAGGCCCTGGCTGCCATTGACCACAAGCCATTGACATTGGCAATATCAGGTGTGGGGCTCTTTAAAAAGGGCTTTTGGCTGCAAATGTTGACCTGTCGCCAGAGCTTCTGCTTTTAAGGCACAAGATTGACGCGGCCCTGGCCACAACTGGGCTGGAGGCGGAAGAGCGCCCATTCCGGCCACATATCACCCTGTCCAGAAAAACGCGCCGGCAAGCGTTGCCGTCCTTGCACATGCAATGGCGCGCCGATTTCTTTTGCCTGTATCAGAGCTTTCTTGAGGCAACAGGTGCGCGGCATGTGGAGCTGGGACGATTTGACCTGCGGGGGAAGTGAATACCGCACCCAGATCTTCCTTTTTGTGATTTAATTTGCATCAAGAATAATAATTGGCGCAATTACGGCATGCGCCATGCTGCATCTGAGCATATGACCGGCCTGGATGGCATAAAGGGCGCCTTTCCCGATGCAAATTAAATGAGGACCGTGGCCATTAAATGTCATTGCTGGACAGATTTTTGATTATGGGTTAGCCTGTATCCAATAGTTAAAAAATCTCCTTGAAGGCCATTCCGGCCTGATGCTTGCTGTCTTCTTACCGCGGGTGGCGTTATGTTCAAAGCGGACAATCTGGTGGTTTATCCTGCCCAGGGCGTGGGCCAAATCGAGCGCATTGATCAAAAAAACATTGGCGGGGTAGACTGCGATTTTTATATCGTCCGCATCAGATCCAACAATATAACACTCATGGTGCCGGTTCAGAATGCAGTCAATGTTGGCCTGCGTTCCCTGGTCAGCAAGGCTCAGGCCCAGAGCATTCTGGAGAGCCTGCATGGGGACATTGAGCAGACGGTTTTTATTGGCCAGAACTGGAACCGGCGTTTTCGCGAATATTCCGAGAGGTTGAAAAGCCCGGATCTGGCCGTGGTTTCCGAAGTCCTGCGCGAGCTTCTGCTTATTGGCCGCAGCAAGGAGCTTTCTTTTGGGGAGAGGCGGCTGCTGGAGCAGGCCATGAGTCTGGTCAGCGGCGAGCTTGCCGAGGTGCTGGCGATTTCCGCCAGCGGTATCAGGGATGATCTGCTTGAGCTGTATGCGCCGCCGGAGCTTGAAGGGGAAGCCGGGCAGAAAACGGTCTAAAGGTTGCCTTTTGCAGGCATGCCCCAGAGTATGCGCCTGGTATTTCTTGCCAGGTATTGTTTTGGGGGCAACTTTTTGCTTGCCATTATTTTCTATTTTTCCTAATTTTACTGCGCCAGTCAGGCAAATAATTGTTGCTATGTCCGCCCTTTTCCGCCACGCGGGAGGGCTTGTTTCCAAAAGTCTTGTCTGCCGCTGATAGCCAGTCGGCCAGTCACATTCATGTCGTGAAATTTCTGCCAAATTCAGATCTTCCTTTTGGTTTATGGAAAGCACGCATTTCTCCCCCGGCGGGGTGGGGCCAGGACGTCAAAACCGGCATTTAACCAGGTGATACTGACCAGAAAATGGCGGTAGTTTGCGCCTGCCCGGGCAGGAGCCATGTGCCAGAACAGGCATCAACTTTTTTAAACTATCAGCAACTATGCGTAAAAAGAAAAACCTACCAGCCCTGGTGACGGACAGCATGTTAAGCCTTACAGATTTAAAGACCCGCAGTATGCAGGAGTTGATGGAGCTTGCCGAGCAGTATGAAATTGAGAATGCCAGCTCGATGCGCAAGCAGGAACTGATATTTTCGCTCTTATCGGCATGTTCAATTCAAAATGGCGCCATATATGGCGATGGCGTGCTGGAAATATTGCCGGATGGCTTTGGTTTTTTGCGTTCACCCCTTAGCAATTATATGCCGGGGCCAGATGACATCTATGTTTCGCCATCGCAAATCCGCCGGTTTTCCCTGCGCAAGGGCGACATCGTGTCCGGACAGATCAGGCCCCCAAAGGAGGGTGAGCGGTATTTCGCGCTGCTCAAGGTTACGGAAATAGGCTATGAGCCGCCGGAGCATGCCAAGAACCTGGTTCTTTTTGACAACCTGACGCCTGTATATCCCGATCACCAGCTGATAATGGAAAATGGAGAGAAAAATCTTTCCAATCGAGTCATTGACCTCATGGCTCCCATAGGCTGCGGCCAGCGCGGTCTGATAGTGGCTCCCCCGCGCACAGGCAAGACAATACTGCTTCAATCTCTGGCAAATGCCATTACCGCCAACAATCCCGATGTATATCTGATTATTCTGCTGATAGACGAAAGGCCAGAAGAGGTCACGGACATGGAGCGATCGGTGCGGCAGGCGGAGGTCATCAGCTCCACCTTTGACGAACCGCCGCAGCGCCATGTGCAGGTTTGTGAAATGGTGCTGGAGAAGGCCAAACGCCTGGTTGAACGCAAAAGGGATGTGGTGATCCTGCTGGATTCTATTACAAGGCTGGGGCGGGCCTATAATGCCGTCACCCCGTCATCTGGCAGGGTGCTGACCGGTGGCCTGGACGCCAATGCACTGCAAAGGCCAAAACGCTTCTTTGGCGCTGCGCGTAATGTTGAAGAGGGGGGCAGCCTGACTATCATCGCCACAGCGCTCATTGACACTGGCTCACGCATGGACGAGGTTATTTTTGAGGAGTTCAAGGGCACAGGCAATATGGAAATCTATCTTGACCGCCATCTCTCCGACAAGCGCGTGTTCCCGGCCATAGACATCAATCGCACAGGCACCCGCAAGGAGGATCTGCTGCTGCCGGAGGATGTGCTCAATCGCGTCTGGATACTGCGCAAGATTCTTGCTCCCATGTCTCCCATTGACAGCATGGAATTTCTGCTGGACAAAATGCGGCCCACCAAGAGCAATGAGGAATTTATGAAAGCCATGGGCAAATAGCTCACTGAGGGCAGTAAAAACAGGGGGATGCCGAATTGTTGCGGCATCCCCCTGTTTTTTTTGTTGATATGGCTTAATTAGCGTTCATCAGTTGAAACGCTTTGCGCGTTTCAATCATACGCGCTGGCATTTCACGGGCGCTTCAGAAGTAGCGCTCCGCATTTGCCTGTTTTCAATCGGCAAATGCCCTAGAGGCTCTTGTTCTGGGCTGCGAGTATGGCCTCCAGCACTGGCGCGTAATTTGGCTGGTTGGTGATTTCCGGCACAAGCTGCTCATAGACGAGCACACCGCTTGGATCTATGACAAAAACGGAGCGGGCCAGCAGCTTCCATTCCTTTATGAGCACGCCATAGCCCAGGCCAAAGCTGTTATCCATATAGTCGGAGAGTGTTTCCACACGATCGGCGTTTGCCGCTCCGCACCAGCGGGACTGGGCAAAGGGCAGATCGCAGCTGACTGCCGCGATGCGCACCTTGTCGGAAAGTTTCGCGGCCTCGGTGTTGAAGTGGCGCATCTCCAGATCGCAGACAGGCGTATCCAGGGATGGCACAGTGGCCAACACCAGAATTTTGCCGGCATAGTCTTTCAGCGCATGCCGCCCCAGATCATTGGTTGCCAGGGAAAAATCCGGCGCCTTTTTGCCCACCTCGGGCAAATTGCCCTCCAGATGCAGTGTATTGCCTTGGAATGTCACAGTATTCATATTTCCTCCATTATTGGGCGTGGCTTTGACTCAGGCCCAGATCAGGGCGCGCCATTCGCCATCGGCCATTCTTTCGTCAGGGCCCATGCCAGCGCGGGCATAGGCTTCCTCCACCTGGGTGGCCTGCCTATCGAGAATGCCGCCCAGCACCAGGCAGCCACCGGGCGCAAGGTGACTGCAAATTTCCGGCGCCATTTCGATCAGGGGGCCAGCCATGATGTTGGCTATGATAAAGTCAAATTTGCGTTTTCCCGTATCCTCAATGCTGCCCTCCGCAAGTTCAAGGCAGGCGGCGGCATTGATTTCGCGGTTTTCCAGGGCATTGGCAATGGCAAGGGGGTCTGTATCCAGGCCAAGGCCGCAAAGGCCGCTTTTTACCGCGGCAATTCCCAGCACACCGGAACCGCAGCCAAGATCGAGGAAGGTCTGTCCTGGGCGGATGCGTCCCTTGTCCAGAAGATCGCCAAGGGCGGTGAGGCAGAGGCTGGTGCTGGCATGATGCCCTGTGCCAAAGGCGCATTTGGGCTCAATTACAATTTTGACGCGGCCGGCAAAATCCAGCCCCTGCAGCCAGGGGGGCAGAATTACGAAACGTGTGCCGCATTGCACAGGGGTAAAAAATTCCTTCCAGGCCTCAAGCCAGTCGCGGTTGGCTGTCTGCGTCAGGCGCACTGTCGCTGTGGGGCAGCCCTGGCGGCATACATTGGCCAGACTCTGCATGTGGGCCATATTTTCGCCGTACAGGGTAAAGACTGTCACGCCAGAGGCAGCCGTCTTCTCCTCCCAGCCGTATTGGGTCTCCAGGGCCAGCAGCCCCAGCATTTTGTCATAATCCTGGCCAGGCACATTTATTTCCAGGCGAAAAAGCTCATCCGACATGGCGTCCTCCAGTCGCAAGTCTAGACCTGCCGGCGGCTCTATGCAAGAACATTGATTTACATGGCAATGGAGGTTATTTTTGAGGACTTGATTCAATACAGGGGCAAATATGGCGGATAATTCTTCACTGTCCGGAGCGGATGCGGGGCAGGGCGGCGTTCCAGGGCGTGTCTCCCAAAAATTCGATACGCATTTTGAAAAGCTTGATGTAGATGGCCAGGCGCTGGAGGTTCTGTCCATCAGCAACATGCCTGCGCATCTGGACAGGCTCCTGGCGGCCAATGCCATCCATGACCCTTTGCGCGACCTGCCCCTATGGGCAAAGATCTGGCCGGCATCCTTTGTGCTTGGGCGTTTTTTGCGCAAATACGAGCCAGCAGGCAAAAGCCTGCTGGAACTTGGCGCCGGCATGGGCATCTGCAGTCTGATTGCCGCCAGATACGGTTTTGCCCGCATTGTCGCCACAGATATAAATGAAGATGCCCTGGATTTTGCCAGGGCCAATGTTCTGCGCAACAATCTTCAGGAAACTGTAAGCGTGGCCACCCTGGATGTGGCGGCCGGGGGAACAAATCCCCGCTTCAAGGGATTTGATTTCATAGCCGCCTCCGAGCTTCTTTATATTGATGATCTGCACAGGCCATTGCTCAAATTTATAGGGCGCCACCTCGCGCGTGGCGGCAAGGCTTTTCTCTGCTCGGATCTGGCAAGGGAGAAACCGCGCTTCCGCAAACTTGCCAGCCAGGATTTCAGCGTGAGCGAGGGGCGCATTGGTGTTAAAAGCCAGGATGAGGATGGCCAGGAGCAGAGGCGCATCTTCAGCATGATGATTTTGGAAAGGAAATGACAACCAAACCCCTCATATGCCTTTCCCCATGCCCCAAAGGCTGGGTGCGGGATCAGGACAAGTCCATAAGCCCTGAACAGACCATCAGGAATGTTGAGGCCAGACTTGCCGCCTGCAATCTGGATATTGTGGCGGAGGTTAACCGGGTGGATACGGGCAGGCTGGGCATTCCTGTATATCTCTGCGCATGTGGCGCAGATGCCAGGGATGTCATGCCAGTGCGCAAGCAGATGGGCAAGGGTTCCTCGATTGCCCAGGCCAATGCTTCCGCGCTGATGGAGCTGATGGAGCGTTTCGCCTTTTTCAGCTTCTGGCAAAGAAGACCGCACATCAGGCGGGCAGGCTGGAAAGAGGCTGAACAGCTTTTTGGCGATGAGCTCATTTCCATGAGGGAAATGCTGCTCTCGGTGCGGGACTGCCTTGACGAAAAGACCGCGAGGGAGATTCTCGACCTTCTGGCATGGGATTTTTATCCTGCCACAAACCTGGGTACAGGCAGGACGGTCTGGCTGCCCCTGGACTGGTTCAGGATGCTGGGGGAATTTAACGGCTCCTCAGCCGGCAATACGCAGGAGGAGTCCCTTCTGCAGGGACTCTGCGAGCTGGTGGAGCGCCATGTCTCCTGCCTTGTGGCAACCCAAAAACCGGCCTTGCCGACCATTGACAAGGCATCCTGCGCGGATGGGACATTGGCCGGCCTGCTGGCAGCCTTTGAACGCAATGGCATCAATATCATTCTTAAGGATTTTTCCCTTGACATGCCCGTGCCAACAGTGGCGGCCCTGGCCTGGGATCCCGCGACCTTTCCTGAAAAATCCGAAATTGTTTTCACCGCGGGCACAGCTTCAACCCCGGTGAAGGCTGCCATCAGGGCGGTGACCGAGACCGCGCAGCTTGGCGGCGATTTTTGCACAAATTCCTGCTATGAGGCCTCGGGTCTGCCAAAGTTCAGCAGTCTTGATGACTGCCAATGGCTGCTGGATGGCGCTCTGGTTCCGCTCTCATCATTGCCGGATGCCGGCAATGATGACATTCGCGAGGAGCTGCTGGCGGTCTGCCGCGGTCTTGCGCCCGTAAATGCCTATGGCATTGAGACCACAGCGCCGGCCACTGGAGTGCCCGCCCATTATTGCGTTGCGCCCGGGCTGCAATTTCTGGAGCGGGACAGCAATCAGTCCCTTGGACTATTTGTGGGGCGCAAACTGGCGGAAGAGACTGAATTGCCGGAGGCTGCCACCGGGCTTTCCGCTTTGGGTCGGTTGTGTCCCGATGCCCATTACCTGCCTTTTTTCCGGGGGCTGCTGGCTCTGCGAGCTGGAGATCCCCAAAAGGCATTTGAGGAATTTGAGCGGGCCATACCTTTGCAGCCGGATGAGGCTTCCAGGGCAATGGCAACCTTTTATGCGGGCCATGCCCTCACCCTTGACGGTGACTGGACTGGCGCCACTCCTTTCCTTGCCCAGGCATCCAGTCTCAATCCAGCCATCAAGGAATATGCCAATCTGCTGGGTGTTGCGTTGTTCAGGCAGGGCGACTACAAGGCTGCCTGCGACTGTTTTGAAAAAGCCCTGAAGATGGACAAGGGCTCGGCCATTGATCTTGCAAATCGGGGTTTGTGCCAGAAATTTCTGGGCAATGCGCAAAAGGCTGCGCATGATTTGCGGGCTGCCCTGAGGCTGGATCCCGGCCTGGATTTCGCCAGGCGCCATCTGGCGGAAATTGAAGGCGGACAATGAGTTTTTTTGGGTCCTGGCAGGACATTGAAAGCTGGCTGGACGCCACAGGGCCATTTCACATGGATCTGGGCCTTGGGCGCATGCTGCGCTGTCTGGATGCCCTGGATTTGCGTCGGCCTCCCTATGTAATAGCCCAGGTGCTGGGCACCAATGGCAAGGGATCCACAAGCGCCTTTCTGGAGAGAATAGCCAGGGAGCATGGCATAAAGACCGGGCTCTATACCTCGCCCCATTTTGTAACTCCGGGGGAGCGCATCCGGATAGACGGACAAATGTTGCCGCAAGATGCATGGCTGGATTGCGCCAACAGGGTCATTGCCGCATCCGGGCAGGATATCACCTATTTTGAATTTTTGACCCTTGTGGCCATATGCGCCTTTGCGGCGCAGGGCATAGAGCTGGCCATCATGGAAGCTGGTCTTGGAGGAATCAACGACGCCACAACGGCCCTTGTGCCCCAGGTGCAGCTGTTTGCGCCCATTGCCATGGACCATGCGGCAATAATAGGGCCGGACATGGGCAGCATAGCCAGGGACAAGGCAGGCGCCATAAAAACCGGCAGCCATGTGTTCTCCGCCCCGCAATATCCCGTCTGCGCGGGGATTCTGCAAAAGGCGGCAGAGGAGCGGGGCGCATCCCTTGCCTTTAGCAGCCCGGCGGCAATAAAGCCGGCCATGGCCGGAGCCTGGCAAAGGATCAATGCCGGGCTGGCCATTGACGCATGGCGGCAATTGTGCAGGCTGATGAAAATCATTCCGGATGAGAAAGCCATGGCCAGAGGCCTGGAGCGGGCGTTCATGCCTGGGCGCATGCAGCATGTGCCGGCCACAGACCGGCATCCGGAGCTTATTCTCGATGGGGCGCACAATCCCCACGGCATGCACTGCCTCACAAGGGAAAAGGGAATCACCCCGACCGCCATAATCTGCTCCTTCCTGGGAGACAAGGATTGGCGGGTTTCCCTTGGCATGCTTTGCCGGGCCTTTGGCGATGCGCCCATGCACATTGTCGGTCTGGCAAATTCCCGCGCTGCGGATGCCAGGGATATTGCCGCCTGCCGCCAGGTTTTGGCTCCAGGAGCCAGCACATTTGTTTATGAGGGGGAGGGTGGCTTTGCCAGGGCCCTTGCGCAGGCTGGGCCGGGCCCGGTGCTGGCCACAGGCTCCCTGTATCTGGTGGCGGAATTTTTTGCGCTTTTTCCGCAATATCTGGAAGAAATTTCATTAAATACAACCACAGAGGTTTTGGGCATGGCAGTGAAGTATGATCCCGACAGCGCCTGGAAAGTTTACGCGGACAAGGGCAATCTGCCGCAAATGCGCGGTCTTGCCAGGGATTACATAGGTTTTCTCAACAAATGCAAAACGGAAAGGGAGACTGTGGCCCATGTGCGCGAGCGGCTGCTGGCAGCCGGCTTTGCGGAGGATTTCAGCGCATCCCGGGTTGTGGTATCCTTTAGGGGCAAATGCGTTTTTGCGGCCGTGAGGGGCAGTGAAAGCCTGGCCACCGGGCTCAATCTCATTGCCGCCCACGCGGACAGCCCCAGGCTTGATCTCAAGCAGCATCCCTTTGTGGAGCAGGCCGGCATAGCCCAGGCCAAAACCCACTATTATGGTGGCATCCGCAAATATCAGTGGCTGGCCAGGCCTTTGGCCCTGCACGGCATTGTCATGCGTGAAAACGGCGAGTCTGTTTCTGTCAGCATTGGCGAAAATCCCTGGGAGCCGGTTTTCTGCATTGCCGACCTTTTGCCCCACCTGGCTCAGAGACAGGCTGGCAAAAAGCTGAGCGAGGCTTTCGAGGGTGAGAAGCTGAATATTGTTCTTGGTCACAGGCCGGCGGATGCTGACAAGGGTGACAAGGCCGATGGTGATGGAGCAAAAAGGCGCATTCTGGATTTTCTGTATGAAAAATATGACATCACTGAAGAGGATGTGATTACTGCGGAGCTGGAGGCTGTGCCTGCTGGCCCGGCGAGGTTTGTCGGACTTGATGAGTCGATGATTGGTGGCTACGGCCAGGACGACCGCATCTGTGTATTTTGCGCGCTGGAGGCATTTCTGGAGGCTGCCAGAGGCAATCCCCGCCACGGCATGGCGCTGATTTTCTGGGACAAGGAGGAAATTGGCTCGGATGGCGCCACAGGAGCCTCCTCCCGCTTTCTGCAATACTGTCTTGAGGATCTTGTCCGGGCCTGGGAGCCGGATGTGAATGTGTCGCGCCTGCTCATGAACACCAGGGCCATTTCGGCGGATGTCACAGCCGCCCTGGATCCTGACTATCAGGATGTGCACGAAAAGGAGAATGCGGCCAAATTTGGTTATGGACCCTGTTTCTCCAAGTTCACCGGTTCCAGGGGCAAATATGGCGCCAATGACGCGGATGCCGAATTTTTCGCCTCTGTGCGCGGTCTGCTCAATGCCGCGGGCATACCATGGCAGGCTGCCGAGCTTGGCAAGGTGGATCTTGGCGGCGGGGGCACCGTGGCGCTTTTTCTGGCGGCCTATGGCATGAATGTCATAGATTGCGGGCCCGCGCTTCTGTCCATGCACAGCCCCTTTGAATTGTCCAGCATGGTGGATGTGTATGCCACCAAACTTGCATACAGGGAATTTCTGGCAAAATGCGGCAATCCCTGGCAAAAGGCGAAGTAGATTCCCCCTGGCTGCGGATATTGTGATTGCCGGGCATATATGGCAAAAAGTCTTATGGATGTTAGGTTGAAATTTAAACATTTCAACACAGGCTGCGCGCCGGAGGGAGCAGATGTTTGCGCTTGATCCCCAGTTGCAAAACACCACTCTTACCCTGCACCTGACCGGGGATGTGGGTATGGATGATGTGGCGGAATTTAACAAGGTGATGCGGGAATATAGCAAGAAGCCCAATATCACCCAGATTGTGCTTGATCTTTCCAGTGTCGGCAAAATGGACAATGCGGGGCTTGGCGTGCTGGTCAGTCTCAATACATCCATGCAGCGCTATGGGCGCAGGCTGGTTTTGCTGCATCCGGCAGCCCATATTGATGAGCTTCTTAAAAATGCCGAGATTGAGGGCTTTTTCCCCACCTGTGAAAGTGAGGAGGAGCTGCGCGGATTTATAGGCGGCGCAAAGCAGAAGTGACGGCATGCCCCTATGGGATGGCAAACGCAAATTGCCATGGCCGGTCTATGGCATGTATCAGTTGAAATTGTCCCGATTTTAGCTGATACAGCCAATAGCGAACAGTAAAACACGGTCTTTGCTTTGTTTTCACCGCCTCTGTCAGCGCGCAATCCCGTGGTGATTGCGACAATTTCCGCTTGACGCGACACCATGTTGCGCGCGGTGTTTTTGGCTATTCAAAAATAAAGGCTGGTACAAGGTGCAATATTATCTGAAGCATTATTTCAATCCAGATTTTGACTATCAGAGAGCCAAGCCGGGCGGAGGCCTGGGCACGGATGAAAATGCGGATGTGTACAGCCTTGGCTATGCCCAGAATGTGATTGCCGGCCAGATTCTGGCCGAGATGGTTCCTCTGGACCAGCTTGGGGAGGAGCCGGACAAGAGGTTCATAAGATCCGGCCCGGATCTGCCCGCAGGCGCCAATACACGCATAGACCCGGCATTCCCCCGCTATCTGCTGGCGGATGCCAAGGGCTATGTATTTTATAATGAGGGCAAGATAACCGTAAAAAGCCTGCTGAATGTCAGGCAGGATGTCAGCTTCCGAACAGGCAACATCTTTTTTGTGGGCGACATGGCTGTGCATGGCTCGGTCCGCTCCGGCTTTTCCGTGCAGGCCAACAACATGCGCATCATGGGCATGGTGGAAGGGGGAATCGCCAGGGCCAGAAGGGATCTTATGGTGGAGGGCGGCGCGCGCGGCGGCTCCGGCCAGCATTGCCTGCTGGATGCCGGCGGCAAACTCGTGGCCCCTTTTCTGGAAAAGGTCGAGGCCAGATCCCGCGGCAACATGCTGATTGACAAGTATTGCCTCTACAGCACTGTATATGCCGGCTCAAACATGGTTGTGCGCGGCCAGATGTATGGCAGCTCGGTCAATGCTTATGGCAGCGTCTATGTCGGCTCCCAGCTTGGCAATCGCGCAGCCATAGCCACCAGGGTGTATCTGGGCTATGATCCCCTCTTCATCCGCCATCTGGAGAAGGTCGATGGCATCATCTCCAGTCTTTCCCAGACCATAACCCATCTCAAGGCCGTAGCCGGCCATTTGCCGCCGGATACCAATGAAACCACCCGCAAGCTGGCCAAGATGACCGCCCAGCGCGAAAAGATGCTCGCCCGCAGAACGGAGATCTGGAGCAAGCTTAATCTCGATGAGCAGGCCATGAACTCCTGTCGTCTCATGGTGGCGGGCAAGGTTTTCCCTGGTGTGGAAATCTCCATAGGCCGCGCCTTCATGCTGGTGGAAAGGCCCTATGAAAATGCGATGTTCCGTCTGTGCTACAATGACATTGTTGTTGAGCCCCTGCCGGAACGCAAAAAGGCAGGCGCATGACTGGCAAGGGAGCAAACCCGGAGGCTGTGCGTGAAAATGGCATCCTCAAGGATGTTGTGGTCGACACTGGCGGCCGCAGGCTTGCCATGCTGGGGCCAGGCGGCGCGGCCCGCGAGCTGGCCGCCCTGGGCAGCTTTGACCCTGGAGAAAAAATGCTGCCCGTGCTTCTGGGCAGCGGCATGGGGCATGCCCTGGCAAGGCTTCTTTCCATATACTCCGGCCCTGTGGCCATTGTGGACAAGGAAAAGGAGATCATTGAGCTTGCGGGCGTGCTTGCCGCCCTTGACGGAGTTCAAAGGCAAAGGGTTTTGCTGGTGGAGGCGGACACACCGCAAAAAGCGCTGGATATTCTCACCCACTGGCAGGATGCCCACGGCAATCTGCCCCTCAAGCCCATAGCCCTGCCGTTCTACCTGCGCCTGGACAGCAAATTTTATGGTGCAGTGCGCGACAGCCTGGCAGCCAGCGCCAGTTTTGATTTCTGGGGCAAGGCCGTCCAACCGCGTTTTCAGGATAAAACCCCACGGGTGCTCCTGCTTACAAGCAAATATTTTCTCATGGGCGAGGTTGCCGGGGCCTGCGCCAGGCTGGGCATACCCCACAAGCTTGTGCTGGTGGGCGATACCCAGGGCGGACAGGATTTTGTAAGGAATTTTTTGAACGAGGCGCTTACCTTCAAGCCCGACTGCTGCATCACCCTCAATCATATGGGTGTGGATGTGGAAGGCGTGCTGATGGATCTGCTGAAACGCCTGGAGCTGCCCCTTGCCTCCTGGTTTGTGGATAATCCCCAGCTCATCATTCATCTCTACAGCAAGTGTGTCAGCCCCTGGACCACAATTTTCACATGGGATGAGGATAATCTGCCGGCCATGCGCAAGACAGGTTTTGAGCATGTGCGCTATCTGCCCCTGGGCACAGATCCGGAAAGATTTAAACCTAATGCCGGCAGGCCTTCATCCCTCTGGCGCGCTCCCGTGTCTTTTGTCGGCAATTCCATGCTCTACAAGGTTGGGGGCAGGCTCAAGAGCGGCCATTTCCCCGCCCCTCTGCTGCGTGTGTTCCGCTCCGTGTCCCGCGCATTCAGCGACAGCGGCGAGCGCAATGTGGCGGATTTTCTGGCTGCGGAGTTTCCCAAAACCTATGAGCTGTACTGGAAGCTGCCGGACAATGAAACCAGGCTGGCCTACGAGACTGCCATCACCTGGCAGGCCACGCGCATATACCGTGCTGGCTGTGTGCGCAAGATCCTGCCATTTCATCCCCTGATAGTCGGCGATGCAGGCTGGAAAATAGAATTGAGGCATGATGCGGACCAGCCCCGCTATCTGGATGCCCTGAGCTATTACGATGACCTGCCGGCCTTTTACGGCCAGTCCGACATCAATTTTAATTGCACATCAAAACAGATGAAAGGCGCTGTGAACCAGCGCGTGTTTGATGTGCCGGCGGCCGGTGGTTTTGTGCTGACGGACTGGCGCCCGCAAATGGCGAATCTGTTCGATCCGGGCGAGATGGCATGTTACCATGATCCAGGCGAAATTCCGGATCTTGTGCGCCATTATCTGAAACATCCGGCCGAAAGAGAGAAAATTACACGGGCAGCCAGGAAAAAGGTGCTGGCCAGACATAAATGGCAGGACAGGATTCTGGAAATGCTGGCTGCCATGCGCGCAATCTACGGGACTCCAGCGGGCGGCGCATGAGCGCCAGACCTGTGCTCATCCTGCAGTTGCAGCGCCTTGGGGACATAATTCTCACCTTTCCCCTTCTTGGCGACCTGGCGCGCGCCTATCCCGCAAGTCCTGTCTGGATGGTGGCGGAGGAGATTTTCTATAGGGATCTCTCGCCTCTGCTGCCCGGCGTGCGCTTTCTGCCGCCAGCTTCTCTTCCCCGGCTGCTGGGCGGCGAATATGAGGCTGTGTTCAATTTTTCCAGCCGGGATGAAGCCGCCATCCTCACCGCACAGGCCAGATCCGCCAGCAGATTCGGGCCCCTGCTGGATAACTCCTCGCGTCATGTTGCCGGATTTTGGCAGCTGTACCGCATGGCGCTCACAGGCAACAACCGCCATAATGTTTTTCACTGGTCCGATCTTAACCGGCTGGATCTGGCCCTGCCGCGTTGGACAGGGCGGCAGCCAGCTCCTGTGGGCAAAGGGCGCATAGGCCTGTTTATAGGCGCCAGCGAGACCGCCAAAAGGCCTGATGCGGCCTTTTGGGCGGCTCTGGCCATAAGACTTGGGCAGGCAGGCTTTACGCCTGTTCTACTGGGGGGCCCGGCGGAGCGGGAGGAAGGCGCCGCCATTGCCGCCAGGGCCGGCATCACAGGTCCCAATTTTTGCGGCAATACCTCCATAGCCCAGCTGTGCGGCCTGCTGGCAAAACTGGACCTTCTCATAACTCCGGATACTGGTCCCATGCACCTTGCGGACTGGCTGGGCTGCCGGGTGCTCAATCTCTCCATGGGCAATGTCAATGGCGCGGAAACCGGACCATCCAGCCCTGGCCAGTGGGTGCTAAGGGCGCCCATGTCCTGTGTGGGCTGCTGGGATTGCCAGCGGCCACGCCTATATTGCCATACACGTTTCAAATCTGCCAATGTGGCCAGGGTGGCATGCGCCATAATGGCCGGCGAGGCTGCCCCGGCAGTGGATGGCCTGGAGCTGTTGCGGACAGACAGGGACGAAAATGGCCTGTTCAGGCTAAAATCCCTTGCGCCAGCCCATGCGGGCCGGCAACTGCTGGACGACTTCTGGCAGGCAGCCTTCCTCAGTTTTCACGATCCATCATTTCGCGGCAGCATGGAAGCCGCCGCCGCTGGGCTAGGCGCCGGCCGTCCAGCCCTTGCCAGGGCCATGAGCGCCAATTTTGGCGCAATGATCGCGACACTGGCCAAAATCCGCAGATCCGGACAACCCTTGAGGCCCGAATTCTGGCAGGCACAACCCTTGCATAGCCGCCTCTTTGCCGGCCATGTTCATATGAGCCTGCAAAATGCCGGCTACACTCCACAGGCCTGGGCGCAAATTCTGGAAAGACTTGCCAGCCTGGGGGAAGTTTTTTCCCCCTTTATCTGACCGAGCCTGCGGCATCTAAAAAACCCTTCTTTTTTATCCTTATATTCCAGATAGTTATCTAAACGCATTTTTGGAACACTCCTTGAATAGACAAGTCTGCAAGGAGTCTGTCATGCAAATTATTCCTACCAGCAGCTCAAATATAAATGGCGCCTTTTTCAGTGGCATGGACTGGAGCAGCCAGAATGCCTCTGATTTTTTTGATACCATGCAAAGCGCCATCAACGCGGTGGATGCCGGAGAATACGTCAGCGCGGACACCGCCCTGGCCGAAGAGGATGAGCCGCAGGTTGAAAGCCCCTATACACGCCACACCACAGATGGCGTGACCTATACATTAAGCGAAGTATGCTTCACCAAGGAGGAACTGCTTGAACTGCGCGCGCAGCTTTTGAAGGAAGGCGCGCGGGAGGAAAGCCTCAAGCAGTTTGACATCCTGGCCGACCAGCCGGCCGGCGCCACCCTGGCGCAGGTCATGGCCAGCCTGATGGGTTCTGGCAAGGCCCCGGAAATTGATGAGGAGATGGAGCATTCCATAACCGCATTGCTGGGCCAGATTGATCCCACTGGCCAGCTGGCCACGGATGCCCTGGACTTCATGCGCCGCGGCAATGGCCTTGGCGCCCTGAATCTGATTCAGGAAGCCCTGGGCAAGCTTGACGCCACAGATGGCCTGGACATTGATGCCGAAGGTCTGCTGGCCCTTGGCCGCGGGCTTGGCCTCAATGCCGACAGCCTGCGTAACCTGATTAACGGCATGGGCGGCAATGGCAGCCTGAGACTCAATGCCGACCAGTTCGATACCCTTCTCAATCCCGCCAAGAATCAGTTTCTTACGGAAGCGGCCAATGCCGAAAAGCTGGATGCGGCTCTCGAAAAGACCTTGAAGCCAATTATCCGCAAGGCCCGCGACCGCATGGAGAAGGAGCAGGCAGCCTCCGAGCTACAGAACAGGCGCGTTGAGCAGAGCCGCATTCTCATCGACAAGACTGTGCAGGAGCGCAGCCGTCAGATTATGGATGAGACTGTCACCGGCGAGGCGCAGCCACTGGACAAGGATGTGCCCCTGGCCGATCTGCGTCAGATGGAAAAGGCAAAAATGCGCGAATCCGCCACCAATGCCGGTCTGGACAGGGAAAATTCCACCAATGCCAGGCAGGTTGTGAACATGCCCGATCAGCGTGTGGAAAACCGCCAGACTGCCGGCGATGATGCCGGATCCGGCCTGATGAATGATCAGAATCGCGGCAAGTCCGATGCCTGGCAGAATCTGCTGGGCAAGCTGGATGCCAAGGTTTCCCAGAATACGGGCATGGGGCTTAATTCCAGCTCCGCTGTCTATTCCATGCTGCAGAACAATGTGATGCAGGAGCCTTTCGCTGCCGTCAACCAGCTTCTTGAGGGTGAGGCGCAGCTCAGCCAGCGTCTGGCAAGCCAGGTGCAGCAGGGCATGCTCACAGCCATGCGCGATGGTTCCACAAGGCTTGATCTGCAGCTGCATCCGGCAGAGCTTGGCACCATAGCCATCACCCTTGTGGCCCGCAATGGCGAGGTCACCGCCCGCATCCGTTCCGAAAAGAGCGAGACAGCCGAAATGGTCAATCGCCAGCTCGATGCCATCAGGGTAAATCTGGAGCAGCAGGGCGTGCGTGTGGACAAGATTGAGGTGCAGCTGGAGGACAAGCAGGATCATGCCGGCAACCTGTTCCAGGACCTTGGCCAGCACAATGCAAGGCAGGAAGAAGATGCCCGCAGGCAAGCTCTGGACAGGCTGCGCAACCTTGCATCTGTTCGCAATAATTCACTTAATATGGAAGAATCCGCTTTGGCACAGTCCATGCATATAGTAGGACAATCGGCAAGATATGCAGGGCAGGCCCTGCATGTGGTCGCCTAAGCCAAAACGGAGAAAAACATGTCCAGCATATCACAGGCACTTACACAGACAAACAACGAATTCAACCAGGCCCTTTCCAAGCAGAAGGGGAGCACGCTGGACAAGGATTCATTCATGCTGTTGCTGGTCACGCAGTTCAAATATCAGGATCCGCTCAACCCGATGGATGACAAGGAATTTATCGCCCAGATGGCGCAGTTCTCCAGCCTTGAGCAGATGATGAACCTCAACACAAGCATGGAAAGCGTGGTCGAGGCCACCAACAACCAGCAGATGATCAATGCCACATCCTATATTGGCAAGCAGGTCACTGTCAGCGGCAACAACATCGGCAAGGTAACCGATGCGGATGGCAAAACCACCGTGAGCGCCTTCCGCTATGCATTTGGGGACAATGTGGTCAAGGGTACGCTGAGCGTGAAGGATGCCAGCGGCAATACAGTCTATACAGAAGATCTGGCCGGCAAGCAGGCTGGAACGACATTTGAGTTTGCCTGGAATGGCCTCACAGGCGCCGGCACACCTGCCCCGGACGGCGTTTACATAGTGTCACTTTCGGCCTTCAACAGCGCAGGCGAGGCTGTTCTCTCCGATCAGGTTGTGGATGCCACAGTCACAGGTCTTGTCAACCAGGATGGCACAATCTATCTGGGCATGGATGGCGGCCAGCTGCTTGAGCTCGCCAAGGTGCGCCAGGTCTCAACGCCAAAGGTTGTGGCCTCCACAGACAAGGAAGAGGACGACAAGGTCGAGACAGGCGGCGAAGACAACAGCAGTGGCGCCGATTCCGGTGGCGATGGCGACACTGGCGAGGGCTCCACAGAGGGCTCAGGCAACGCCTAGACGGATAAATTGGTAACTGCAGGCGGTACCCCACACCGCCGATACACAAATATTTTATAATTATCAGGAATATCAACGGAGGAAGTTATGGGTCTCTCAGCAAGCATGTGGACAAGCGTTTCCGGTCTCCTTGCCCATGGAAATAAAATGAATGTGGTGGGCAACAATATAGCTAACGTCAGCACAATCGGCTTCAAGGGCCAGCGCATGGACTTCAACGACTATCTGTACATTGGCGGCGGCTCCACCAGCGGCCCCACCCAGATAGGCGCGGGCGTATCCACCTATGCGGTGCTTGGCGATTTCTCCCAGGGCAGCCTGGAATCCACCAACTCTGTAACCGATCTGGCCATTGACGGTAACGGTTTCTTCAAGGTGCGGCAGCCCAACACAAATCAGATGTACTATACCCGCGCAGGCGACTTCTACTTCAATGCCGACAGGCAGCTCCAGAATCCCGAAGGCTACCGCCTGCAGGGCTGGAAGGTGGACGGTGAAAGCAAGAGCCTCAGGTTCATGAGCGAATCGATCAATCTTGGCAAGAACACAGAAAATGAATCTGCCTTTGTTGGCACTGGCACCCCCAAGGACATAGTTCTGGATTCCTGGTACCTTACGCCCAAGCGCACGGATTCGGTTTCATTCACCATGGGTCTTGTTAATGACACATCCAAGAACGACAGGGCGAAACCAACCACGGGCGGCAATGTCGGCTCCGCTCTCTTTGACAGCTGGAATGCCAGCGACAAGGCCAATCCGCCCATCGCCGACCAGGGCTATGCCACATCCTCGTCCATCAAGGTTTACGATGAAGGCGGCAATTCCCATGAGATGAGCGTGTATTATGATCAGGTTTCCGATTATCCCGGAGTGCCCAGTGGCTATACAGTATACGAATATATTGTGACCGTGCCCCCTGAAGAAGATATGCGTTTTACTGCCACCTATAATGACGATGGCTCCATGTCTGATGTGAAGAAGCTTTACAATGGTTATGACGATCCGGATAATCCCACAGCGAAAAATGCTGGCGTATTGATGACTGGCCACCTGATCTTCGATTCGTCAGGTGTGCTCATCAATCAGACCGCATACACATGGAATGGCTCTGCTGCGGCAGACGCGAATGGAAACGCGGGAATAGATAACAGCGACAACTGGGTAGAAACAAAGTATTCCAGCAATGGCCTTCCCGTCATGGCTGCCAACTTTACTGGCAAGCCCCATGCCAACAGTGTGTTTGATGTAAAAGGCAAGGATGAAGCCGGTAATATGGTCAATGTGGAAGATTACATGATCGAAATTGATTTCGGTCTGCGTAATCTGGCAGGTGGTCCTGCTACCTCTGCCACTGCCGATACAGCTAAAAAAATGGTAGATGCAAAGGATTATGACTCTTTGGCCAAATTCGATGATGTGCACCGCACCGACAATTCGAGCACCGCAGCTTCCTCGAGCTTTGTGACCCAGGACGCCGGCCAGAATGGCTATGCCTCCGGCATACTCTCTGGCACCAACATCACCAATGACGGTGTTGTGTATGGCTACTATGACAATGGCGAGACAATTCCCCTTTATCAGATAGCCCTCTATGATTTCCACAATCATCAGGGCCTGAGAAGGGAGGGCGGCAACCTCTACGCTGCCACCAAGGAGTCCGGCGAGGCCAGACAGGGCGTGGCAGGCGACAATGGCTTTGGCGTTACCAGGGCCTACAACATAGAAGGCTCCAACGTGGACATGAGCCGCGAGTTTGTGAACATGATCACCACACAGCGCGGTTTCCAGGCCAACTCCAAGGGCATCACAACAGTGGACACCATGCTTGAGACAGTCATCGGCATGAAGAGATAGTAACTCCCCAATGGGTGGCGTCAGCGTGGGGCTGGCGCCGCCCGGCTTCCAAAAATTCCCCCCACACAAAAACCGGCCATTTGCGCCGGTTTTTTTATGCCTTGTGGATTTTTGACAAAATTCGGGATCATTTCTATTTTGGGAGCAGAACATGGGAAATTTTTGCCTGGGACGTAAAGCAAAGCGGGATAAATCAAAAGGAAATGCGCCACATAGAGGCGCCTATAGGAAGAGGTCCATGAAAACCCTGATACTTGCGGCCATGCTGGCCTTCTGCTGGCTGCCGGCATGCGCAAATGCAGCTGGCAAAAGCATAACCGAGCTTATGAGCATAACCCAGGCCGGGGGCTCGCTGATTATCGATCTCGATAAAAAGGCCTACTCCGCAACAGAGCTGGCGGCCCTTGCGGCAAGCCTGAAATTTGAGGCCACCCTGACAATAAAGTCGGCCACAGGCAAATTGTCCACCACCCAGTGCATACAGATAGCCAGGGCGCGCCCCGGGCATGTGGTGTTCTGGTTTTAGCGCGTTTCCATTGATAACGGGTAAAAACATGCGCCCGGTTGGGCAAAGCCGGGCGCGTAAATACGGCAAGTCAAAAAGCGTATCTGGCAGCAGGATTGATTTGAATACCATGCTGCCGCTGGCCAGCCAGGATATTTGGAACATTCATCAGCTGAAACGCTCTGGGCGTTTCAACCATACGCGCTGGCGTTTCCCCGCGTGGTGGGACAGGCGCATGAAAAATTGAATTTTTCCGCGAGCGTCAGCGCGGGCGCTTCGATAAGGCGCCTCGCATTTGCCTATTTTCAATCGGCAAATGCTTTAAAGACTTCGCCGCTGCCGGTCTTTGCCGTTTTTGTGGCTGCCTTTTGGGCTTTGCCTCCGTTCTTTTCCTCGCCGCCTATAAACATCAGATACTTGGCGTGGGCGATCTGGTAGTCCGCCATTGCCTTGCTGCAGCGGGTTTCGGCCTGGGTGAGGCGCAGCTGGGCATCCAGCAGCTCCGTGATCGTGCCAATGCCTCGATCATAGCGCTCCCTGGCCTGGGCATAGCTCTCCGTGGCCGCCTTGATGCCTCTTTTGGCTGTCTCATAGACCTGCAGGGCGGATTCGATGTTCAGAATGGCAGTCATAACATCTGTTTTTGCTCCCTCAACAGAGTTTTTATAGGCTGCCGCAAGGGCTTCGGCCTGTTTTTTCTCCGCAAGGGTTGAGAAAACGGTGCGGCCGCCCTCAAAAAAGGTCCAGGTGAAATTCAGGCCCACAGACCAGTACTGGCGGTCATAATCCCTGTAACGGGAGCTCTCGTAATCCCTGTCAAATTTCATGTTGTCGTAGGTCAGGTCAACCTTTGGCAAAGCCTCGCCAGCCGCGGACCAGGCCCTTTTCCTGGCCACATCTATGCTTTTTTCAGCAATGAGAATGTCCGGGCGTCTCTCCATGGCCAAAATCACGGCCCTCTGCCTGTCATAATTTTTCTGGCGGGGGAAATCCTCAATATCGCCCTTGTAGGTGATGTCCATGCCGGGGTCATGGCCCAGAAAGCGGTTGAGCTGCATTCTGCTGGTCTGCAGGGCATTTTCGGCCGTTATGAGATTCTCCTGCCCGCGCGAGAGTTCCACCTGGTTTTGCAGCACATTGACATATGGGGCCAGCTCCTCGCGCACAAAAGCCTCCGAGGCCTTGAGCTGGGTCTCCATGCGCTTGATGGCCTCTTTGGCCACGCGAATGTCCCTTTTTGCCTGCAAGTGGTTGAAATATTGAATTTTCACATTTGTGGCCAGCTCCAGCTCCGCCTGGCGCATGGCAAGTTTGGCGATCTCCTTCTGGATAAGAGACTGCTGCAGATTGGTGAGATGGGTGAATCCGGAAAAGAGGGAGAGGGTTACGCGCAGGCCATGGGACCAGGTGTCGCTGGAAAGTTCATCGGTATTGCCAACGCTGCCGCTGTTGCGCAGAAAGGATTTGTTCATCACAAAAGCCGCCCTGGGCCAGAAGATGCTCTGGGCCACGCCTATGTCCATGCTGGCGCGCTCCAGTGCGCGCAACCTTTCCTCCATGGTGGGATTGGCCTTCAAGGCCCGCTCAATGGCGCTATCCAGTGTGTAGGTCAGGGCCTGGGCAGAAAGTGGCGATAGGCAGAGGGAAAGCAAAAGTAACAAAGTGGTGATTGTGCGCATGGCAAATACCTTGCTGGCGGCGAAAAGCCGCCGCCAGGACCTGTTTTACAGACATGGTGAAGAGTGGGTAACCTGTGAAAAAATAGCAGCATGCCCATCTAAAGGCAAGCGGGCGGACATCAGGTCCTGATGGCTTTGATGCCCATTTTGGCCAGCTCCCCAACCACCTTTTCGCAGTATTCTGGCAGGGCTGTGGCAGCCTGGGGCGTGAGCCCGGCGCTCACGGTCTGGCAGTCCCAGGGCTCAAAGCCGAAAATGAGGGTTTTTGGCCTGTGGCCTGCAAGCTCGCAGCTGGCCAGAATGTTGCTCAGTCCGGCCTGGTGCATGGACTGGCCAATGTCTGGATTGAGGTCAATATCGTCATCCTCGATAAGGATGACCGTGCCGGGTTTCTGGCCGCACATGGCAATATCCAGCACAATGGCCACATCGCAGTCCATGAGGTCGGCCATCAGCATCAGGCCGCCAGTGGCGCCATCCACCAGGCGCACATTGTCCGGCCACGCATAGTTTTGTTGCAGCCAGTTTATGGCGTGTACGCCAAAGCCTTCATCGCCAAGCAGTGTGTTGCCAATGCCAAGTACAAGAAATCTGCGCACGCATGCCCCAATAAAAAGGGCGGGATGCCCCCGCCCCATGTTTGCGGAATTTTAGAGAACCTTGAATTTATGCACCTGATTGGTCTGGCCATCAATGACATGCACCGCGCATGCGATACAGGGGTCAAAGGAATGGATGACGCGCAGAATTTCCACAGGCCTGGCCGGATCGGCCACTGGTGTGCCCACAAGGGCCTCCTCGGCCGCGCTGGGAATGTCCCGCTCGTCCCTTGGGCTCAGATTCCAGGTGGTGGGCACCACAAGCTGGAAGTTGGAGATTTTTGCATTGTCATCGGTCACCAGCCAGTGGGAGAGGCCGCCTCTGGGGGCATTTACCACGCCAACTCCGCGCGCCCTGGCAGGAGCCTTGTAATCTTCAACAATCTGCTTGTCCTTGATTATGTTGTTTTCATATTGCTTGATCCAGGTGCCGATCTGCCTGCCCACGGACAGGGCCTCAAGCCCTCTTGCCGCCGTGCGGCCAAGGGTGGACAAGAGCTGCTCCGGCTCCAGCTGCAATGTTTTGAGCGTGGACTCCACGAGAGGCTTGACCACCGGATGATTCTGGGAGTAGGCCACGAGCATTGAGGCGAGGGGGCCAGTCTCCATGGCTGTGCCGTCATAGCGGGGCGCCTTGAGCCAGGAATATTTTTTCTTGTCGTCCATGCTTGTGAAGTTGGGAATGGTCTGGCCTTCGTAGGGATGCAGGGGGCGGTCGCCCTCATACCAGCTGTGGCTTACACCTTCCGCGATCTTGTCCATGTCCACATCGCGCACACGGCCAATCTTGCGGTCGAGAATGATGCCGGGTTTGAGCCAGCGTTTTTCGAGATCACGCTCGCCTCCCGGCTCCGGGAACTCGCCAAAGGCCATGAAGTTGCGGGTACAGCCATAGGTGGCGCATTCCTTGTAGTTTGCGCCTATGGCCAGAAGATCGGGAATATAGTAGTTCTCCACAAAGGACAGGACCTCTTTGTAAAGGTCTGTATATTCCTTGATGCGTTTTGGCGTCAGGCTGTCATAGCAGGTGACGCCGCCGGGGATGGTGAACTGGGTATGGGGATTCTTGGCGCCAAATGTGGCCATGGCCCGGGCCGCCTTTACCTGGACGCGCAGGGCCAGCAGATAGTCCGCCGTGCCGATGAGGTTCAGTTCCGGGCTCAGTGTATAGGCGGGGTGACTGCCAAGGAAATAGGCATTGGTGAAGGGGCCGAGCTGGCCGCTGTCCACAAAGGCCTTGAGCTTGGCCTGCACGGCGCGATACTGATCTGGCGTGGCCTTGCGATTGGAGATGGAGTTGGCAATGCTGGCTGCCTTGACCGGGTCGCCCTGCAGGGCATTGACCACATCGACAAAATCAAGGGCATGAAGCGCGTAGAAATGCACCAGGTGATCGTGCATGTAAAGCATGGCCAGCACCAGATTGCGCAAATAGGTTGCATTTGCGGGGATGGGCTTGTTGATGGCATGCTCCACGGCCCTGGTCGAGGCCAGGGCATGGGTAAAGGTGCAGACGCCACAGGTGCGCTGTGTGAAGTGTGGCGCATCAAAGGGCTCCCTGCCCTTGAGAATGATCTCCAGACCGCGGAACAGGGTGCCTATGCAGCGGGCAGTTTTTATTTTTCCATTCTCAACCTCCGCCTCAACCCGCAGATGGCCTTCTATGCGGGTGAGCGGATCAACAACAACCGAACCGGTATAATTGCTCCGGGGCGCGGTTTTGGCCTGACTCATCATTACCCCCTAGTGCTTGTAAAATGGCGTCATGTCGTCCCAGAAATGCGGTTCCGAACAGCCAATGCAGGGGCTGCCGGCGCCCACGGGCCAGTTTGTTTCGTTGAACAGAACCAGGGGACAGTTATTGTAGGTGACCGGGCCGCGGCAGCCAAGGTCATAAAGACACCAGCCCTTGCGGGCCTCTTCCGAATTGAAGGACTGGGCCAGCTCGCCGGCCTCAAAATGCGGCCTGCGCTCGCAGAGATCATGCACAGTCTGGCCATAGAACATCAGGGGGCGGCTTAACTCGTCAACTTCAATGGGCACATTGTTGATGTAGGCCACAAGGGTGCCGACCATGTTGATGGGGTTGGGCGGGCAGCCGGGAATGTTAATCGCCTTGATGCCAATGTCCGCATAGGCGTCATTGATGCCCTTTGCGCCTGTGGGATTGGGAGCTGCGGCCTGGATGCCGCCAAAGCAGGCACAGGTGCCAATGGCGATGTTCAGCTTGGCTTTTGGCAGGATGTCGCGGCAGATGTCATACATGGTCTTGCCGCCCACATAGCCGTATTTTCCATCCATAGCCGTGGGGATGGCCCCCTCCACCATGCAGATGAATCCCTGCGGGGAGTGCACGGCCTCTTCAAGCGCCTCCTCGGCGGCCGCTCCGGCCGCGGCCATGATGGTTTCCTGATAGTCAAGGGAGATGGTGTCGAGAATCAGCTCATCTATGTATGGCTTGTACATGCGCATCAGGGCTTCCGAGCAGCCTGTGCATTCCGCAGTGTGCAAATAGACCACATTGGGGCGGCCGCCTGTGAGCGCGGCGGCGACATTTTCCGCAAAAGCCGGGCCCATGCCCATGGTCACAGCCACAGCGGTGCAAAATTTGAGAAAATCACGACGGCTGACGCCCCTGCTCTCCAGGCGTTCCTCACCGCCCTGCCTGCCCAGACCAACGGCAATACGCATATTCGCCTCCTGGCAAAAAATTGAATGGCGACTTGCAGCGGCAGGTAAAATGCTGCCAGCAAGCCTGGAAAGGGCACTGCCATGCTGCCCCGCAATGGGCAATCGCCATTTGTCCACCAGCATACACCCATGCAGACAAGGGGTCAATAGGGCAGGGAATTTTGTCTTGAAAGAGGCGCGCCGGCATCGCAGGGAGGGCTTAACAGGGCATTGCCGGCAATGGGGATCACGCGCACAAGACCGAGCCTGGGCAGCTCCGTGTAATAGCCCTGGGCATAGGTGTAGGGGGGCAGCCGCCCGGGCTCGCGCTGCGGGCGCAGCAGGCTCAGGAGAAGCAGCAGGGCGCAGAAAACCAGAGCGGCCAGCATAAGCCGCGATGACCGGTCAAATGCCTGCACTGGCTGCCACATTCCCGCTCCAATCCGCGCGTCTGGAAAATAGGGGCCAATAACTCAAACCACATTGATTACCGGCATCACAATGGGATCTCGCTCCAGCACACGGCGGAAAAAACGGCGCAGGGAGATGCGGATGTTTTCCCTCAATTTGCCGGGATTAACTGTTTCCTCCACCTCATCCAGCACTATGCATTTGGCGTCTTCCAGCACATAGCTCAGCTGCTGCTCAAAAACAAAGCCGCGTGATATGATTTCCGGCCCCTGCAAAATGCTGCCGCTTTCATCATCCAGCACCATGGAGACGATGACAATGCCCTCATCGCCAAGTATGCGCCTTTCGCGCAATACGGTGGCGCCAACATCGCCAACTCCCTTGCCATCGACAATGGTGTAGTCCACGGCCACCGGCGCGCCGAGGGTGAATGAATCCGGCAGCACAGTCAGCGGCTGTCCGTCTTCTATGCGGAGGATATTTTCCGGCTTCACACCACACTCCTCGGCCAGGCGCCCGTGCATCACAAGATGCTGGTATTCGCCATGCACAGGCATGAAAAGCTCCGGGTGCACAGCCTCGAGCATTTGTCTTAGCTCGTCCCTGTGGGCATGGCCGGAGGCATGCACCGCATGGGAACTCTCGTAGAGCACCTCGGCGCCAAGCCTGTACATCTCGTTGATGAGTCTGGAGATGGCTCTGGCATTCCCGGGGATTACGCGCGAGCTCATGATGACCGTATCGCCCTCGCGGATTGCCAGCTGGCGATGGCCGCCCCAGACCATCCGGGACAGGGCGGAGAGTGGTTCTCCCTGGGCTCCGGTGACAATCAGGGCCACCTTGTCATCAGGCAGATCAGGCACGCCATTGTAGGCATTGTGAAAGCGCTCGGGCAGCGTGGCGTAACCCAGGCTCGATGCAATGTCTATATTGTTGGCCAGGGATTTTCCGCTGATGATCACTGTTCGCCCGTACTGGGCCGCAAGATCAAACACCTCCTGTATGCGCTGGATGTGGCTGGAAAAAAGCGTCACCACAATCCTGCCCCTGGCATTGGCAAAAACCTTTTCGAGGGAGTTCTTGACCTCTCTTTCGGTCAGGGAATGTCCGGGGCGAAGCACATTTGTGGAATCCGAGAGCAGCAATCTTGCTCCCCCGGGGCCTGCAAATTCCGCAAAGGATTCGAGATTTGTGCCATGGCCATCCAGGGGATGCGGGTCAATCTTGAAATCCCCGCTGTGCACAACCCTGCCCACAGGGGTCTCCACGCCAAGGCCAAAACCATGAGGTATGGAGTGGCAGACCGGGAAAAAGTGAAAGGTGAAATCACCCAGCTTCAGGGGCTGCCCGGATGTCACCGGGCAGAGTTCCACATGCTGCATCAGGTCATTTTCGACCAGCTTGTGCTCCACAAGGGCCAGGGTGAATTTTGAGCCAAAAATGCGCACACCCTTTAGCTCCGGCACAATCCAGGGCAAGGCTCCTATGTGGTCCTCATGACCATGGGTGAGCACAATTCCGCAAAGCCTGTCCTTGACGGCCCTGACGGACTCAAAACTGGGAATGAGCACATCCACCCCAAGGTGGCTGTCATCGGGAAACATCAGGCCGCAGTCGACCATCACCACATGACCGCCGCTTTCCCACAGCTGGCAGTTGAGGCCAATTTCTCCCAGGCCTCCAAGGGGTGTTATCTTGAGACTTGAATCATTCATATATGCTACTTTTCAGATTGTGAATGCGCATACCGGCAACTTATGGCATTTTTGCCTTGAAATTACTCCTGCGGCATGACACAGGTTCGCCCCATGATAATTCCGCGCATGGATTTGCCACTGTATAACCAGTGTGAGAGTTTGCCATGTTCAATAGAAGTGCTCTATGGCTTCAGCAGATCGGGATGAAATTCGCCCATGGCCACATAAATCTGGGCCAGGGCAGTGAGGTAGTCCGCCCTGGCGCCGGTCAGCTCCGCCTGGGCACGGGTGAGGTTGGCTGATGCATCAAGCACGTCAAAGTTGGTGCCAACCTGCTCCTGGTATCTGGCAAGGGCGGCGTCGTAGGCCTCCCTGGCCTGGGTCACTCCCTTGCTTGCGAAATTGATGCGCTTTTCTGCCTCGCGCACAGCCAGCAGACGCGACTTGATCTCGTAGCCAACATTGAGGCGGAGATTCTCCTCCTCCTGCCGCATGCGGGTTACCAGCCAGCCAGCCCTTTTGTCATCATAATAGGTCACCCCCCACTGGAAAACATTCCAGGTGGCCATGGCGCCCACCTCCCATGTTGCCTGGTGGGAGCCATTGTTGCCCATTCTTTGCAAATCCGGCGTGTTGCCTCGCTGGTTGATGTTGTAGTAGGCTTCAATTTGTGGATAATAATCGCTTTGGGCCAGTTTTTGATCTTTTCTGGCAATTTCCACTGCCTTTGCGGCAATATAGAGATCCGGCCGCTGCTCATAGGCGATCTTGAGGCACTGCTCAAGAGACAGGCTAAAGGGCACATGCTCCAGGGCGCCAACATATTCCACATTGGCGGTGGCGGGCAGCCCAAGCAGGGTGTTGAGCCTGGCAAGAGCCGTGTCGCGATTGTTCTCCACCTGCACCAGCACGCTCTCTGCCTGGCTGACATCCACCTCCGCCTGCAGCACATCCAGTTTCGGACGCAGGCCAACATCATAAAAGGCCCTGGTAATTTTCAGCTGATCCCGCAGCCTGGCCAGAGAATCGGCCTCGCTGCGCGCATTTTCCCTGGCGCGGAGATAATCGAGAAAACCGGTCTGCACATCCCCGGTCATGGCAAGCTCGGCATTTTTCAGGGATGCGCGGTCAC
Organism: uncultured Desulfovibrio sp.; assembly: GCA_910587035.1. Taxonomy (GTDB): domain Bacteria; phylum Desulfobacterota; class Desulfovibrionia; order Desulfovibrionales; family Desulfovibrionaceae; genus Desulfovibrio. The sequence continues at coordinate 26,687 of CAJUMQ010000003.1, read as the reverse complement.
TGTCCTCCTGCAGGGAGGCTTTCTGGTAATTGGCCAGCAGCCGAAAGCCCTGAAATACCGGCTGGGAGATCTCCACGCCCCATGAATAGGTGCCAAGCTCCGGCGGTCTTGAGGTGGCGGGCGAAGATTTGCGCTCCTGCTTTACTGCCGAATATGTCATGCCCAGCTTGGGGCCAAATGCGCCGCGGCTGGACTTGCGGGCATCCACAGATGACTTGCTTTGCGCCTCCTGCGCCCCGAGGGATGGGTTGTTGGCCAAAGCGGTTTCCACAGCCCTGGCCATGCCCACCGGCCCCTGTGGCGGCTTGTTGTCCATGTGGTTTCTAAGGCTGCGGCCAGTGGCGTAAACCGGTTTGTCCGGGGCGGAAAACTTGCGGGCGACATTACTTTTTTTGCCGGATTCCGCGGCCTTTACGCTGTCGGCAGCCGAAAAACAGAGGCAGAAAGGCAGCATGGCCAAAAGCATAATGCCTGCCTTGCGCCTGGCGGATAAAAATATTCTGTAATGTGGCATATAATGCAGGATAAGTTAGCAATGACTTCTTTGCAACCGGTTATTTATTTTGTATTATCGCCAAATCCGCAGATTTCCCGCCCCGGCCGCTGAACTTTCCGGAAATTCCGGTCATGCGGCGATTCTAAAAAAAATCTTGAAAAAGTGTCACCGCCGTTGCATTCTGCGCGGAATGACACGCGGGCGGGCATTGACTTGCGGTCTGTTTTTTTGTCTTTTGGCAGCCACCGGGAGAATTGCCCGGAATGGACGCCTTTGGGGGTAATAACAATTGCCCTGGCGAAAGTGATAAAGCGATCCCGCGCCAAATGGGGCTGCAGTTTGCCTGCTGCTGAAATGATGGCATCGCCGCGTTTAAAATTTGTGAATTTTAAACGCAATTTGCTATAATGGGGAACAGCATGGAATTGAGTTTTTTTTCAATGATCAGCCACGCCAGCCTCGTGGCCAAAATTGTTCTCGTTCTGCTGGTGCTGATGTCCATTGCCAGCTGGGCCTTGATGATCCAGAAATTTTTTTCGCTCAATGCGGCAAGCTCCAGGGCCACCAAAGGCATAGACCGCTTTGACAAGGCGCCAAGCCTGCGGGACGCAGTGCAATCCCTCGGCGCGGACCCGTCATCGCCTCTTTATTATATCGCGCATCAGGGAGTTGTGGAGTTCAACCGCTCAAGGGAGCTGGGCAATTCCAGCGAGGTGGTGGTGGACAATGTGCGCCGTGCCCTGAAGCAGGGGGCGGCCAGCGAGATGTCCAGGCTGCAGCGCTCGCTGTCATTTCTTGCCACCACTGCCAATACCGCCCCATTCATTGGGCTTTTTGGCACAGTCTGGGGCATCATGAATTCCTTCCATTCCATTGGCCTCTCAAAATCGGCATCCCTGGCGACTGTGGCGCCAGGCATATCGGAGGCCCTTGTGGCCACGGCCATTGGTCTTGCCGTCGCCGTGCCGGCGACCATTGGCTTCAACCTCTTCATGGGCAAACTTTCGCAGGTGGACACGCTCCTGGTCAATTTTACGGGCTATTTCCTGAACCGCGTGCAGCGCGAGATCAATGCCCACAGGCCGGTGCAGCGGGCCGGGGCCACGGAGCTTTGATATGGGAATGAATGCCGGCAACGGAAGATTTGTATCCGAAATCAATGTCACTCCCTTTGTGGATGTGATGCTGGTGCTGCTCATCATATTCATGGTGGCAACCCCCATGATGACGGAAGGCCTGGAAGTGGATCTGCCCCAGACCAGGCAGGTGGAAGTTTTGCCAAGTGAAGTGGATCACATGATTTTGACCATCAGAAGGGATGGGCGCATCTATCTTGATGAATATGTGGTCAATGATATGGCCGATCTTGAAGGCTATCTGCAAAATCTTGTGAAAGCCAAAAACAGATCCCTGTTTCTGCAGGCGGACAAGGAGGTCCCATATGGACTGGTGGTGGAGGTCATGGGACAGATCAAGGCGGCTGGCATAGAAAATCTTGGCGTCATGGCCGAACAGGCCAATAATGAGCCGGCTGCCCCGCCAGCCAGGGAGAAGAAGTAGGGCTGTCTTCCATGCGTGTGGCATCCACCATAATCTCACTCTGCCTGCATGCCGCAGTCTTCATGCTGATCTGGTTCTGGCCCACCAGCTCCCTGCTGAAGCTGGATGCGCCGCCCATAACCATAAGCCTTGTCGAGGGTGCGCCTGGCGGCAACCGCGCGCCATCCCCCATTCTGGGGCAGCAGGGAGAAGCCGCGGATGGCCCACTGGCGCCCACTCCGCCAGCGCCGCAAAGCGAAATTGCGGCCAGGGAGCGCGAGGCCGTAAATCCTGAGCAGGCGATACCGGAACCCATGCGTCAGGCCGAGCCGCAGCCGCCCGCGCCAGCACGCCCGGAGCCAATTCCGCAGCCCAAACCGGAACCGCCAAAGCCGGATGAACCCAAACCTGTTGATGTGCCGAAAAAGCCTGAACCCAAAAAACCGGAGCCAGAACCGAAAAAAAACGAGCCCAAAAAACCGGAGCCGAAAAAGCCGGAAGCAAAAAAGCCTGAACCGAAAAAGCCGGAGCAGCCCAAAAAAGCCGAGGCGCCCAAAAACAAGCCACAGCCCAAAAAGGTGGACCCTGTGGCGGCTGCCTTACAGCAGGCCAGAAAGGCCGCCTCAAGAGCCAATTCCGGCGACAAGGGCAATGCCATTGAGCAGGCTCTGGCGCAGGCTCAGAAAAATGCCGGCGGCAATCGTGGCGGTGGCGGCGGCGAGGGCGATGGCCCCGGTGGCGGCGGTCTTGGCGATGTCTATATCGGCCAGGTGATGCTGGCTGTGCGCCCCAACTGGGGTTTCGCCTCCGCTGGCCGCAAGAGTCTCGTCTGTGTGGTCAAGGTCAATGTGGACATGCAGGGCAATGTGCTGAGGGCGGAAATAAGCCGCGGCTCCGGCAATGCGCAATATGACGCATCCGCTGTCAATGCTGTGGTGCGCACTGGGCAGGCCGGGGAGTTTCCGCCACCACCAAATCCCGGTTATACGGACCTTGATCTTGTTTTTACCCTGGATGAGCTGACAGGCCGATAGTCTGTACCTGTTGAAATCAGGCCACATGGATGGCTGTCGTATAATCGGCTGGCTGAAACCTTTTTGCCCTTTTGCCAATACGGAGAGTAGAGTGAGCGGAAAATCGTTGCTGCCATGGTTGCCGCAAATGGGCAAATCCCTGGCATGCTGTCTGATGTGCGGCTCAATATGCGCAGCAACCCCGGCCTGGGCCACCAGTGTCATGTCGGTGGGCCAGGATGAAGGATATTCCGGCAGGGTGCTTGAAAAGATAGTGCGTAAATGGGAACCGCCCCAGCAGCTTAAAAGGGAGCTGCGCCTTACAGTGGTCATTTCTGTGGACGGTTCGGGGGATTTGCTGGAGTGCAAGGTTAAAAAGGCTTCCGGCCTCAATGCCCTGGATGCCTCCGCATGCGCAGCCGTGCGCGCGGCGGCCCCCTTTGGCTCGCCACCATACGGCATGCCTGCAGAGCTTTATTTTTCCTTCTGGAATGGCAGCCCTGAAGGCAGGGCGCCGGATGACCCGCAAAAGCCTGGTGTGGATACTTCCGCAGCTGAGGCCGCCAGCGCCAGGGCTCTGATGGCAAATGAGAATGCCAGAGCCAGGGCCGACGAAGCGGCAAAAAAAACCGGAAAACATCTGGATATTGGCAAAAAGGAGCAACAGCGCGATTCTGTGGAATCTGCCACCGCAAAGCCAAAAGCGGCTCCGGTGAAACTGGAGGCGCCAAAAACGGCTGTTGCCAAAAAAAGCGCGGCGGAAGCGGAGCCGGCTCCGGCAGTCAAAAGTGGAAAAGTTGCGGCGGCTGCCGAAAAATCCGCCACAACCACGGAAAAAAATCCTGTGCCCATGGCGCAGGACAAGTACGACCCGGCCTATGCCAAATATTTGTCCAGCATTACCTGGAAGTTGCGTAATGCCATGTATGTGCCTGTGGAGACCCCCAAAGGGCTTTATTTTGCCACAGTGCGCATAAAATGCGACAAGAGCGGCAAGATTCTTTCAAGCGAATTTCTGGATGGCAGCGGGGACGAATATCTGGATCGCTATATCATGCAGGGTCTGAAAAGGGCAGGCAGTATTTCTCCTCCTCCGGCAGGGCTTGGGGATACCATTGATCTGACTTTTTCCTTTTTGAGGAAATAGCGTTGTTTCATTTACAAGCAGGATTTCAGAATATGTTGCCAGGCAGACGGCAGCTGTTTTTGACAGGATGGCTGTTTTGGCAAAGGAAGGGAGCTATGAAAAAGATATTGGCCTTTATTGTGGTATGTGTTGGCTTCTGCCTGTTTGCGGGCGGAGCATATGCCGCCTTGCGGGTGGATATAATGAATCCCGGCCAGAATATTGTAAATCTGGCCATGGCCGCGCCCCTGACAGGGCCAGATCGACAGGCGGCCGGCATGGGCGCGCAACTGCAGAAAATCATCGAGCAGAATCTCAGCTTTCTGCCATTCATGCGCCTTACCCCGCCCCAGGCCGTGCTGGGGGGGACGGTGCTCAATGCCTGGGAGCCGCCCGCGCTTGATTTCAAGCGTTTCCAGCTGGCTGGTTCCGATATTCTTGTGACAAGCTACTGGCCGGATGGAGATTCCGGCACAAGGCCTGTACAGATAAGAGCTTTTGAAACCAGCACAGGCGGCAGGATCTTTGGCAAGGAATATCCAAAGGTAGCCAATGGCGATCTGCCGGAAGTCGCCGACCGTTTTTGCGCGGATCTGCTTGAGGTTTTGACGGGCAGCGGAGACTTCTTCCGCTCCACCCTCGCATTTGTAAAGAAAACCGGAAAGATGGCGGCCAATGTCTGGCTGGTCAAGCCCACAGGACGCGATTTGCGCAGGATTACGAATATGCCGGGCGAGGCTCTTTCGCCAGCCTGGTCCCCTGATGGACGTTTTGTGGTTTTCAGCCATATTGACCCCAAATCACATGCCCTTGGCGTATGGGACCGGGCAACAGGCAAGGTTCAGCGCATCCGCTTTCCCGGCAATGTTGTAATCGGGCCGGCTTTCATGCCAGATAACAAGGTGGCTGTGGCTCTTTCCCGGGGCAGATATCCGGTAATCTATCTTCTGAATCATGTTTTCAAGAAGGAGCGTATTCTGGAGGGGCACGATTCAATCAATGTCTCCCCGACCTTTGACAAGACCGGCACAAAAATGGCCTTCACCTCCTCAAGGCTTGGCGGTCCGCAGATATTCCTCAAGGATCTCAATAGTGGCTCTGTTTCACGTGTCAGCCAGAATGGCACCTATAACACGGAAGCCAATCTTTCGCCCGATGGCACCCTGGTGGTCTTCAGCCGCATGACAAGCTATGGACAGAGGATTTTTGTGCAGGATCTCCTGACCGGAGAGGAGAGGCAGATAACCTTCGGCCCAGGCAGCGATGAACAGCCATCCTTCTGCGCGGACAGCTACTTTATCGCCTTCTCATCCACGAGGGGTGGCGGCAGGCATATCTATCTCACCACCAGGCATGGCGGCGACGCCAAGCAGGTTCCCACAGGTGATGGAGCTGCTTTTTTCCCCAGGTGGGGCATGCCTGCGGGCAATCGCAAGTAAAAGCCAAAGGGAAAATAAATTTTAATAAATCTGAAAATTTTGCTTGACGGCAGGAGCTGAATGCCATATAACTACTCTTGCCATGAGGGCAGTTGGCTCAGTTGGTAGAGCACCGCCTTCACACGGCGGGGGCCACAGGTTCAAGTCCTGTACTGCCCACCACGGAACGGTAGTTAAGACGGTTATAACGCCGGCCTGTCACGCCGGAGGCCGAGGGTTCGAGTCCCTTCCGTTCCGCCAAATTTGCCAATAAGCCCGCATTATTGCGGGCTCTTTGGTTTTAATACCCTGTTATTGTTTTATTTGGGCAGTGGCATTCTTGACCTTGTTGCCTTGCGGCATTATTGAGACTTATGCCAATCTCTTTTGTAAATTGTTTGGACAAAGGTCCAGGGAGGAGAAATGAAGTATTTCCATTCAGCTCTTTTGACGCTTATGTTGTGCGCGGCCATGTGCGTTCAGGGTATGGCCGCCACCCATCAGGGCAATGCGCCTGATGGACATGGTAAAATTCAGACAACCCGCTCCAAAGTGCCGCCATTGAAGGAAATGGGAGGCACCGAGGTGGATACGGACTTTTTCAAGCTGGTCATTCCCAAGGGCTGGAGCATGCCGGTGCCGGTTAAGAAAATGCCCAATGATGGCATAAGCGTGGTCTTTGCCAGCATGGCCCAAGAGCCGGCAATTTCCATAAGCACCATGAAAACCAACATGCCCGCAAAGGAAATTGCGGAGCAGACCATAGCCAATATGAAAAAGGGCGGCATGGTCATCAGTCCATTGGAGGAAAAGGACGGTTTGTGGCATGCCACAATTTCCAAACCAGCCAGAGGCTCCCTGTGGTTTGGCTCCAATGGCGACACCGCGGCTGTCACCATAATTACAGGGGAAACCGTGGAGCGTGCCAATGACATCTTTTCAATTCTGGATGCCAAGGTGAAAGGGATTTTCCCCACCAGTGCCGAATAAACATTTGTTATTGATAATGCCGGGCTGGAGGCTGCCCAGCCTGGCAGATGGCCGGAGTGTGGAATTATGCAGGGAGTGCCGGAAGTCTGCTATTGCAGATTGAGCATCAATGGCGGCAGGTTTTCTTCTGTAAAAATTTCAAAGCCATTGGCCAGTAGCATGTTTGTCCAGATGCCATTGCCGGCGCAAAGAACGTGGCCAAAGCTGCCATCATAAATCTGGCCATAGCCGCAGGATGGAGATCTGCTCTTGACGATGACACGGCGGCAGCCACTTTTCAGCGCAATTTCCAGGGCTTTTGTGGCCCCCAGATAAAATGCTTCTGTCATATCTTCCCCATTTTTGCACATCACCCTGGTGCCTTTCTGCTCACATGGCAGGCGCGGAATTTTTAGCCCTCCCAGGGATTCCGGACAGACGGTGAGAATTTTTCCGGTTTCATACAGTTCCATAACCGTCTGGCAGGGCTTTGAGGCGCCATCATAGCGGCAAGGCAAGCCGGCCAGACAGGCACTGGCTATAAAATACGGTTTGGTCATTCCCTCTCCTTTTTCATGCGCGCATCGCGTCTTGCGGCCATTCCCTCGCGCACTGCCCGCCTCGTTTCCATTTCCGCCTCCTGGGTCTGGGGAACATTGGAATAATACAGGGCGCCGCTATCGAGATTTTGCTCTTCCTGTATCTGGTTATAGCGCTTCCAGGCTGGAATATGATCCTCCAGAACAGGTGTGAGAATGGCGAAAAAAAACCATAGGCCAATGGCCCAGCAAGCCAGTTTGACAATATTTCGGGCGGTTTTACCCATTGTTTTCCATCCGGATTTTGTTTGCTGCGGGAACTGTCCAAATATGGCCCGGTCCGGCAAGGTGGATAAAAATCAATTTTCTGCGCCAGAACTCATATGATGTATGGCCCATTGGCGGGCCTGTATCTTTTTCCGGTTGCAGCTGCGAAAAAAAAATCCCTGTAGTCTTTCATCTGTTCCGCATTCAGCTCAGCGGCTAGCATTCCGAAAGCTGTTCTGGCATATGCCTCATATTTCTCCATGGCATTCAGACGCGGCAAATGCGCCTGTTCGAGGGCAAGTTTTGTTGCTGTGTCTGTTATGGCGCCTGCGCGGACAAAATCGGTATGCCTTGCGAGCACAAGCTCACGACCGGAGGCGGCAATGCGCTCCAGAGCTGCTGGATGATTCAGAAAAATGCGCGCAATTCTGGCGGCTTCCGCAGCGTCATTTCTGGTAAATACAGGGAGTATGTCAATGCCAGGGTGAAAAAGCTCATCCATGCCATTGGCGCATTTTTCCATCAGTAGCGCGGCACCCAGCGCCATGGCCTCAAAGCATCTGAAATTTATTTCCCCAAAGGCTGTCTGGTTGAGCACTATCCGGCTGCGCTGAAAAATGGGGATATAATTGCCTGAGCGCATTACCAATGGCGTATATTCATTAAATTTTTGCAAAAAGGGTTTTCTGCCTGGATTGTTTTTGTGTTCCAGGGTGCCCACAAAAGACACTGCCAGATCGCGTTCTGGAAAATCCTGGGGGATATTGTTTTCCAGGCAGAAGAGAGGCAGCCACTCGGGATTTTCATCTGTAAAAAGCTGGAGAAAATCCTTCTGGGCGACAAAAATATGATCAAAGGACCTGGCATAGGGCACATGCCAGGGATTGCAATAGGTATCGATGGAATAAAAAATTGTCGGGCAGGGCAGATGCTGGGGGTCCAGGAGCAGGGGGAGGTTGCCGTCGTCAGCATAGAGACATGCATCAGGAATAAAACCCCTGGCCTCAAGGAGACTGGCCAGCCTGTTCCATACCACAGGGTGGGTCAGCTGCAGATCCGAATTTGGATAATGGTTGCAATGAATGACAGTATTGCCCTTTTTGCGCAGGGCTGCCAGCAGATAGCTGCCACCAATCAGCAGAATGTTCATAACCAGTTGAGGGCTTTTGCAGGTTGCAAAATGGCCGCCGCGGAATATCCGCGGCGGCCAGGAAAATCAGGGCCTTTCAGCCATAAGGGCTAGATCTTGGCAGTGATTTCCGGGAATACCTTGTAGAACATGATCCATGCCATGAGCAGGGTCAGGGCAAGGTTGAGGGACTGGCCGCAAACATAGAGAATGATTGGCTTGCCGCCCTTGAAGTACTTGCCAAGAGCGCGGAAGTCCGTGGTGAGGCCGATGGCCACGAAGGCCAGGGCGAAGAACCAGCCACGCAGGGGCACGGAAACCTTGTTGGTGCCATTGTCAACAAGCATGCGGGCCCAGTCGGCGCCAATGTTTGCGCTGAGTATGGACATGACAACAGACACAATGAGGAAGCCGATGACGAATTTGGGGAAGCGGTTCCAGATTTCGCCAAGGCCAACGGATTCGCCCTCGTTCACTTCGACCTTTGTGGTCCAGTACAGGGCCACACAGAAGGCGGTGACGCCAATGAGCACGTTCTGGATCATCTTGACTGTTGCGGCAACCTGCAGGGCCTTGGGGCCAAGGAAGGCGCCAGCGGCGGCAACTGCGCCGGTGGAGTCAACTGTGCCGCCAATCCAGGCGCCGCCGAGAACTTCCGGCATCCCCAGAGCCTTGATGACTGCGGGCAGCACGATCATCATGATGGCGGTGAAGGTAAGTGAAAGGCCAATGGAAAGGGTCAGCTCCTCTTTCTTGGCGCGCGCAGCTGCGGCTGTGGCAATGGCCGCGGAAGTGCCACAGACGGACATGTCTGCGGAAATGACTATATTAAGTGTGCGCGAAGGCATCTTGAGAACTTTCTGGCCGAAAATATAGGTGGATATGAGCACTATGGGCGTGACAACCCAGGCCACGAAGATGCCAGGGATGCCGATGGCCATGATTTTGTGGAACAGCACTTCCGCGCCAAGGAGAACGAGGCCTGTCTTGATGTAGTATTCAACCTGCGAGCCTTCCTTGAGCAGTTTTGGTGTTCCTATGGTATTGGCTATGATCATGCCAAGGGCAATGGACCAGATTTCTGCGTTTACGCCATATTTGCGCATGTTGACCTGGTTGCCCAGAATGTTGGCGAGCACGCACAGCAGATAGACGCAGATGAACGCGAAAAAGAAGCGCACTGCGTTGAAGCCCATGAACACCGCGCCAATGGTGCAGAGAATGCCAAGGCCAATGCCAAGGCCAATGAGGGTGTAGATGCGGTTAAAGGGCTTCACGACCTTTTTGCTGATGGTGGATGTGTCCTTCTTGGCTTTTTGCCAGGCGCTGATGGCCACGGTGGCGGCCTCATTGAGGGCCGTGTCATTGTAGGACGCCTCGGCGGCGGCAGCCTGCGCCTGTGTGGCGGCCTCCAGGGCGGCCTTTTCGGCTGCCTTGGCTTCGTCCACCTTGGGCATTATGGCGGCATTCTTCTTGTCCGCCTCATCCTTTGTCAGAATCAGGGATTCAAGAGGATTGGACTGCCAGCGGGCCGGGGTTTTCAGCCAGTTTATAAGCCCTTTTACTGCTGGAATGTCGTTCTGCGCCTGGATGGCCTTTTGGGCAGCTGTGGCATTGTACCATTCAATCGTTTTTACCGGCTTTGCGGATTCTGCCTGGATTATGCCGGCATATTCATTATATTTGGCCTCCACCACTGGCCTGTTGCTGAACACAAGCCAGATGGCCACAAGCATAATGAAGAAGCCGATCCAGATTGCCCAGTAGTCCTCTTTTCTCCATAGATCGGAAATTTGCGATTTGCCTCGATCTACAACAATATCCGAGTTTTCCTGTGACATCCTTTCCTCCTGATTGATCCTTTTGGCGCAGGCAAAAGCCCATGCCGGTTTTGCCGTCCAATTCGCAAACTACTTTGCGCAGACTGAATGAAAAGACTAGATACAATAAGACCTTGCCAATTTCAAGATATGATACTGTCAATTTGAGATTAAATTCACAGAGGTAGCCTCTTTTTTTGACAAAATGTGCAATATTCATAAAAATGACCCGGGTCATTAAAAAGGATGTCTTCTTGATTCCATTTATTCCATTTTCCAGCAATGCGGGGAGCCGGACCCGCCCTGTCCTGCTTTTTGCCTGTCTGGTCCTTGTGTGGCTGGCGGCAATTCCCATGGCCTGTCTTTTTGGACCATATCCGCTGCCCTTTGCCGATACCCTGGCCATGTTATGTCGTTTTCTGGGTTTTGCGCCAGGGGCTTACGGCAATGAAACAGCCATGCTGGTGGTGGGCGAGATTCGCCTTGCCAGGACCTGCGCGGCTCTGGTCTGCGGCGGACTGCTTGGTGTCGCTGGCGTAACTTTGCAGGGTGGCTTGCGCAATCCCTTGGCCGATCCCTTTACCCTGGGGATTTCCGCTGGCGCGGCCTGTGGCGCAAGCCTGGCCATCGCCTGGCAGCCGTATTTCGTCTGGATTGGCCTGGGGCAGGGGGCGCTTATTTCCACATCCGCCCTGGCTGGTGCCCTCATGGCATTGGCAGCCGCGCTGCTGCTTGGCCGGGGCGGCGGCCGTTTTGGCCGGGAGACTGTCATCCTGGCAGGCATAGCCGTTGCCGCATTCATGGGAGCCCTGGTGGCCCTGGTAAAGGCGTTAAACGAGGAATCGGTCACAAGCATTGTCTTCTGGCTTATGGGCTCACTGCAGGGAATAACCTTTGACTCTCTGCCCATCCTTGTGGCCCTCGCCATTCCCGGGCTGCTGGTTTGCGCTCTCTTATGGCGCAGGCTGGATGCGCTGCTTCTTGGCGATGAGGAGGCTGCCAGCCTGGGCATGAACCCAGGCGCCTCCAGATTGTGGCTGCTTGCCGCTGCCAGCTGCATGACTGCCGGCTGTGTAGCCACCTGCGGAATAATAGGTTTTGTGGGCCTTGTGGTGCCGCATATGCTGCGCATGCTGTTCGGTCCATGCCATGGGCCCCTGCTGGCAGGGGTTTTCTTTGCCGGTGGTCTTTTTCTGCTTCTGGCCGATTGTCTTGCCAGGAGCGTTCTGGATGGAGGCCAGGAGCTCCCCGTGGGCGTCGTCACGGCGCTTGTGGGGGGGCCTTTTTTTGCCTTTCTGGTCTGGAAAAGAAAATGAGCGCCCCAAGTGCTGCGGGCGTTTGCGTCTGCTACAGGGGCCGAGAGGTCCTGCATTCCATAAATCTCGATTTTTCCGCTTGCGGCATGCATGCGATCATCGGTCCCAATGGCAGCGGCAAGACTACCTTCCTGCGTGCGCTGTCCGGCAGGCTGCAGCCCACTGCGGGCCAGGTATATGTGGATGGATGCTCCCTCGCCGGAGTTGATCGCAAATGGCTGGCCAGGAAAATGGCTGCCGTGTCCCAGTCTCCGGAAGTGCCGGCGGGACTTACTGTGCTCCAGATGGCCATGCTGGGCCGTTTTGCCTGGCTTGGGGCCGGGGGCCTTTATGCAGCCAGGGACTACCAGTGCGGCCGGGATGCTCTGGCTGCCACGGACATGCTGGATCATGCCGGCAGAAAGGTGGAAACCCTTTCCGGCGGCGAATGGAAGCGGGCGCTCCTGGCCAGGGCTCTGGCGCAGGTGTGGGGTGAGCCGAAGCCAACATTGCTGCTGGATGAGATTTGTTCTGGTCTTGACCCGGCCAGGGCCATTGAAATATTGCGTCTGCTGGCGCAAAAGGCGGCCGGTGGCTTCTGCATTATCATTACAATGCACGAATACAATCTTGCCGCCATCTATGCTGACATGATCACTGGCCTGAAAAATGGCAGGGTGCTTTTTTCTGGCAGTGGCGCAAAAGTTTTTAATGAAGGAAATTTAAGTGCGCTTTACGATCTCCCCATGGGCATTCTGTCGCATCCAGACCTGGGGCTGCCCCAGGCTTATTGCCATCTTGATGCTTTTGGCAAATCTTTGCGCGGCACCTGACTTTGGCGTAGCCATGGAAGTGGTGGATGATTCCGGTCACCCCATAAATCTTGATGCACCGGCTCGAAGGATTGCGCCACTTTATGGCGGCTTTGCCGACATCCTGCTGGCTCTGGGGGCCGGTGATCTTCTGATCTCTCGCACTGCCGCGGATGATGGCAATCCAGCCTTGACCACCCTGCCTGCCACTGGCACGCATATGAGACCCAATATTGAGCTGGTGGCAGCTCTTGAGCCGGACCTTGTGCTGCAAATGAAGGGCCGAAGCGAGGCTGCCAGAGAGGTTGACGCCTTGCGCAAGCTGGGCATGAATGTGGCCGAGTTTGAAATGAATTCATTCCCACAGCTGTTTTCAGCAACCAGACGGATAGGGATGCTTGCCGGAAGGGAAAGAGAGGCCGAGGCTCTGGTCTCGGAATGGCAAAAAATGCTCTCGTCTCTGGGCAAGGAAACTCAGCCCTGCAAAAAAATAAGGGTTTTTTATGAGGCCCGTTATCCCAATTTGCTGGCCGCCGGGCAAAAGGGCATTGTCAATGACATTATCAGTGCAGCAGGGGGGGAGAATGTGGTGCGGACTGCCAAAAGATTCGCCCGCATCAATGAAGAGGAACTGCTGGGCCTGGATCCGGATTTCTACATGGCCCAGCGCGGCCCCATGAATCCCGATCCTGGAGATATTGCGAAGAGACGCCATTACAGGACCTTGCGCGCAGTCAAGTCCGGCAATATTCTCATTGTGGATGAAAAAAGGTTTGCCAGGCCGGGGCCTTCCAGTGTTGAGGCGGCCGTGGAACTGCATCGACTGCTGCATGGCGATTTGAAGGAGGGGCAATAGATGGCTTGCGGCACTCTTCATGCCATTGGAGCCGGGCCGGGCGCCCCGGATCTGCTCACTTTGCGGGCGGTAGATATTCTCAAAAATGCTGATGCCATTCTCGCGGCATCCTCCACGGCCAACAGCTATTCCGCATGCCTTGAGATCGCCAGAGACTGGATCAGGCCAGAGGCGCGCATTGTAAAACTGGATTTTCCAATGACAAGGGACAGCCGGGAACTCGAGGCGGCATGGCGCAAGGCGGCCGACACAGCCCTGGAAATACTGGAGCAGGTGGAGGACGCGGCCTTTCTCACCATTGGCGATCCGCTGATCTACAGCACCTTTGGCTATCTGTATCGGGCCATGCTGGCCATGCGGCCGGATGTGAAGATTGACATTGTGCCCGGCATCACCTCCTTTCAGGCCGCCGCGGCGAAAACCGGCAGGATTTTGTGTGAATCCACCGAAATCCTGAAGATAATCCCCGGAATCCTTCCGGAAAAAGAGCTTGGCAGGGAACTGGCAGACGATTCCTGCGCAGTTGTTTTGAAAGTCTACAGGAATTATCAGGCCATTTACAGGGCCATGCGGCAGAATGGACGCGCCGGGGAAGCAATTCTTGCAAGCAATATTGAAAAGCCTGACGAAAAAGTTGACATGGGCCTTGAACCTGGCCTTAAACTGCCCTACATGTCCCTGCTGATCAGCCCCCCGCCAGGGGGAGAATCCTGAGCTTCATGCGGCATCTGGAATACATTCCTAATTGCGCTGATAGGCCAGCTCCATAAAGGGCATGGCCTTTTCCAGATCTGCGCGGTTGTGAATGTCAATTTCCAGGTTGCCGGTGGAGTGGTGGCCAATGCCGGTGACATCCCTGCTAAATCCCTCTTCAAGGCCAACTGTGGCAGGATCAAGGTTTAGCCACAGTTTTATGGCGCTTTTAAGGGGCTGTATGCTGGCAAAATTTCTGAATCGAACCATGGCGACATAGTGTTTCAAGAAACGGATGCTCACGTCCTCGCCAAGATTCTCTGCAAATGCCAGCAGATCCAGATATATCTCCTCGAGCTCCCCGCTCATGCCACGCAGCCGCTCCTGCAGGGCATGGGGCATACCCACATTTGGCTGTCCATTCTCTCCGCAATCCTCGCCACTGCGGCTGCAATCCTCTTCAAAAGGCGATATTGCCGTATTTAAAAGCTCCAGGAGGATGAGATCCGAATCATAATACCTGTAGCGCACCAGCTCCACATTGCGGCCAATCTGCAAAACAGCCTGCTCATCATAGCGGGAAAAATCCGGGGCGACACAGATGACCCTGGTGCCCTGGAACTCGATATTCCTGGCAGCCTCATCGCCAAGCCTGAGACGCACCAGATGGCAGAAATCCCCCTTGTGATCCATTAGCCAGTTGAGATAGTAGAGGCCCTGATTGATGACATTGTCATTATTGCGAACCTTGTACTCGATAATAACGGGGCAGTTGTTCTCATCCAGCCCAAGGGAATCGATATGTCCGCGCTGGATGCGTCCAGTGCCGTGCTCTCTGGCCACAAAGCGGATGCCCATGAAACTTTCAAGATTTTTTTCCAGCAGATTGTGCAGGCTTTTTTCATCAATACCGGTCCGCGGGGCAAGCTCCACCACTCCGGCATCGGAAAATCGGAACAGTTTAATGTCTGCCATGGGCGCCTCCCTGAATGTTCTGGCGGAACGAGCCAATTTTTGTCAGATTGCCGCTTCACTTTTTTCATATTTAATGCAATGCTGGATTAATACAAGCAGAACAATCACCCGAATCCGGACCAGATTGTTCTGGAGGCGCCGCCATTGTCCCGTCTTTGGCCGCGTTGCGCGCCGGATGGCAGCGCGGGGCTGTGGGGGCAGCCTGCGAGGTTTGGGTCTTTATCCTGTGAATTTGATGCTCGGGCATCATGAAGCTGAGCTGGTCAGGCGGTATTGGCCGCTCAATGGAGAATTTCATGTACACTCTTTTCTACATTCTGGGCTATCTGGCCGTAATAGGTTTTGCATGCCTTGCGGCGCTTAAAATCCGCACCTATATCAAGGCCAGCCCCATGCACATCCGCTGGGAGCTTTATCCCATTCCCCATGAGGGTCCAAAACGCTACGCCTATGGCGGCAGCTACATGGAGGACACCAACTGGTGGCAGAAGCCCCGCCATGTGGATCACTGGATGGATATCAAGGAGATGGTGATCGAAATCCTGTGCCTCCATTCCACATATGAGAACAATCCCAAACTGTGGATACGCACCTATCCCTTCCATGTGGGACTGTATCTGCTCATGGGCGGCACAATGCTGCTTGTTTTCGCTGTCATTCTGCAGCTTTTTGGCGTTTCGCCCCACAACGGCTTTCTGGTGTTTGTCGGCAATGTGATCAATGCCATCTCGGTTTGCGGCGCCTTCTGCATCGCAGGCGGCGGCATAGCGCTTATCCTGCGCAGAATAAATGACAAGGGCCTGAACAGGTACACAACGCCCGAACAGTATTTCAACCTTGGGGCCTTTGTGCTTTTTGCCCTGTTCACCCTTGGCGCCTGGGCTTTCAATCCATCCTATTACGAGATCGCCAGCAAATTCATTTACAATCTCTTCACGGCCAGCTTCAAGCCTCTGGGCAGCACCTGGTTTGTGCTGAGCATGCTTTGCGGGTTTGTGGTGCTGATCTGGATCCCTGTCACCAACATGAGGCATCTGCTCATAAAATATTTCATGTATCATGATATCCGCTGGGGGGACACGTCCACCGTATACAGCGAGAAGAATCGCGAAACCATCGGCGAGGTTCTCCGTTACAATGTGGACTGGTCTGCGGATCACATCAATGATGGCGGCAAGCCCCACAACTGGGCTGATGTGGCAGCGACAAATCCTGCCGCGCCCAAACAGGATTAGCCACAGGCGGGAATGCCAAAAAATTTAAAACCATACGGCCCAAGGCGGACTTAATGACAATGCCCGCCCTCTGGCCGCCCCGGAGAACGGGATCGCGGTGCGGACAATTCACCGGCCGTCCAGGAGATTCAAATTATGAAAGATGATTTGCAAATCAAGGATGTTTCCACTGTCGAAGGGCAGATGGTGAGCATTGATGTCAATGCCCTGCCAAAGCTCCCTCTGGACATCAAGCCCATGCCCTGGAAACCCTTTACCGAAGAGCAGAAGGAAAATGTGGCATGCATTCTCGATGATGTCTGTGTGCTCAATATTCCCAAGCCAAAAAATATTGAGGAAGAAGAGGAGCTTGTAAACAAGTTCATCAACGGCATGCGCAAGCTCTTCTCCACGGAGGACAACTGGACATGCCTGCCCATGCTCGAAAGCAGCGTGGAAAACTGCGTGCAGTGCAACTCCTGTTCAGAAGCCTGCCATTTGTGGGAAATGTCCGGCCACAATGAAATGTACAGGCCAAACTACCGCTCCGAAATATTCCGGCGCATCTATCACCAGTATGTGAAAAAGGAGCCATTCGCCAAATGGCGTTATGGCGACATGGATCTCAACTGGAAGACAGTCGCCCGCCTGGGTGAGCTGGCCTACCGCTGCAATGTCTGCCGCCGTTGCGCCCAGACCTGCCCCATTGGCGTTGACAATGGCCTCATCGCCCGTGAAATCCGCAAGCTCTTCAGTCAGGAGCTGGGCATTCATCCCCGCGAGCTTCACGACAAGGGCACCATGAACCAGATGAAGGTAGGGTCCTCCACAGGCATGACCCCGGATGTGGTGCGCGAGAATGTGGAATTCATCGATGAGGACTATTCCGAAATCACCGGCGTGGGCATCACCACACCCTTTGACGTGCAGGGCGCCGACATCATGCTTCTGCACAATGCCGGCGAAATCATGGCGTGGCCGGAAAACATCGCGGCCTTTTCCCTGATTTTCCAGGAGGCCGGCCTGTCCTGGACACTTTCCAGCAAGTCCGTGGCCTATGACGGTGTCAATTATGGCGTGTTCTATGATGACGCCCAGCTGGCCCGCATTGCCCTTGACCACATGAAGGCGGCCAAGGAGCTGGGAGTAAAAAAGATAGTCGTTGGCGAGTGCGGCCATGCCCACAAGGCCATAACTGTCCTTGCGGATCGCATTATCCCCTATGAGCTCCAGGTTCCCCGCGAGAGCTGCTATGTCACCCTGCGCGACATAGTTCTTGGGGGCAGGCTCAAGCTCGATCCCTCCCGCAATGATTTCCCCGTCACCCTGCATGATCCCTGCAATGCCGTGCGCCTCATGGGCATAGTCAAGCCCCAGCGCGACATTTTGCACAAGATTGCGCCAAAATTCCGCGAAATGCCCTGCAATGGCGTGCACAACTTCTGCTGCGGCGGCGGCTCCGGCTTCGCCATCATGACCCGCAACAATATAGATGAATGGCGCGGCAACATCTCCGGCAGGAAAAAGCTGTGGCAGATCAGCGAGGCCTTCAAGGAATGCCTTGGCCCCGAGACCAAAAAATATATCTGCGCCCCATGCTCCAACTGCAAGGGCCAGATCCGCGAGCTGCTCGAGCATAATGACCTCTATTCCAAAAACAGCTTCGCCTATGGCGGCCTTGTGGAATTGATAGTCAATGCCATGGCCAATGTGCAGCCTGGCTTCATCAAATGGGAAGGCGACGAATAAATCGCCAGCAGCATAACAAGCGTGTCATGGGGGGCTTTGGCCCCCCTTTTTGCTTTAACCATTCCTTGCAGGCTTGCATTACGCCATGTAAATATTTATGAATCAGGCGCGCGGATCCCATTGCTCACAGTTTCAAGCACAGGTAAAGGATGATGCAGGGTAAAGGTCTTATTGCGCTTGCGTGTGGCACATTCGCCCTGGGTGTGGCAGAATTCTCCATGATGGGCATTCTTTCCTTCCTTGCCAAGGATATGGGCATCTCCATCCCCAGCGCTGGCGATTTCATATCGGCCTACGCTCTTGGCGTAAGCCTTGGATCGCCTTTGCCAATTTTTTTCCGGAAGCATCCCCTGAAATATATTCTTCTTGGCCTCTGTGTTCTCATTGTGGGAGGCAATCTCTTTGCAGCCTGCGCAGGCAGCTATTATACACTGCTGGCAGCCCGCTTTATCTCCGGTCTGCCCCATGGGGCCTATTTTGGCGTGGGCGCCATTGTGGCGGTCAGCCTTGTGCCGCCAGGCCGCAAGGCCACAGCCGTGGCCATTATGGTCACAGGCATGACAGTGGCCAATATTGTCGGCGTGCCCCTGGTCACATGGCTTACCCATGTTATCTCCTGGAGGCTTACCTTCCTCATCGCGGCCCTGTGGGGGGCTTTGGCAATTGCCGGCATTTATGCCAGCATACCAAAGGTGGAACCAGAGCCGGATCGTGGCCTGAAAAACGAATTCAAATTCTTGCGCGGGCCCGCGCCATGGCTGATATTTCTGGCAACTTTTCTTGGTCAGGGCAGTGTTTATTGCTGGTACAGCTACATGGAGCCTGTTTGCCTGCAAATCACACATATTCCCTATTCAGGCATGACATGGGTCATGATTCTCGCTGGGCTGGGCATGTTCACCGGTGGCCTGGTCTGCGGCAGACTGGCCGACATCTTCAGGCCGGCGCTTGTCTGCGCCATTACCGCCTTTCTGATACTGCCCACATTGCTGGCCATCTACTTTTTCAGCTCAAGCGTATATCTGACAATTCCTTTAATATTTCTTGCCACAGCCGAGCTTTTTGGCATTGGCGGCCCCATGCAGTATCTTATAGTGCGTTTCTCCAGGGGGGGAGCAATTCTGGGCGGAGCAGGCATACAGATAGCCTTCAACATGTCCAATGCCTGCTCGGCTTTCCTGGGTGGTGTGGTGATCCGCGCTGGCTACGGCCTCACGGCGCCGGCTCTGCTGGGTTTACCCATGGCTGCCATTTGCTGTGCCGTGCTCTGCTGGTTCTATTATCGCTATCGCAAGCTTGGCGCATAAACTGGGCTTTTTTTGCATGGCCAATGGCGCATGCTGCCCCGATTTTGGTCAGGCAAAGCCCCTCGCCCCAGACTTGCCGTGATGAGGAAAAAGCATTTTATTCATAAAATTCTGTCACCTGCAAAAGGAGCCAATATGCGACGCACGCTCATTGTGGATGTATTAAATTCCGAATCACCGGTGGAATCCATTACAGTCTGTGGCTGGATTCGCACCCGGCGCGATGCCCGGGATTTTTCATTTGTCGAGATAAATGACGGCTCATGCCTGGCAAATCTGCAATGCATTGTGGACAGGGGCACCCTTGCCGATGCGTCTCTTGGGCAGGCCTCCACAGGAGCAGCCATTGAGGTTGGGGGAGAGTTGGCGCCATCTCCTGGCAAGGGGCAAAAGTGGGAGATCAAAGCCAGTGAAATCAGGGTGTTTGGTCTTGCCGATCCCGAGACTTTTCCGCTCCAGAAAAAAAGGCACACCGATGAATTTTTGCGCGGCATTGCCCATTTGCGTCCAAGAACCAACAAATATGGCGCTGCTTTTCGCATCCGCTCCGAGGCTGGCTATGCGGTGCATGAATTTTTCCATGCCAGGCATTTCGCCTGGGTGCATACCCCTCTGCTCACCGGCTCGGATTGCGAGGGGGCGGGTGAGATGTTCCGCGTTACGACCCTGGCTCCAGGCGACAAAAATGTTGAGGCGGATTTTTTTAATAAAACATGCAGCCTGACAGTTTCCGGCCAGCTGGAGGCGGAAGCCCTGGCCATGGGCCTTGGCCGCGTTTACACTTTTGGCCCCACATTCAGGGCTGAAAATTCCAATACTCCCAGGCATGCGGCCGAATTCTGGATGATAGAGCCGGAGATGGCCTTTGCCGATCTCGAGGATCTCATGGAACTGGCCGAGGGCCTGGTCAGACATGTGGTTGCCCATGTGCTGGATAAATGCGCGGCGGATGTGGAACTCTTTGACCGCTTTGTGGACAAGGGCCTCAAGGACCGCTTGCAGCATATGCTTCAGCAGCCTTTTGCCCGCATCTCCTATACCGGGGCCATTGACATCCTCCTGGCTGCCAAAGATGCCAATTTCGTCTATCCGGTCAAATGGGGCATGGATTTGCAGACTGAGCATGAGCGCTATCTTGCTGAGGAACATTTTAAGCGGCCGGTAATCGTCCATGATTATCCCAAGGAGATAAAGGCCTTTTACATGCGGGCAAATGATGACAGGGAAACGGTTGCGGCCATGGATGTGCTTGTGCCTGGCATAGGTGAGCTTATTGGCGGCTCCCAGCGCGAGGATCGGCTGGATGTGCTTGAGGGGAGAATTGGCGAGCTGGGCCAGAATCCTGATGATTACTGGTGGTATCTCGATCTGCGCCGTTATGGCTCTGTGCCCCATGCCGGTTTTGGCCTTGGCTTTGAAAGGCTGCTCATGATGCTGACAGGCATAGCCAATATCAGGGACGTCATCCCGTTTCCCCGCACGCCTGGCAGCCTCGAATTTTAATCTCCCCTGTGGGATGGCATGTTTTTCTGAAGTAAAAATTTGGCAGGCACAGGAGTGCAGTTTTTACCCTGTGTAACTGTCTTTAGATTTACCGGAGTTAGCAATGCTTGATGATTTGCCACTTGGTTTTTCTGCGGGCGCTGTGGCCTGCGCCTTCAAAAAGGAAGGCCGGGATGATCTTGGCATAATTTTTTCGGATCGTCCCTGCACCCTGGCGGCCATGTTTACAAAAAACATATTTTGCGCAGCCCCGGTGCAGGTCTGCAAGCAAATTCTGGCCGCTGGCGGAGATGTGCGCGCTATTATTGCCAATTCAGGACAGGCCAATGCCTGCACCGGTGAGCAGGGGCTAAATAATTGCCATCACATCCAGCGGGAGGCTGCCGCCATGCTTGGCATCAGGGCTAATGAAATTCTCCTGATTTCCACCGGCGTCATAGGCGCGCAGTTTGACATGGGCAAGTGGGACAAAAATCTGCCGCTGCTTGCCAAAAGCCCGGGCAGCCGCGATGCGGAAGGATTCACCAGGGCAATCATGACCACAGACGCCTTTCCCAAATTCGCAAGCAGGGATGTGGACCTCTCCGGAGGCAGCGTGCGCCTGACTGTCATGGCCAAAGGGGCCGGCATGATTTGCCCCAACATGGCAACCATGCTCTGTGTGGCCATTACGGATGCCCTGGTGCCCAGGGTGGAATGGCAGCGAATGTTTGAGCAGGCTGTCAACAACACATTTAACCGCGTGACCGTTGATGGCGACACCTCCACCAATGACACCATTCTCGGGCTGGCCAATGGCGCTTCCGGTGTGGCTGCCGCAACCAGCGCCGATTATGACCTGCTTTCCCAGGCTCTTACAGAAATCCTCGCCAAAACAGCCTATATGCTGGTTCAGGATGGCGAGGGGGCCAGCAAGGTTCTGCATATCACCGTGGAAGGCGCGAAAAATGACGGCGACGCTGCCCTGGCTGCCAGGAGCGTTGGCAATTCCCAGCTTGTCAAAACGGCGATCTATGGCGGGGATGCCAACTGGGGCAGGATAATCAATGCTGTGGGCTATAGTGGCGTGTCTGCCAATCCCGATGAAGTGGGCTTGTACCTGTGCGGGATAGAGCGCTTCCGCAAAGGCCAGCCTGTCAATGATGATATGGAAGAGGAGCTGGCAAGGCAGCTGCGTAAAAAAGATGTGGAAATAAGAATAATCCTTGGCTCCGGACCAGGCAAAAGCGGCCTGCTGGCTTCTGATCTGGGCCATGAGTATGTGACACTCAACTCCGATTACAGATCATAGGCCAATCAAGATTTATGGCAAATGCTAGGCGCTTCTTCTGAAACGCTCTAGTGCAACAGAAAGGGCCGGCATTTGCCGGCCCTTTCTGGTTTATACAATGGAAATGATTAATAGCCCCAGCGCTGATCCTGCTGGTGCCCGATGATACCGCCGGCAAGAGCGCCTGCGCCTGCGCCTGCCAGTGCGCCCCAGCCTGCCGCTCCGCCAGATATGGCGGCAATGCCTGCGCCGCCAAGGGCTCCAAGGGCGGCGCCGCTGGCGACACCCTGCTGGGTGCGGCTCATGTTGGTGCAGCCAATGCCACAGGCAAAAATAGCGGCCATCAATGCCAATATAAGAGTTCTTTTCATATCAGCTCCAAAATTTATTACTTGTTAGATGCGGACTCGTTGAGCCTTGGCACTATGACATTGTACCACAGCACGCCCATAACCGGGCGGGAAAGCTCCTCTGGATGCGCCTTATACCAGTCGTCAACAGCCTTGATTATTTCCTTGCGCGTCATGTGCGCGAAAGCATGCATCCAGCCTTTCTCAAAGGTGGAAAGGGTGTAGGTGCGGGCCTTTTTGTTCTTGTCAGCATTGCGCGCGCTGATGAAATATTCGATGGCAATGGCGGAATCCACGCCAAAGAGAAAGGCTTCCTTCTCCGTGGCACTGGAATCAAGCCAGTATTTGCCAGTAAACTGGTCAACAGGATTGCCAGCCGGGTTTGTGTACTCGTTGACCGCGCCAGTCTGTTCGGCAGCCTGAATGGCGTATAAGGGCAGAACAAGGGCCACAAAAAGGGTCAGTCCAAATAGCGTTTTTTTCACGCGAAGCTCCTTTGGTTGCATCTTCCTTGCATTTGGCCGGCGCGGCTGTAAACGGCGCCTGCATGGCAAAAATAATCAATATGGTATCAAAAGGCAATGATATACTTGCGGAGCTGTCGCAGAGCTCAAAAGGGTTCTCGGCGGGGATTAAAATCTTGCCTTTTATGGTGGGGTGGGATAAAGAGGTAAATATATCATTCAGGTGCAAACTTCCGCTGCTGACAGCCATGTTGAGAGGTCATACGGCATGATTATTGCCATCCATATTTGCGGATCATTGTTAAATAGCCTTTCTAAAGTACAGCAATTTAGTTTTCACCATAATTTTTCATCTCTAAATCAGGCAGTTACATGCCCATCTTTTACCGCGCCGCTGCTTTTTGCGTCATATGTGCTGCGGCAATTTTTTTATTCCCACGAATGATAAGACCCGGGATGGATGCTGCGACAAGTCCCGGCAATTTTGGGATTGTTCTGGCGCAGGCAAAATGTGGATAATTTGAGGCCCCTATGCTTTTTGAGGATCATCCGGAAATTTTGGAACAGCTGCTGCAGGCGGATGTAATCAGTTTTGATATTTTTGATACGCTTGTCACGCGTCCCCTGTTCTACCCGGCGGACCTGTTCTATCTGATTGAATATGAACTGAACCGCCACATCGCCTCAAAAGACGTCTATCCCTTTCATGATCTGCGCATTGCCGCGGAAAATATGGCCAGGGAAAAAACATCATCCGAAGAAATCACCCTTGATGAAATATATGCCTGCCTGGCTGATATTTCCAGCATGACCAGGCAACAGCTTGAGCTTGCCAAAAAAAGGGAGGTTGAGCTTGAAATAGGCCTCTCCAGCAGAAGACAGTCTGCATTCGAGCTGTATCAGTATTTAAAGGCCAGAGCCAAAAAAATTATTTTTGTATCGGATATGTATCTTGGGGAGGATGTAATCCGGCAAATTCTCCAAAAGAATGGCTATGATGCCGATGACCTCTATCTGTCATCAAGTCATGGCAAGATGAAGAGAACGGGCAAGCTGTACGATGTAGCCTTTAAAAACTATTCCCCTGATAAAATTGTCCATATTGGCGACAATTATTATAGCGATTACAAGGTGTTGAATGACCAGAATATCACAGCCTGGCACATTCCGTCCTGTGTGGAGTATTTCAGGGACTATGTGAACAGGAACAGGCTTCTGTCCAATGAATTGATGATGAATATTCCGGACAGTTCCCTGGGCATAAGAACCTGCTATGCGCTCATGGCAATCAAATATTTTGATAACAATCCGGCACAGCTTGAGAGATCTCCGGATTTTATCGGCTATACATTTGTTGGCGTCTATCTGTATTCTTTTATCTATGATATCTGGCAGAAAAGCGGGTGCCGCGAGAATCTCGTATTCTGTTCCAGGGATGGCTATCTGCCCCTGAAGGGCATGAAAATATTAAAGGCCGCCCTGGGCCTCAAGATGAATATAAAATATTTCATCGCCTCGCGCATGTCCCTGCTGCCTTTGTTTCTTTCTTCTGACTATCCAGAAATTGTGCTGGATCAAATATCCCATAAGACCTTTTCGCCAGCCAAGATCTTGAAATACCTGAAACCGGTATTGAAAGCGGATATTGATCCAGGCAAATATTCCCAGAGCAAATTTGAGCATGAATCCGACATGCTCCTGTTCCTGAAAGATGCGAAAAATTTGATAGATGCCGAAAGGCTCGCCAGCTACCGGCAAAAGCTGAAAAAATATTTCAATCTGTTCTTTGCGCCTGCCGACTGCATGCTGATAGATATCGGCTACTCCATGCGCACCGAGACCATTTTAAAATCTGAATTTGGCTATGATGTCCATTCCTATTCCCTGTTTCAAAACAATGACATGGGCAGAAGGCGCAGCCTGAAATTCGCCATAAAAAATTCTGCTTACTACAACTTTATTCCCAAGGTGTCCGGAGCCTTGCGGGAAGCCATTTTCTCGCAAAACATATCCAGCTGCACAGGCTATAATGTTGATCAAGAAATCGCGTGGCCAGTGTTTGATAAAAAATACAGATATGAGAACCCCGTCATCTGCCAGATCCAGAAGGGCGCCCTGGCTTTTGTCTCCGATATCTGCGCCATATTCAAGGATTATCTGCAATATATGGATCCCTGTTTTATAGACGGCAGCGTGTTCTTTGAGAATTATCTTCTCTCCAGTCTCTTTGATCCAGATATCTATAAAAACAGCTATTTTGAGGATGAGATCTCCTTTGACGATCTGCCCCTGTGCATAAAGGATATCATTGTCACCACGGCGCCGACACAGGTGACCATCGATAACTTCAATTCCTATGGCTACCGCAAATATATCCTGCTGCTGCTCATGGATCCCAAAACATTCATGCAAAAAACGAAAGTCTTTATCAAACGCAAGCTGCTGAGAATGAAACCATAATTATTTGCAAGCCATGAAAATACTGTTTCTCGTTGGGGATATAGCCATAAGCGGCGGCACATATGTGATTCTGCAACATGCCCTGTATCTGAAGAAAATGGGGCATGATGTGGTCATTGGCAATATTTTTGATACCCGCAAAAATGACTGGCATGAGGCGCTAACAGCCTTGACCATCATGCCCATCGATCAGGCTCTCAAGGATAAATACGATATAGCCATAGCCACCTGGTGGAATACAGTTTATTACCTCAACCAGACGGATGCCTGCAAAATCTATTTTGTGCAGTCCATAGAATCCTTTTTTGTGGATAAAAAGGAAACTGCCCTCAGGGGGATGATCAATCATACCTATAGCCAGGGGCTGCCTGTAATCACAGAGGCCATGTGGATAAAAAAATATCTTGGCCAGCAATACGCAGCTTCCGCGTGGCTTTGCAGAAACGGCGTCAGAAAGGACTATCTGTTTAGTGACAATCCATTTGGGACCAAAGGGCGCCTGCTCATTGAGGGGCCTGTGGATGTGGATTTCAAGAATGTGCCGCGCACAGTAGCCCTGTGCCGCAAATATTCGCAATTCAAAATCTGGCTGCTGACCTCCTCGCCAATTGACTCTTTTCCAGGTGTCGAAAGGGTAATTTCCAATGTTCCGGCAAGCCAGGTAGGCGAGATATATCGTCAATGCGACTACCTGGTAAAGCTCAGTTATGTGGAGGGCATGTTTGGGCCGCCGCTGGAAATGTTCCACTGTGGGGGAACTGCCATTGCCTATGCTGTCAGCGGCCATGATGAATACATGGTGAATGATTTCAATTCCCTCATCAGACAGCCGGGAGATGAAATAGGCATATGGGAAGCCATTCACAGTCTGGAGAATGACAAGGAGTTGTTGAAACGGCTTAAATTTAATGCTCTGGCCACAGCGTCCATCTGGCCGGACTGGGATGGTTCGTCAGCAAGGTTTCACAGACTCCTGCTGCATATATATAATGATAAGAATCTCAACAGGGAGATTACAGTTACCACATATCCGCCTATATCTCCCAAAAAAAGATTGCTTCCTCAGAGCTTGTTAAGTGGAAAATTGGCTAGAACAGTTAAGAGAAAGATCAAATATGAGTTCTTATGTAAATATGTGTATCCCTATCAAAAAAATAGAGGCTTTAGGGGTGATTATCTGCAGTGGTTACATAAAAAAGTGAATCCATGAATTATTTGCCTTGGAATATATACATTAAGAGGTCTAATTATGACTGCTCCTTTTTTTTCAATTGTTATACCAATTTTTAATATTGATGAAGGCTTGTATATATCATTAAATTCAGTATTCAATCAGGATTTTAAAGATTTTGAAGTAATAGTTGTTGATAGTTTAAATAATGAAGAAGTAAGAACTTTGTGTTCAAAATATAAGGGACATTTT